>NZ_JBQHWF010000019.1:0-64579 GCF_052064095.1 Blautia sp. HCP3S3_C4
AAGGTGCAAAACCTTTATTCCTCCTTAGCTCAGTCGGTAGAGCATGCGGCTGTTAACCGCAGTGTCGTTGGTTCGAGTCCAACAGGGGGAGCTTTCGGAACATGAAGTCCGATATGTAAAAGTTATACCAGGCTCCATGGTCAAGCGGTTAAGACACCGCCCTTTCACGGCGGTAACAGGGGTTCAAATCCCCTTGGAGTCATTATACAAAATTTTTGTATAATTTGTAAAATATAATATGGTGCCATAGCCAAGTGGTAAGGCAAAGGTCTGCAACACCTCTATCCCCGGTTCAAATCCGGGTGGCACCTCTAGAACTTCAGATATAATTTATCTGAAGTTTTTTATTTGATTTAAATTTGAGCTAGAATAAAAACGCCGGTATATTGTGTAAAAAGCACAGTATACCGGTGTTTTATGCTTAAAAAGCAAGATCAGCTGTTTAGAATTCCGGCAGCTCTGAGACTAGAGAGAAGCTGATTAAACTGGGTTACAACATCTGTCTGACCTGCAGCATCTGCTACTGCTGCGGCAGATGTTACAGGTCCGGCAGGTCCTGTGGCACCGGTAGGTCCAGTAGGTCCAGTTGGTCCAGTAGCTCCGGCAGGTCCGACAGGTCCGATAGGTCCAGTTGGTCCAATAGCTCCGGCAGGTCCTGTAGCTCCGCTAGCGCCTGTGGCACCAGTAGCTCCTGTGACTCCGGCTGGCCCCTGAGGTCCTATTGCACCAGTAGCACCAGTAGCTCCGATTGGCCCTGGATATCCCTGTATACCAGGTTCTCCCTGAGGTCCCTGGGGTCCGATAGGACCAGCCGGTCCGGGACAACCTCTGGGCCCAGTAGGTCCGGTACAGCCCCGTGGTCCGGGAGGACCCTGACAGTCACAGCCGCAGCGATTGCTATTATTACAGCAGGAAGTGCCGGAAACATCGCTGGTCAGTGATTCAAGTGACTGATCTTTGAGAGGATGACGATGAAACAACATGCATTTTACCTCTGATATTAAGAAGTTTCACTATTATTATATGGAGAATGCCAGATACTGTTCACAGATTACATATTCTTTGCTACTTGTCTGAAGCCAATAATTGTTTCACCCTTTGTCAGGAAAAACCATGCTTCTGTAAAAAATATTGTTGATTTTGGATAATACAGGGCTCATCAGGATGAATTTTAGCAGCCCTTTGAAGGTAGTCAAAGGAGGTTTTGTATTGCCCAAGTTTGTCATAACAGACGCAGAGCTGTACCAAAGGAAGAAAATCATGGCAGTCAGGGATAAAAAATCCCCCATCTTGTTCACAGTAAGGTGCATTTAATGCTTGCTGATACCAGTAAACAGCAGAGATAAAAGCTGATTTTTCCAGAAAAAGATTTCCAAGTTCATAGCATATTTCAGCACGGGGAACATCAAACTGAAAGCTTTTAAAAAGAATATTCATTGCTTTATCATTTTCACCAAGAGCACGGTAACAGTAACAGAGCTGCAGACAGGCATCCAGTTGATTTTCCAGCCATGCTTCGGGATTTTCCAGAAAGTGAAGAAATACAGCGGCAGCTTCTCGATAAAGCTTATGATAAAAAAGTTCTTTTCCATAATAAAATTCCTGACGGGAGTCTAAAACTTCGGCATTTGCGAGCATGTGCTGATAAATCCGAAGATTGCGGTCTGGATCAGAAATCTTAATTTTGCGATGCTCAATTTGAATAGGAGAGTAAAGAATCTTACCGGAAAGAATGATTGCTTCATGTACCTTTCCACACCATCTGAAATCACAGGAGGTTTTTAAAATACGTTCCCGGTAATAGGAAAATGCAGGAGACTGATCTGTATGGAAAGCTGTAATATATTTCATCATTACGATATCAGTGTCAGAGGGAAGAGAACTTTTCAGGGAAGAAAGGAGAGTCAGGTTAGCAGGAGTGATCAGATCATCCGCATCCAGCCACATCCAGTAGTCTGTGCGGACTTTCTCTAAAAGAAAATTTCTGGCAGCAGAAAAATCCTCGCACCAGGGAAAGTCAAACACCTGAGCTCCATATTTACAGGCAATTTCTTTCGTCTGGTCGACGGAACCGGTATCTGCAATGAGAATATAATCTACAATATCAGTCATTGGTGAAAGAATTCGGGGAAGAACATCTGCTTCGTTTTTGACGATCATGCATAAACTTAGAGAAATCATACAATAGATAATACTCCGGGACACTATTGCAACAAGATATGTGAGATTAGCGTGAAATATGATAAAAACCGTAACTGTAAAAAGTTACGCAGCTACGGTTTTGGCATATATTATTCATCAAATTCTGCAGTGACGATAAATCCTCGGGGAGTATGCTCAATATTCTTGATAATACCTTTTCGGGATTTGATCCGTCTGGCATTGGGATAGCATCCTGACATGGCTACGGCTGGTTCAATAATGTAACTGTAATTCATGAAGGATTGGTATTCGGTGATTTCTACTTCATCACCGATTTCAATCAGTCCCTGACGCTCCATTTTAAATTTTTCCTGACGCATAGAATAATCCTTCTTTCTTTAATATTATTTTATTGATAGTGTGAATATCTGATAGTTGTGAACCTTACCTTTATATTAACACATATGAGTAAATGAAGAAAGTCCTGTAAAAAGGGTACTTGCTTTTGTAGAATGAATTATATATAATACTATAGAAGTTTTCTATCAAAACGATAAGAAAACAGGCTTGAAATTATGAATAGAAATTATCGGCTGAAAGGGTAACAAGTAATGCGTAAGATTATAGTCTGTGATGATGTGGAACTGGAAAGACAGCTTTTAAAAGATATATTACATGAATATTTTGAAGAAATCCATGAGGAGATTTGCGTTGAGGAATATTCTTCCGGTGAGGTACTTGTAGCTGACGCTGAGGAGGGATACCTGGAGGGAGAATTGCTTTTTCTGGATATCTATATGGACCAGTTGAATGGTATGGAAACAGCCAGAAAACTTCGTGCGCTTTCCTGCAATATACCGATTATATTTCTGACAGCATCTCCGGATTTTGCTGTTGAGAGCTATGAGGTACAGGCATCCGGATATTTGTTGAAATCCTTTTCCGAGGAGAAAATAAAGAAGCTTTTGAATCGTATTCTGAAGACAGATATGCAACGCAGGGTTGCAATTAAAAGTAAACGTCAGTATCGATATCCCTATACAGATGATATTGTATATGTTGAAAGTGATAAGCATACCATTACACTTCATCTGTCCGATCAATCAGAAATTGTAGCACAGGATAAGCTTATAGAGATTGAAAAGAGAATAGATGAGAAGAGATTTCTGCATTGTCACCAGAGTTATCTGGTTAATATGGATTATATAAAGGATGTGAAAGAGGATTTTGAATTACAGGATGGGACAATAATTCCTATTCGTGTTCGAGGAAGAAAGGAAGTGCTGGATAAGTATAATGAGTATTTTGCCAGCCATTTTGAATAAGGTATTTAGTATTATTGAGGAATATGCTTGAAAAAATGAGGAAAATGCATAAATGAGAAATTTATAAAAAAGTCTGATATAATACATCATGAAGGAAGAAAAACCTGATTCAAAACGCGGAAAATGAATGATCTTTTTGCGATGCTGTGAGGCAGACAAAAAATGAAAATTGGAAAAGTGTGTATGAAAATCCCCTCAGTACAGGATGTGTCCGCGTCATCTGAAACTGAGGGGATTTTTTTGAAATAATTACAGTGCCAGCTCCAATGAGGTATCTGCAAAGAAAGTATTGGCATTGTATAGATATAGTACTTCCTGAACATTCTCAACTTGAAGCAGCTGTTCCAGATCTCCATAGTAATAACGGGGATCGATCATAATGATTTTACGGTAATGTTGTGCAAGAAATGGGACAAAACTGTTGGCATAAGAATCCTTCAGAACCAGAAGAGTATTATTACTTTCAGTAGGAGTGCTGATTTTTATCTGTGCATGATTACCGCCGAAGAACAGGGCATATTTATCTCTGGTATTAAGCTTTGAAGTATCATAGAAGCTTGCAGATTTTTTCTGTTCCTCTACATAATTAACAACAGAGGAAAGGGTATTATCTCCATTAGGAAGGAAAACATCAATTTCATCGGTTTCACTGGAACGGAAACCGCTTTTGGCAGAGAGTGTTCCTTTGAACGTCTGGGATACAGGAGCTTTATCATAAGAGTCAGAGGAGGTATCGATTCCCATAACAGCAGCTGCCTGGAGATAAGCGTAGTAGGCACCCAGAGTGGTCCAGTGATGATCAGTGTGATAATAAAGATCTTCTGTTTTGTGATCAGTAAAGGTATCACGGATATCAATAAAGGTAACTCCTGCAGAAGTGAGAGAATCCTTCAGATTATCTATCCAGGGATTCTGATCGTCAGCAGGTGCAAAAGCAGGGAGCTTTGATTTCAGGATGTTTACTGAATTGGGTGCAATCAGTGCATATTGTTTCAGGTCTGAATGCTTCTGCGCGAAGGCAGTCATAGCATTGACTGTAGCATCATATTGAGTCTGAGGAGGAGCGTTAAAGCCTTCCATCAGATATCCATTTTTGCCAAGATACACACCATTTTCCTCCACTTTACCCATCAGCCTGTCTGTAGTGGCTTTTAAAGTAATCCACATATCACGAAGGGGGAACTGATCGTTTTCATAGGTTTCAAATTGTTTTTCGTATCCTCCGGAGACTAATTGATCCAGTTTCAGGGCAGGCCTGGATGCCAGTACCCGGTTTTCTTTTTCAGAGAATCCGGTATCAGGCAGGATAATACTGCTTACCAGTACAATTATAAGAAGCAGAAAAAAAAGAAGCCCTAATCTGTGAAAGAATAGTCGGTAATTTCTCAGTGATTTTTTCATAGGTACCGTCCCTTCTAAAATTTCGCGTATAAAAATGGTGTATAGGAATTATAAACCATATAGGCTACAGACAATGCCAGTAGTATAAGATTTATAAGGAGTGCTCCTGCTGGTTTTTGCTGGATTAGTCGCCTGAAACGTTGGTACAGTCCGGGTCTGCATGCCAGAATACTGATGATAAAAAGTATCAGGCCTGTTTTCAGATAATAAAGTGCAGTTGTGTCTGCAAAGCTGCTGGCTCCTATACCAAACAGTGCACCCAGATAATGGCCAAGTGCAGAAAAGTTTGTCTGACTGAAAAATACCCATCCAATCATGACTGCAACCATAGTATAGGCTGTGCGTAGCCAGGAAGGGAGTCTATCCAATAAGTTATTTAGTACAAATTTTTCAAGTAAGAGGAGAAGACCGTAGTATAGTCCCCATAACACAAAGTTCCAGCTTGCACCATGCCATAGTCCGGTCAGAGCCCAGACAACCAGAATATTTCGGATATGTTTTATGACTGAGACACGGTTTCCTCCAAGAGGAATGTAGATATAATCCCGAAACCAGCTTCCAAGGGAAATATGCCAACGTCTCCAGAACTCGGAAACACTTGTGGAGATATATGGATAGTCAAAGTTTTTGTTAAAATCAAATCCCAACATTTTTCCTAGCCCAATGGCCATGTCAGAATAGCCGCTGAAATCAAAATATATTTGCATAGTGAAAGTCAGAATTCCAATCCATGCGGTAAGCACAGACATTTGAGTATTACTGCAGATTCCTGCATATAGAGCAGATAGATTATCAGCCAGGAGTACTTTTTTTGCAAGACCCTTAATAAAAAGTTCTGTTCCTGCACCAAAGCGGGAAATATTGACAGAACGTCTCTCAAGTTGTTCCTGGATATCTGCATAGCGGATAATAGGACCTGCAGCAGTATAAGGAAACATGGTGCTGTAGGTTGCAAAGGTAAGAAAGTTCTGTTGTGCTGTAATCTTACTTATATATATATCAAAGAGATAGGACAGGTTCCTGAAGGTATAAAAGGAAAGCCCGATTGGCAGGGAAAGTTCCGGATGGGAAATATGAATGCCTGTAATTCCGCCAAAGGTATCCAACAGGAAACCATAATATTTAAAAAATACAAGAATGCCAAGATTGATAATGATGGCAAAAACAAGATTCAGTTTTTGCTTTTTATCATCATAATAAAGCCGCTCCAGTTCAGTACCCATATAATAGTTAAATACGCTGGAGAAAAGCATAAGAATCACATAAACAGGTTCTCCCCATGCGTAAAATATAAGACTGCCTAAAAAGAGCAGCAGATTGCGAAGCTTTCCCGGAACCAGATAATAGATCAGCATAAAAACCGGAAGAAAGCAGAAAATAAAAAAGATACTGTTAAATACCATAATGAATGTTCTCCAATCTGCCTTATATCAAGGATAGAAATGCATGCTGCCAGCTATGGGCATCGGCTCCACACATATAATATACATAGTTTCCTTTTTTTCCTACAGCTGCATTATTTAAGAGAGCCATCTGGTCTGTACCATATCCTTCAAATACATTTTTCTGACTGGACAGGTGTGCCTGGGCGTTTTCCAGCAATATCTGTGCCTGGGCACGGTCTTTGGCTTTCATAATGCAGATTTCTTCAACAGCCATAGGAGAGGAGGCCTTATAAAAGAAAAAACCGTCAATATCCCGCTCCTCTGTTTGATAATAGCGTTTCAGATCAGCGCGGGTTTCTTTATTCAATGCAATGATGGCCTGATCTTTTTCCATAGACTGGGCAATCTGATCCATGGGAATGTTCCGGGCATTATCGGAGGAGTAAAGCGCTGTAAGATATATTACAAGCAGAATCACCAACCCGGTCTTTATAAGTATATGTTTATTTATTTTCATGTCTGTAACCCCGCTGCCTGTGCCATATGTGTGAGCCATTTAGGGTAATAATCCTGGATCACATGCTCACCGTCCGGTTCGTACAGGTCCTCTGAGCTTCCCTCCACAATGGCGGAATTGTCAATAAAGGTACATCCCATTTCCTGGCAGAGACTGATAAGTCCTTCGTTATACTGCGAATAATAGGCAAGATCAGGAGTCGCTTCAATAGCAGCATCCGTAATCGGAAGAATACAGTTTATGTAAATTGGGATATCCGGCAGTGCTTCTTGGATTTTGACAATTTGTTTTTTGTAATCTGCTACAAATCCAGAAGAATCAGCCCCGTAAATTTCCAGATCATTGGAGCCGAAAGCCATGAAAACATGACTGGGATTCAGGCTGATCGCAGTAGCAATTTGTTCATCAGCTCCGGCCACACTTAATCCAAGCTTGGCTACTACTACATCAGTATCCAGATATCCATATTCCACAATAGAATTTGTGATGGAATCTCCAAGAATGACGCTGCCAGCAAAGGCCTGGCGGATCTGCACATCATCGAGAACAGTGCTGCTGTCCATATTGCGCAGAGAATCATCTTCTTCCGATTTTTTCAGATTCTGAAGCTGCTGCTCAGTCTGAGCAATATCTGCGTTTTCCAGTTCCTGAAGTTTGGATACGTTCTCCTGGCAGATCCTATCATCGCCGGAGTCTGGCCGACTGTATAAAAAGACAATGCTTCCCACAAGGATAAGCCCTGCGGGAATAAGAAGTAAAAGCTTATTAAAATCTTTGTTTTTCAAAATAAATCCTTCCTGAAGTTCAATTGCGAAATGTATCGAATTTATTATAATACGTGAAAAAAAAACTTCAAGGAAAAATTCACAGTTTTTTCATATTTTTATAAAAAGTGATGGAGTTGTGTGTGGACGTTTGGAAAAATTAGAGGTATACTTTTGTTATCTGAGTGGATATGCCATCTGTCGGGTTATCTGTTTTTGATAAAGAAAATAACCGAAAGAGAGACAGAACTGTAAAAATAATTGTCAGGAGGATTCATTTGTGGAGAAAAAAACTTCAAAGTTTCTTAGAGGGGAGATTCTTTCCTCAATCTGTTACATTGTATTAGGATTGTGCCTGGTCCTGATCCCGGATCAAACAGTAAACATTATCTGCAAGGTAGTATTTGGGCTGGTGATGATCGCAGCGGGAATTTATCATATTGTAATTTATGTTGCTGAAAAAGAGAAGGCAACGGTACTGGATCTGTTTACCGGAGTGATTGCTGCTGTTCTGGGAGTATTTCTTTTTTTTACGCCACAGATTGTGATTAAAATTCTGCCATACCTGTTGGGTGCTTTTGTAGTAGTTGACAGCATCTGGAAATTTAAGGGCAGCAGCAAATTGAAAAAGGTAAATCAGGGACAGTGGAAGGTGCTTTTTATCGGCAGTCTGATTTTTCTGGTACTGGGAGTCGGAGTGATGGCCTATCCTTTTAAAAAAGTTTCCAGAATGATTTTGGTTAGTGGAATACTTCTGATAGTAAATGGTGCTGCAGATTTTGTATTCTTGATTTTGATGAAGGTATGTCTGAAAAAGGGACAGAAGCGTATGCTAGAGAAAGAACAGCAGAATAACGTTTCAGATGAAGCAACAGATCACACAGAGGATTCTGAGAATGTGGCAGAAACCAGTATGCCTGAAGCTCAGGAAGAAAATAAGGCAGATGTGGAAATTTCTGAGGAACCGGCAGTGGAAATAGCAGCCCCCATAGAATTGGAAACAGCTGAGACTGCCGATGCAGCAGAGGCAGTGTTTTCCATGGAAGAGGCTCTCGATAAGGCAGAAGAAAGCCCTAACAAAGAAATTCAGTCTATGCTGAAAAATCATGATGAACCGCTGGAAGAGTGGAAAGATTGAAGAAAGTGAAGAGCGGTTTCAAAGGGAACAGGAAAATTATGAAAAAAAGAACACCAGTTATTATGAATATGTCCGGAATATATAGAGAAGAAAAATTCTGGAAGGGACAGGAAACTGTCTGGGTAGAAGCAGAAGATATTACCGGTACGAACTGTTATTGTGATGAAGACGCAAGAACTGAGATCAGTTGTCGCATAGATAAATTTTCATCGGAAGGAGTCCATTTTATTGACTCAGGAAACTATCATTATCTTACGCGTTTGTGGATTGGGAAAATCAAACAACCTTTCAGGCTTCTGGTGTTTGATAATCATACAGATATGCAGCCTCCTGCTTTTGGGGGGCTGTTGTCTTGTGGAGGATGGATCGCAGCTGCATTGGAGGAACTTACAAATCTGCGACAGGTGATCCTGATCGGTCCGGATGAAAATGCATATAGCCAGGTAGATGAAAGGCTTCGGAAAAAAGTGGTATTTCTTTCCAGAGAGACCCTTTTGACAATGAAGGAGGAAGAAATCTGCGGTTTCCTGAAAAATGTTATGATGGACAGTGAATTACCTGTTTATCTTTCGGTTGATAAGGATGTGCTCAGTTCAAAAGAGGTCTCAACTGCCTGGAGTCAGGGAGATATGAAACTTACCACTTTACTTGCCGGTGTAGAAACTATGCTGGAGTGTGGAAAAAGCAATGAAGGCCGGCTTCTGGGAGTGGATATCTGTGGAGAAGCTGATGTAAAAGGTATTCATGATAACGATGGCAATGACAGGGCAAATTTACAGTTGCTGAAGTTGCTGTGTATATAATAGGAAAATAGAATCAGAAAAAATATTGTTTTTTATATTTTGAAATAAAAAGCATGGTGAGGAGAAATATCAGTTTATGAAAAATGAGCTTTTAAAAATAGGTCCGCTGACTCTTTATGGTTATGGTTTTATGATTGCCATAGGAGTGCTGGCTGCCTGGCTGGTGGTGGAGCAGAGGGCAAGAAAGCTGCAACTGGCCTGTGAGCATATTTTCTATTTAGTGCTCTGGTGTGTTCTGGGTGGATTTGCATCTGCAAAAATTCTGTTCTGGATTACAGAATGGAAAGAAGTGATCCGGAATCCGTTGGGGATGTTCAGTTCTGATGGATTTGTGGTCTATGGAGGAATTATAGGAGGAATCCTTGCAGGCTGGATTTACTGTAAGGTAAAGAAATTAAATTTTTTAACGTATTTTGACCTGGTGATGCCTTCCATTGCTCTGTCACAGGGATTTGGAAGAATCGGATGCTTTCTGGCAGGATGCTGCTATGGAAAGGAAGCTCAAGGAGGATTGTCGGTGATTTTTACGGATTCGGATTATGCACCTAATAATATTCCACTGATTCCCACACAAATTTATTCCAGTATTCTGGATTTTCTGCATTTTTTCCTTTTGCTTTATATTGCCAGACATAAAAAAGCAGAAGGAGAAGTGGCAGCCTGTTATTTGATTTTTTACAGTGTGGGACGTTTTATTTTGGAATTTTTCAGGGGAGATCTGGAAAGGGGAAGTATAGGAGTTTTATCTACCTCTCAGTTTATTAGTATTTTTACAGGAGTTGCCGGAATGGTAATGCTTGGAGTAATAAAGAAAAGGGCAAAGAAGTAAATATTCAAGGATAAACTACTATTTTTATGTTTTAGGGCATAGCCTGTAATAAAGCCTGCATGTGAGGATTCGGTATGTTCGGGTCAGCAGATGTTGAAAAGAATTTTATAAATATGCAGCAGGGAATCTCCAGTTCTTCTTCTGGGCAGAATATAGCACCTGCCCAGAACCAGGAATACGGAGATTTTATTCTGAGAAACTGGGAAACGATTTCGGAGGCTGACATGAAAAGGATGAATGCTGTCTTTCAGAAGGTAAATGAAATGTTCGGTATTCTTTATATTCCTTTGGAGCAGGCCGGAGTTCTGGAAATCAATTCCTATACCTATTCTTCTATTCCAAAATGCTATAGTCCTATGGATATAAATGCCATGGATGCCGGGGGAATCAGTCAGAGCTATCATCAGCCTTATCTGAAGCTGCAGGGTGAAGGAGTAGCTATAGCTGTGATTGATTCGGGAATTGACTATACACATCCGGTTTTTCGTGAAGGAGACAGGAGCAGGATCGCTTATCTGTGGGATCAGACAATAATGGAAAGTGGAAATGAAGCAGTTCCCTATGGGAAAGTCTTTGTGCGGGAAGAGATTGAGCAGGCGATTAAGTCAGAAAATCCCTATGAGACAGTACCGTCCCGGGATGAAAATGGACATGGAACAGCGTTGGCCGGTCTGGCAGCAGGAAATGTGGTCCCTTCTGAAAATTTTTCCGGGGCAGCACCTGGAGCAACTCTGATCATTGTGAAACTGAAGAAGGCTAAGACATACTTAAAAGAATTTTATCAGATTCCGCCTTTGGCAGAAGTTTATCAGGAAGATGATATTATGCTTGGAGTGTCTTATGCAGTTCGAATGGCAAAGAAAATGGGAATGCCTGTATCAGTCTGTTTGGGACTTGGAAGCAGTCAGGGAGCCCATATTGGAGACAGTGAACTGAGCCGGTATCTGGATTATATTAATGAAGATGCAAATGTTTCTGTATCTGTGGCTGCGGGAAATGAAGGCATTGCCCAGCACCATTTTACAGCTGAATTATCAGAAGAGCAGGAAACAGTGGAGTTAAAAATCGGAGAGCAGGAAGGGGGATTTTATACAGAATTCTGGGGAAATCCACCGGATGACTATAGGATTTCAGTTCAGTCACCGGCAGGTGAGATTCTGGATATCAGTACCTCTATTGGGTCTGTGACCCAAAAGCTGTCATTTATTTTTACTGCGACACAGGTTCTGGTGAATTATGTAAAAATGGAACGATCTACCGGAAAGCAGCTGATTTGTTTCCGGTTTCTTCATCCGGCCTCTGGAATCTGGAAAATTCGTGTACAAAAGGAGAAAGGGCCGGGAAACAGATTTCATATGTGGCTTCCTGTACAGGGATTGATTTCACAGGATACTTATTTTCTGCAATCGAATCCCTATTCTACAGTGACTGCTCCGGGAGATTCTGTGCGAAGTATTACTGCTACAGCTTATCAGTATAGGGATGCCAGTCTTTTTTTCCAGGCTGGCCGGGGCTTTACTCCGGATGGACAGGTAACACCGGATCTGGCTGCACCGGGAGTGGAACTGACAGTGCCTTTGAATGGACAGCAGAATTTTGGAAAAGCAACAGGAAGCAGTTTGGCTGCGGCGATTACCTGTGGGGCAGCAGCTCTGTTGCTGGAATGGGCCATTGTCAGAGGAAACCTTCCTTATGCATCAGGGAGTGCTGTGAAATTTGCCTTGCAGAAAGGAGCTGTGCGGGAGGAGAGGATGAATTATCCTAATCCTGAGTGGGGATTTGGAAGATTGTCTGTAATAGACAGCATACCGGAATAAGAAATATTTCTATAAAAAAGTAAGATTTTTTGGTATACTTGTAAGGTAAGAAATCAGAAAAACAGTAGGAGGAAAAGGATGGATCAGGCAGAAAAGGATAAAATCATCCATAAATTAATTGATGCACACAGAACGATTTCCACAATGGAGAGCTGTACCGCTGGCTTGATCGCATCGACGATCACAGATACAGAAGGGGCATCTGCAATTTTTCCCGGAGGGTATGTTACTTATTTGAATGAGACAAAGGTATTCATAGGTGTAGATAAAAATGTGATTGCCCAGTATGGAGTATATTCAAAAGAATGTGCAGAAGAAATGGCAAAAACAGTACAGAAAAAAATGAAAACGGACATTGCCATAGGAATAACCGGAACTACCGGGAACGTTGATCCAAACAATGCAGACAGTGTTCAGGGAGTGGCTTTTTTCTGCATCCTTGTGCATGAGAAACCTTATGTTTTTGAAGTGCATGCAGAGGTTTCCGGCATGAGCCGCCATGAGATAAAACTTTTATACACAGACAGGGTATTCCAGGAACTAAAAAAACTTGTAAAATAAGGGGATTTTCTGAAATTACTGTAACAGAAAATAAAAGAGGAAAAGGATAAATGAGAGATAAAGAAAAAAGTGTGATGACCACTCATTGTTATCTGGAAAAGGATGGGAAATATTTGATGCTTCACAGAATTTCTAAAAAAAATGATGTGAATAAGGATAAGTGGATTGGTATAGGAGGACATTTTGAAGAGGGAGAAAGTCCAGAAGAATGTCTGTGCAGAGAGGTTTACGAAGAAACAGGATATCGATTGCGTTCCTGGAAATTCAGAGGAATTGTAACCTTTACCCAGGAAGGGTATGGGACAGAGTATATGTGTCTGTATACTTCAGAGGAATTTGAAGGAATTCCCAGGGAGTGTGATGAAGGAAAATTGGAATGGATTCCCAAAGAAAAGCTTACTGAGCTGAATATGTGGCCGGGAGACAGGATCTTTAACAAGCTGATCAGAGAGAACGCACCCTTTTTTTCACTGAAGCTCAGTTATAAGGGAGATGATCTGGTGGAAGCTGTACTTAATGGGAAAGCACTGACAGCTGTTGAAGGTGAGTGAACTGCTCACTGCCTGAGGCTGCCAGTGCTTCTCAATATTACATTCTATTTGCGGTATACAAAATCCGGCAGTCCGTCTGTACCAAGGGGAATTTCGACCGTTCCCTGGATTAATGGAGCCGCGTAGTCAAGAAAATCCTGGGTTACATCTGAGCCATCAGCAGTGATCCAGTCTGCAGGAACTGTTTTTTCTTCATTACAGATGGCATTCACATCTTCCAGGCTGCATTTCATGGAATAGCTTCCGTCAGTGCCTGTTTCACGAAGGAAAGAAACCATTTTTCCGGTTTCACCATTCAGTGCTGCCTGTACACCGAAATTACCGGCAGTAACAGCTTCCATCTGGTCAGTGGCGGACATCATGGAGACGGAACAGCGCTGGCTGACATTAAGTTCCACAGAACGTGCTTTTACACCCAGACGGCTGCGTACCAGATTTTCCAGATATTTTCCACAACCTGCCAGCATTTTATGTCCAAAGGTATCTGTACCTACAGAGCTGTCATATTCGCAGATGAAAGTGCCCTCTGCATCGTGGATTCCTTCAGAGACACAGACGATTACATTGCAGTTCTTTTCAAAGGATTTCTCAACAGCTTTGAGGAAAGCTTCCTGATCAAAGGTTGTTTCCGGGAGATAGATCAGGAGTGGATTGTCACCTTTATATTTTCGGGCAAGGGCAGAGGCTGCAGTGAGCCAGCCCGCATGACGGCCCATGATTTCTACAATAGTAACGGATTTTTTCTCATAGACATTTGCATCTATGGTAATTTCACGAACTGTAGAGGCTACATATCTGGCAGCACTTCCAAAGCCTGGAGTGTGGTCAGTATGAACCAGGTCGTTATCAATGGTTTTGGGCTCTCCGATAATGCGGATATCGCTGCCTGTCTGGGCTGCATACCGGGAAAGCTTGCTTACAGTATCCATGGAATCATTTCCGCCAATATAGAAAAACCAGCCGATGTTCATTTCTCTGAATTTTTGAAAAAGTCTGGGGTAAACCGGATCTTCCAGAGATTCAGGAAGCTTATAGCGGCAGGAGCCTAGGTAGGCACCTGGAGTAGTTTTAAGTTTTTCAAGGCTGCTTCCGGGAAGTGCTGTGGCAAAATCTAAAACAGTTCCTGCCAGAAAGCCTTCGATTCCATTTACCATACCGTAAATATGTTGAATTTGTTCGGGATGTCGTAACCCTTCGGACACAACACCGTAGAGACTGCTGTTAATGACTGCAGTAGGGCCGCCGGACTGACCGACGATCAGATTTTTTTTGGACATGAGTTACCTCCTGGATTTTTTTGTAAAAGATATGGAAATCTTTTACTTGTAAAGCTAAAATGATTATATCATAGAGCTACTTTAAATGAAAATCTTTTTGTGATATTATGAAAATCAGATATTAGTACATGAAAACGGGGTGACAGTATGAGGGATCTTAAGCTGTATCAGGCACTGGAAATCTGGTTTGGCGGACAGCAGGAAAACCAGGATGCTAAGTATCAGGAAGCTGAGAAATATCTCAGGCTTCGCATACGTCCGGCAATGGAAATTCTTTTGGAAGAAGAGGATACAGAACGGATGCAGTGTCTGGAGGAACAGGGCTGGTTCGGGAGAAAGGAACTGGATGGTTTTATCTATAGTGCCAGTGAGAAGGAAAAGCTTCGGTCTCTGATATGGTTGCTGCATCTGAAAAATGAAAAGTATGGATATACAGGGAAAGATTTTTCTTTGTAAAACCGAGTAAAAGATCACAGCAGGAGAAAAAGAAACAAAGAATATGGGTAATGCTGAAAAACAAGAGCTTTTGGGAAAGAATATTCTGCAGAACTGCAGAAATGAACTGTATCTGGACTTTCCTTATCTGGACGGGGCATTTGCAGGTCTGGAATACAAGGCGGACAGTAATATTTCCACTATTGGGACAGATGGAGAGAAAATCTATTTTAATCCCCAATTCCTTATGGAAAAATATGTGGAGGATCCTGCTGCTTTAAGAAGAGGATATCTGCATATTCTGTTACATTGCCTGTATCTGCATGTTTTTCTGATACCGCAGGGTTCGGAAGTATCAGCAGAAGCTGTTAAAAGAAATGAATGGGATAGGGAATGTGATCGTTTTGTTGAAAATCTGATTGAAAAAGCAGTCCGGGAGAAAAAAATACAAAGTCTGGACAGGCGTGTCTCTGATTTTTCTGAAAAAGACAATCATTTTGACGATCATTCTATCTGGAGGATACATTGGGGATTTTCATCTGACAGCAAAAGGAACAGGGAGAAGTGGGAACATATTTTAGCATATACTTCTCAGAATAAGAACGGAAGTCAGGGAAAGGCCGGGAGCAGGTCTGATAACCGGCAGGAAGAACTGGATGAGATTTATCGAAGCAGGTACGATTACCGGAAATTTCTGAAACAGTTTTCCAGACCACGGGAAGAAGTGGAACTGGACACAGAGAGCTTTGATTATATATTTTATCATTATGGCATGGAGCATTATAAAAATCTTCCGTTGATAGAACCATTAGAATACAAAGAAGTAAATCGTCTGGAGGAGCTGGTGATCGCAATCGATACTTCCGCTTCCTGCTCCAGAGAAACAGTGCAGCATTTTCTGGGAGAAACTTATGCCATTCTCAGTGAAAGGGAGAATTTTTTTCATAAAATGAAGGTGTATATTCTTCAATGTGACTGCTTTTTACAAAAAGTGGATGTAATTCATTCTGAGGAAGAATGGAAGGAATATGCTGATCAGGTGGTGATCCAGGGCAGAGGCGGTACGGATTTTCGTCCAGTGTTTCAGTTTGTCAGGGAGAAACAGAGGAAAAAGGAATTGGAGAATCTCCGGGCACTGATTTATTTTACAGATGGTGATGGCATTTATCCCAGGCAGAAACCAGATTATGAAACTGCTTTTGTATTCCTGGAACGTTCAGAGAAAATGAAATTGGTTCCGGACTGGGCACTTTGCCTGATTACAGGGCAGAAGGAGAAAAAATGAACATACAGGAAGCAAAAAAAGAAATCTGTCATACTTTAAAAGCATATCTGATGAAGGATGAACATGGGACATATAGTTATCCTGTTTTGCGGCAGAGACCGATTCTTCTTATGGGACCGCCAGGTATTGGGAAAACTGCTGTTGTAGAACAGGCAGCCAGGGAATGTGGGCTGGGCTGTATATCTTATACAATTACCCATCATACCAGACAGAGTGCCATTGGACTTCCGGAAATCAGTCACAGGGTTTATAATGACAGAAAAGTGACAGTGACGGATTATACCATGAGTGAGATTGTGGCATCGGTATATGATTACATGGAAGCAACCGGGAAGAAAGAGGGAATTCTTTTTATTGATGAGATTAACTGTGTGTCGGAAACATTGGCACCGGCTATGCTTGCACTGTTGCAGAATAAGACTTTTGGCAGTCATAAGATTCCGGAAGGGTGGATTCTTGTTGCAGCCGGAAATCCTCCGCAATATAATAAATCTGTCAGGGAATTTGATATCGTAACGCTGGACAGGGTGCGAAAAATTGAGATTGAACCGGATTGCAGAGCATGGCTTTCCTATGCCAGGGCAAACCATGTACATAGGGCAGTGACGTCTTATCTAGAAATGAAAAAGCAGAATTTTTATTTGGTGGAAAATTCAGCAGACGGAAAATTTTTTGTTACAGCCAGAGGCTGGGAAGATTTGTCCAGACTTCTGGACAGCTATGAAAAACTGGGATTTGAAATCAGAAATGAAATAATCGGAGAATTTTTGCAGAAAGAGGAAATTGTGAGAGATTTTTCTGCATATTATGGGCTGTATAGAAAATATGGACAGGATTATGATTTTTCAGGTATTTTGAATGGGACATGTACAGAAGAGGAACAGAGAAAAAAGGAGATGGCCGTTTCCCAGGGAAGCTTTGAAGAAAAATTTGCAGTGGTAAATCTTTTAAATGGGGCTCTGGACAGTGCTGCTGCGGAATATGAGAAACTGGAACAGTTTACTGAGACATTATATTCCCAGCTGCTTTATCTGAAATCATATCTTAAAAAGGAAAGTGAACAGGACTTCAGAAACAGACTGGATGATTTTATTCAGAAGCAGCGGCAGAGTCTGATGGTAAAAGCGGATATGGAGTTGATTTCAGTGGGGGAACACCAGCTCCAGGAGAAAACACTGAAAACTCTGGAGACATATGTGAACCGTGTAAAAGGGGAACATATCCGGGAATCTCAGGATGGTTTTGATAAAATCAGGGAGTATTTCAGGGAAGAGGTGGAAATCCGGGATAAAGAGACAACAAAAATGGAAACAAAACTTCAGCGGGCCTTTGCATTTATAAAAAATAGTTTTGGCGATGGACAGGAGCTGCTTTTATTTATTACAGAGATAACCGGAAGTCCTGTACTTGTAGATTTTATTGCACAAAATGGCTGTCCGGCTTATTTTAAATATAGCAGGACATTGCTGGGGAAAAACAGAGAAAGAGAATTACAGAAGATGTGCCGGGAAGTATTACAATAAATGAAATATATTAAGTTATTTTGGAGGTGACTGCATGTCAGAGAAGAAACCGAAAAAAAAGAAAACAGCAGGAGATGTGATTCTCACAGTGATTCTGATCGCAGCAATTTGTATTTTTTGCTATGCCGGCTATAATTTGTTTCATATTTATACAGAGTACAAAAAGGGAACAGATGAGTACAATCATATAGCACAGATGGCAGTGACAGAGCGTGACCCGGAGGAAGCGGCGGAACCCACTGCAGAAGGGGGACTGGAGGCTCCTATGAACATTGACTTTAAATCTCTGAAAAGTGTTAATGATGATGTGGTGGGATGGATTTATGTGGAAGCTGTGCCGGATATTAATTATCCGGTTGTCCATGGAGAGGATAATGAGACTTACCTGCATCATACTTATGAAAAAAACTATAATTTTGCAGGTACCATATTCGTGGATTATGAGAATAAAGGGGATTTTAATGACTGTAATACCATTGTCTATGGACATAATATGAAAAACGGGTCCATGTTTGCTCAGCTGAAGAAATTTTCAAGTAACAGTGATACATATGAAAAGAGTAAATATTTCTGGATTTTTACACCGGAGAAAAATTACAGATATGAAATTATTTCTGCTTATACCACAGGTGCAAAAAGTGACACCTATACCTTGTTCAAAGGACCAGGAGAGGAATTTCAGGAATATCTGAAAAAGATCCGCGGTTATTCGGAAATACAGACAGATGCCGGTGATCTTACAGTAAAAGACAAGATTGTCACATTATCTACCTGTACCGGAAATCAGGCTACAAGATATGTTGTACAGGGCAGACGTGTGGATGCATTAGATGTGGCACAGTAAAATAGAAATACAGGAGGAACTGGAATATGTCAGGTGAGATTGAAAAATTGCAGGAGCTTGTTGATCAGTATGATAACATTGTATTTTTTGGAGGAGCAGGAGTTTCCACTGAGAGCGGAATTCCGGATTTCAGAAGTCAGGACGGACTGTATCACCAGAAGTATGATTATCCTCCGGAAACCATCTTAAGCCATACTTTTTTTATGAAGCGTCCGGAGGAGTTTTATAAATTTTACAGGGATAAGATGCTCTGCGATACAGCAAAACCAAATGCTGCCCATCAGAAGCTTGCAGAGCTGGAACAGGCAGGAAAGCTGAAGGCTGTGATCACACAGAATATTGACAATCTCCATCAGATGGCAGGCAGTAAGAAGGTTCTGGAGCTGCATGGAAGTGTGTATCGCAATTATTGTATGAAATGTGGCAGTTTTTATGATTTTGCGCATATAAAAGCTTCCACGGGAGTTCCCAGATGCGAATGCGGCGGGATCATCAAACCGGATGTAGTTCTCTATGAGGAGGGACTGGATAATCAGACGATCAATGAGGCAGTGAAAGCAATTTCAGAAGCACAGGTACTCATCATCGGCGGCACTTCACTGGCTGTTTATCCTGCTGCCGGGTTGATCGACTATTTCAGAGGAGAGCATTTGGTTGTGATCAATAAATCTCCCACACCAAGAGACAGGTATGCAGACCTGTTGATTCAGGAGCCCATCGGACAGGTATTTGCACAGATTCGATGCTGATGTACTAGTACTAGAGTGTGTTTGAAAAAATAGAAAGCAGAGGAGTAAAAAAATGGGACTTTCTTATGAAGTGGGCGATATCGTTACATTGAAAAAAGTCCATCCCTGTGGAAGCAGGGACTGGGAAATTTTGCGTGTAGGTGCGGATTTTCGCCTGAAATGTACAGGCTGTGGGCACCAGATTATGGTTCCGCGCAAAATGGTAGAAAAAAACACGAAAAATCTTATGAAAAAAGAAAAATAAGACTTTACAGGCCGGGAAAATTATGTTAGAATCAACACTCGTGATATATTTTATATCCTTGCTCTTTGACAGGCAAAGGGCCAACAGACCATAAGGAGGTAAAGCAAGACATGAACAAGTACGAGTTAGCATTAGTTGTTAGTGCAAAAGTTGAAGACGAAGTACGTGATGCAGTTGTTGAGAAAGCAAAAGGATACATCACCCGTTACAACGGCACTATCACAGAAGTAGAAGAATGGGGTAAGAAGAAATTAGCTTACGAAATTCAGAAAATGCATGAAGGCTTCTACTATTTCATTCAGTTTGAAGCAGACGCACAGTGTCCGGCAGAGATCGAGAGACACGTTCGTATCATGGACAATGTATTAAGATACTTAGTCGTAAGAAAAGACGCATAATCTTATACAGAAATGATTTTAGAAGGCACCATTAAGAAACCCGTTCAGGAACAGAAATGATGAGGTAATGATATGAACAAAGTAGTTTTAATGGGACGCTTGACCAGAGATCCTGAGGTGAGATATTCCGCAGGTGAGAATGCATTGGCA
The DNA here is from genome assembly GCF_052064095.1 of Blautia sp. HCP3S3_C4. Lineage (NCBI taxonomy): Bacteria > Bacillati > Bacillota > Clostridia > Lachnospirales > Lachnospiraceae > Blautia > Blautia sp. HCP3S3_C4. The sequence continues at coordinate 20,139 of NZ_JBQHWF010000019.1, forward strand.
ATTGCCAGATATACATTGGCTGTAGATCGCAGATTCCGCCGTGATGGTGAGGCTACTGCAGATTTTATCAACTGTGTTTCCTTTGGACGCACCGCTGAATTTGCAGAGAAGTATTTCCGTCAGGGATTGAGAATTGTGGTTTCCGGACGTATTCAGACCGGAAGCTACACCAACCGTGAAGGACAGAAGGTTTACACTACAGAAGTAGTTGTAGAGGAGCAGGAGTTTGCGGAGAGCAAGTCTGCAAGTGATAACTATGCAGCTTCCCATCCGAGAACAGAAGCGCCGGCACCATCCATGCCCAATCCTGGTGCAGCAAGTACAGACGGATTTATGAATATTCCGGATGGAATTGATGTGGAATTGCCATTTAACTAAAGCAAACTGATAGAATAAGATAGGAGGAAGCAACCATGGCTTTTAATAGAGGCGAAAGACCAGACTCTCCAATGAAGAGAAGAGGCGGCCGCAGAAGAAAAAAAGTTTGTGTATTCTGTGGTAAAGAAAATAACGAAATCGACTACAAGGATGTAGCAAAATTAAGAAAATATGTTTCTGAAAGAGGAAAAATCCTTCCAAGAAGAATCACAGGAAACTGTGCAAAACATCAGAGAGCACTGACAGTTGCTATTAAGAGAGCACGTCATATGTCTATGATGCCATACATCCAGGACTAATCCAATGATGAATATTGAGGCTGCTTGCAAAAGCGTTTCCTGCGGGAAGACTTTTGCAGCAGTCTCATTCTTTTTTTACTCTGCTATGGTAAATTATGTGGAACTCTGTTATAATATCTCTTGTACTGGCAGAAAAAAAGATGTTTTGTCCGCTGCCGGAACCATAAGTAAAGCAGGAGCACAAAAACAAGACAGATTTACTGCGGAGAGAACCGCAGTGATCAGAAAGAAAAAGATATGAATAATAAATTAAAACTAAGAGGGCACATGAAGGCTTTTATGAGCTGGCCGTTGATTCTTACAGGTCTGCTGGTTGTGACGAATATACTGGTTTATTTTACAAGTATAAAGGCCGGTATTATTTTGTCAGTAGCTTTGATTATTTATGTTGGAATGGCTTTGCTTGTATTGCGGTGTCACAGACCATTTATTATCAATGATCTGATAGCCTTTGCCAACAGGTACGATGTACTTGAGAAAAGAATTCTTGAGGAGCTGGCCTTGCCCTATGCCATTATGGATACAAATGGCAAAATGATCTGGTCCAATAAGGTATTTTCGGAACTGACAGGGAAGGACCAGTTTTATAAAAAGAATATCAGTTCCATATTTCCGGATATTACGGCAGATAAGCTTCCGGCTTTGGATCAAAAGGATCCCAGTGAAATGAATACACAGGTTGGAGAGCGGATTTACCGTATTTCCATGCAGAGAGTATCGCTGGGCGAGGTAGTCTCCAACAGTGAAATCTTTGAGACTGTGACCAGGGATGTAGATCTGATTGCGCTGTATATGTATGATGACACTCAGCTGAAAGAGTATATTCAGAAAAATGAGGACAATAAACTGGTAGTTGCACTGGCATATCTGGACAATTATGAGGAAGCGCTGGAGAGTGTGGAGGATGTACGCCGGTCTCTGCTGATTGCTCTAATTGATCGAAAGATTACAAAATATTTTTCTAATTTTGATGGTCTGGTGAAAAAAATGGAGAAGGATAAATATTTCCTGATCATGCGCCAGAGTTCTCTGGAAGCATTAAAAGAACAGAGATTCCATATTCTGGATGAGGTTAAGACTGTTAATATTGGAAACGAAATGGCGATTACCCTCAGTATTGGTATCGGATTGAACGCGGCTAATTATATTCAGGATTATGAGTATTCCAGAATTGCCATTGAGATGGCTTTGGGACGCGGCGGAGATCAGGTAGTGATCAAAAACGGAAACAATATTACTTATTATGGCGGTAAGACCCAGCAGATGGAGAAAACCACCAGGGTGAAAGCGAGGGTAAAAGCACAGGCACTGAAGGAATTTATGAGTACTAAGGATCGTGTGGTTGTTATGGGACACAAGATCACAGATGTGGATGCCCTGGGTGCAGCTATTGGTATTTATCGTGCAGGTAAGACTCTTGGAAAGACTGTAAATATTGTTGTAAATGATCCGACCACATCCATAAGGCCGCTTATGATGGGATATATGAATAATTCAGAATATGAGCCATCTATGTTTATAACCAGTGATCAGGCCAGGGATTTGGTAGATAATAATACAGTTGTAGTAGTGGTGGATACCAATAAACCAAGCTATACAGAATGTCAGGATTTGCTATATATGACAAAAACAGTAGTTGTGCTGGATCATCACAGACGGGGCAGCGAGGTGATTGAAAATGCTGTGCTTTCTTATGTAGAGCCTTATGCATCTTCTGCCTGTGAGATGGTGGCTGAGATTCTGCAGTATTTTTCAGATGATCTGCGTATCCGCAGTATGGAGGCAGATTGTCTGTACGCAGGTATTATGATCGATACCAATAATTTTACCACCCGTGCAGGAGTGCGAACCTTTGAGGCAGCAGCCTTTTTGCGCAGAAGCGGCGCTGATGTAACCAGAGTGCGTAAGATGCTGAGAGATAATCTGGAATCCTATCAGGCCCGTGCAGAAGCGGTGCGTACAGCGCATATATACAGAGACTGTTTTGCGATTGCCAGATGCCCAAGTGAGGGTGTGGACAGTCCAACGGTTGTGGGGGCTCAGGCAGCCAATGAACTTCTGAATATTGCAGGGGTGAAGGCTTCTTTTGTACTGACACAGTATAATAATGAAGTGTATATCAGCGCCCGTGCTATTGATGAAGTAAATGTACAGGTGATGATGGAAAAGATGGGCGGCGGCGGTCACATGAACATTGCCGGGGCTCAGGTAAAAGCATCTCCGGATGAAGTGGAGAAAATGCTCAAAGACATTATAGATAAGGAATATCAGGAGGAGAGCGTAAAATGAAAGTGATTTTACTTGAAGATGTAAAGGCTCTTGGAAAAAAGGGCCAGATTGTAAATGTAAGTGATGGATATGCCAGAAATATGATCCTTCCCAAAAAACTGGGACTGGAGGCGACTCCGAAGAATTTAAATGATTTAAAGCTTCAGAAAGCAAATGAAGAAAAGGTTGCCAAAGAGATCTATGAGGCAGCCCAAGCTTTTGCAAAGGATCTGGAGACAAAGGAAATTATTCTGACACTTAAGACTGGAGAAGGTGGAAGGACCTTTGGTTCTGTTTCTTCAAAAGAGATTTCGGAAGCTGCAAAAAAACAGCTGAATCTGGATATTGATAAAAAGAAACTTCAGCTTTCAGAACCGATCCGCTGCCTTGGCGTAACACAGGTACCGGTTCGTCTTCATCCTAAGGTAACAGGAACCCTTAAAGTCTGGGTAAAAGAAGCTTAAGCTTTCCGGAGGTAAAGGCGAATGGAAGAAGCGCTGATTAAGAGAATCCTTCCTCATAGTGTGGAGGCAGAACGTTCGGTGATCGCATCTATGCTTTTGGACAGAGACGCGATCCTGAAGGCCTCCGAGATGCTTACCAGCGATGATTTTTATCAGAAGCAGTATGGTATTATTTTTGATGCCATGGTGGAGCTTTGCAATGAGGGGAAAACAGTAGACCCTGTTATTCTTCAGAATCGTCTGAAAGAAAAAGAATTACCGCCTGACATTACCAGTATGGAGTATATGAAGGATCTGTTTACCGAAGAGGTAACCTCAGTACTGGTAAAGGATTATGCAGAAATTGTAAGCCAGAAAGCGGTCCTTCGACGCCTGATCAAGGCGAACGAAGAGATTGCCAATACCTGTTATCTTGAGAAAGAGAGTACAGAGGTGATCCTGGAAGAGGCGGAAAAGAAACTGTTCCATATTCTGCAGCAGAGAAACAGTGAGGAATATGTGCCAATCCAGCAGGTTGTGCTTAATGCTATCAATAACATTGAGAAAGCTTCCAAGCTTAAGGGATCTGTCACCGGAATCCCTACAGGCTTTGTGGATCTGGACTATAAAACGTCGGGCATGCATGCTTCGGATCTGGTGCTTATTGCAGCTCGTCCTTCTATGGGAAAGACGGCTTTTGTTCTGAATATTGCTCAGTATATGGCATTCCGTAAGGATGTGACAGTGGCAATCTTCAGTCTGGAAATGTCCAAGGAACAGCTGGTTAACCGACTTCTTGCTATGGAATCCCATGTGGATTCCCAGAATATGCGTACCGGTAATCTGAAAGACGAAGACTGGACAAAGCTGGTGGAAGGTGCAGATATTATAGGTAAATCCAATCTGATCATTGATGATACACCGGGTATTTCCATTGCAGAGATGCGATCCAAGTGTCGTAAATATAAACTGGAACATAATCTTGGAATTATTATGATTGATTATCTTCAGCTGATGAGCGGCAGTGGAAAGAGTGATTCGAGACAGCAGGAAATTTCAGATATTTCCCGTTCTCTCAAAGCGTTGGCAAGGGAACTGGATGTGCCGGTGATCGCACTGTCTCAGCTAAGCCGTGCAGTGGAACAGCGTCCTGATCACAGACCAATGCTTTCTGATCTCCGAGAATCCGGAGCCATTGAGCAGGATGCCGATGTGGTAATGTTTATTTACCGAGATGACTATTATCACAAGGATACCGAAAAGAAGGATATTGCGGAGATTATTATTGCAAAACAGAGAAACGGTCCCATTGGAACTGTGGAGCTGGTATGGCTGCCAAGATATACTCAGTTTGTAAATATGAAAAAGTAGAAAGCCAGGTGAACAGTAATATTTTGAAAAATCCTGTCAATGAAATTTCCTTGCAATCTGTTCGGGATATTTTTATAATAAAATATGCATCGGACAGGAGGGATAGCATTGGAACAGAAATATACTGTGACTCAGGCGGCGGAAATCCTGGGAGTGAGAACTTCTGTTCTCAGATACTGGGAGGAGGAACTGCAGCTGCGTATCAGCAGAAATGCACAGGGACATCGTTACTACACAGGATATGATATTACTCTTCTGGCTAATATAAAGGAACTTAAGAAAAGAGGACTGGCACTTCGAGCAATCAAAGAACTGCTTCCGAAAATTGCCTGTACTGAGCCGGGAGACGGAAACAGTAAGGTAAAGCTTCTGGAAACTTCACAGGAAAGGGACAACAGGATTCTTGAATTTCAGAAAATCATGGAGAGGCTGATCAATCAGGAACTCCGGATGAAGAGAGAGGGAGAAATACAGTGCCGCAATCTGGATGAAGCCATACGAAACAGACAGCTTGCAAGAAAAGAAGCGGCAGCAGCCCGGGAGAAAAAGCCCAGAAAAAAAAACAGAACAGCATAATAAAAAATTGCCGTCCTCAGTCAGATGACTGAAGAACGGCAATTTTTGTTTTGGTCAAATTACTGCAATACAGTAATACTGATATTATTCTGCTGGATGAATAGCTTCTGTTGGGCAAGCGTCTGCGCATGTGCCACAGTCTAAGCATGCATCAGCATCGATTACATAATGCTCATCTCCCTGAGAGATAGCTTCTGCTGGACATTCGCTTTCACATGTTCCGCAGCTTACACATTCGTCTGAAATTACATATGCCATAGTTATAATCCTCCTTAATTGTAAATATGTAACAGTGTTTTAGTACCCTTCTGGGTTCTAGTCCTATTTTAATATATAAGTTCATGGATTACAAGTATAAAATTTGATACATGGTTATAAATATATTTGTTGATTCTTGATAAAATTAGTATTATAATGTTACTGGGCATAAAATGAACAGTAACATTATAATACTACCGTGTAGAAATGCCCGTATTTCTGATACAGACAAGGAGGAAACATATAATGGCTAAAGTTACTAAAAATATGCTGATTGGACAGCTTCTGCAGATAGATCCTAATATCGCAGCAATCCTTATGAGAGCAGGAATGCATTGCATCGGATGCCCGTCATCTCAGATGGAATCTTTGGAAGAGGCAGCTATGGTTCATGGTATGGATGTAGATGTTCTGGTTCAGCAGATCAATGATTTTCTTGGAGAATAATTTCAGAAAATAATAGGAAAAACAAATAAAAGAGGAGAACTCATATATTTCCGGTGAGTTCTCCTCTTTTGTAATGTTGATTTATGAGCGGGTTGGTAAGTCATATTATAATTGTGACAATTGCAGAAGCGCAGAGGAAGAAATAATCTCTCCGTGTTCTGCAAGGTAAGCTTCGCCTGATGAGGTGAAAGCCCGGCCGCTGCCATATTCCGTAAGAATATTGCAGATTTTATTGAATTCTTCAGGGGAGCATGATGACTGATGGATGACCAGTTTGTAAATATCATCAGAAGGATCCTTGTATAAGGTATTGCTTCCTGTGAAATAACCGTTCAGTCCACGTGCTGCAGCAATCACATCATCCAGATCATCAAATTCATAAAGGCGGATCAGATTAACAGCTGCATTCTCCGGGAGATCTTCTTTGCCTTTTACAGGCTCTGTAGTATCGGCTGTACTGGATTTTTTTGCAGAATTTCTGACTTTTGCTTCACAAAGCTTTTGAAATATATCGATAATATTGTCGGCACCGTCTAGCTGGACAGTATCAGCAGATTCTCGTCCCTTAAAAGGAGAAAATTTGGAAAAACGTGTATCCAGTTCCTCGGGATCCTCCACTTTGGTAATGATCAGGATAATACTTTCTGTACTTACTGGAATAGCCTCGATCATCAGAGGAATGTTATCTGCTTCAAATCCGAATTGAATCTGTGCCTGCTGCATCATGTCCCGAAAAAGCTTTTTGGCTTTGTCTGTTCCATAAGCAAGTTCGCTGATACGGATCTGATGACTTTCCAGATCTTCTCTGGTTAAGGTACAGCGTATCTGATTATCATTTATTTTTTCTATTTTCATGTCATATCACATCCTATTCTGTTTTTATATAGTATGATGGTTACTGTTCACTCTGTACGCAGCAACATATAATGACTTACAATGCCCTGGTAAGCAGCTAAGATATAGCTGCTGTTCACTATCTGTACAGTTTATACTGTTGAATAGCTACTTATATACAGTATATTATATAACATGAAACTGTAAAATGTAAAGGCAAGTCATTTGCCTAATTATAAAAAATTTGGGAACAAAATCGAAAAAATTAAACAAATTGATGAAAAGCATTGCGTATAATTGTAAATGCTGTATAATGAAAAACAGGAGAAAACAATCTGTCTGTAATCCATAAATATGCAGCCTGAGAGTAACCTATATCAATATTATAATATTCATTAAGCTTCACTGCCCTTTTATCCTGCAGCGTTCTTGCTGTGGCAGTGCTCAGATGAATTCCCATGAAAATAAATTGGAGTTTGCAGAGTATTTTGTTTTTTCCGGAAACCAGTAGTGGTGCTTTCTATTATCTGACCTTATCAGACCAGAGAGGGTGTGGTAGGTCATGGCAGGCAGCAGCCCTTCGATTCTTAACTGCCTGACTAATACAGGAAAGGAGGACAGAATACGGAAAATATATCACGGGCCAGGAAACAAAACCTGCGTAAGCCGCTGGAACAGGAGTTAAAAAGGTATCAGTCTCAGGGAATATCTTTATATCTTGACGGATATCCAAGTACTCCTAAAAACATTGCAAAAGCCTGTCAGATTGCAGAAAATGGTGGTTACATGCGGGATTACATTTCAGATGAAAAAGGACAGATTGCTCGTGTCAACTTCGATTTTGTCGAAGAAAAATAACAGAAGATAAAACTGGTGAGCCATAAGCCTCTGTGCCAGGTAAAAAAAACAGGCTGTCCGAAATATACAGAATATTTCCTCGATGTTCATAATGCCTCCGGGCAGCCTGTTTATTTGAAATATCCCATGATAGTATGATTTAAATGGAAATTTCAGGTAAATCTTAAAAAATTATGAAAAGTTGATTTTTGTAATGCATTTGTAATAAAATATGATATAATGCTATAGTAATCAGTAATTATACCGAAAGGAAAAAAGTCATGAATAAGAAAATAAAACCCGCAATTGCAGTGATTGTCCTGATTTTTCTGGTAGCAATGATCGGGCTTTTGAGTCATGTGATCATGAAACGTATCCCTACAAAAGAGAAAATGGATCTGAATGAATATTACGGAGAACTGGGGGATGGAGAAGCGGCATTGGTTCTGGGAACAGAGCTCCTGGATGAGAAGGCGTTGGTAGCAGGGGAGAGAGTTTATCTTCCTCTTGATGTAGTGAATACATATTTGAATCAGAGATATTACTGGGATGCTGCCAATAAGCAGATCCTGTATGCAACACCATCAGAAGTAATTACCGCAGCAGCTGCATCAGAAGCAGGTGACCAGGTATGGTTAAAGGACGATAGGGTGTATCTGAATCTGTCATATGTACAGCAGTATACAGATATTGATGCATATATATATAAAGATCCTTACCGGGTTGCGATCCAGTATCAGTTTGATAAGATCAAAACTGTAAAAGCAGAGAAAAATATAGCAGTTCGTTATCGGGGCGGAATTAAATCCAGTATTCTTACAGAAGTGAAAAAAGGAACAAAGCTCCGTCTGCTGGAGGAACTTGAGGATTGGGATCAGGTTGCTACAGATGACGGATACATTGGATATGTGGAGAAAAAGAAAGTAGGAAAAGTGGAAGAAACTACTTTTGAACGCAATTTCCAGGGTGAAGAATATACTTATATTACCATGGATGATCCTGTGAATATGGTATGGCATCAGGTTACTTCCACAGATGCCAATGCATATCTGGAAGATGCCATTGCAAATATGACAGGGGTGAATGTGATCTCACCAACCTGGTTCTGTCTGACGGATACAGCAGGTAATATTTCCAATATTGCAAGTGCAGATTATGTTGCCAAAGCACATGAAAAAGGCCTGAAGGTATGGGGACTGATCGACAACTTTACTCAGGATGTAAGTACTATGGAAACTCTGTCAAATACAGCATCCAGACAGAATCTCATTACTCAGCTGATACAGGCTGCAGTTAATGTGGGACTGGATGGCATTAATGTGGATTTTGAGTCACTCAGTGAGGATGTGGGAATTCATTTCCTGGAATTTCTGAGAGAACTGTCTGTTGAATGCCATAAAAATAATCTGGTACTTTCCGTGGATAATCCTGTTCCTGAGGATTTCACCAGCCATTATGACCGGGCTGAGCAGGGAAGAGTTGTGGATTATGTGATTATTATGGGGTATGATGAGCATTATTCAGGGTCTGACGCAGGATCAGTTGCATCACTGCCATGGGTAGAACAGGGAATTCAGGATACACTGGAAGAAGTACCGGCAGACCGTGTGATCAACGCAGTTCCCTTCTATACAAGATTGTGGAAAACAACAGGTGGAGCTGTTACAAGTGAGGCAATTGGCATGGATCAGGCTCAGCAGGTGATCTCTGAGAAAAATGTGGAAACTTACTGGGATAAGAATACTTCTCAGAATTACGGAACCTATGAGGAGGATAATTCCACCTATCAGATATGGCTGGAGGATGCAGAGTCTATTGCTGCCAAGGTAAAACTGGCATCTAAGTATAAGCTGGCCGGTGTGGCTGCATGGAAGCTGGGATTTGAGAATAGCGGTATCTGGCAGGTGATCACAGATAATTTGCAGTAAATAAATAATACAAAGGAAAAACAGGAATGTGTAAAATACTCTCTGGCATATATTAAGGTGAATATGGCAGGGGGTATTTTATTTTTTGGAAAAGCGAGGGACAAAGCTTGTATTAATCTGTTTGTTTCTGATCGGTGTTTATATACTGGCTCGGGAGGCTGCTCTGGTGTCCGGAAAAAACCATAACCGGGATCCCGGAAAAATGATATTGGTAGATGCAGGTCATGGTGGAACTGATCCCGGGATGATAGGGGTTGGGGGATTAAAAGAAAAGGAAATCAATCTGGAAATCGCTAATAGGCTGAAAAAAGTTCTTGAGGAAAAGGGATATTATGTGATAATGACCAGGAAGGAAGATAAGGGATTGTATGACAAGGACTGTAAAAATCAGAAAGTCCAGGATCTTCAGAGGCGAATTGCACTGATTGGAAAATACAAGCCTCTTTTATGTGTAAGTATTCATCAGAACAGCTATCAGGATCCTGAGGTATACGGTCCCCAGGTGTTCTATTATGAGGATTCCATACAGGGAAAGGAACTGGCCGGTTATATTCAGGATGCGTTAAATACCTGTCTGGATGTGACAAGACCCAGGGCTCCAAAGGGAAACCGTACCTATTATCTTCTGAAACGAAGTGAAAGTGTCTTGAATATTGTAGAATGTGGCTTTTTGACCAATCCAGAGGAAGCAGAGCTGCTGCAGACATCTGAATATCAGCAGAAGGTTGCTTATGCAGTGGCACTGGGAATTGATAAATACCTTAAAAGCACTTAAATGTTTCTTTTATGTGAAGTTACTTTTAAAGTGTATTTGTTTTTGTTATACTGATAGAGCTAGTATATCTTTTTCGAAATAGCTATACCACTCGCTTGTCTGTGAATCCGATTGGTATAGTTCTTTACGAAACGATGTACTGGCAAAGAGAGTAATTGCTATTATTTGAGTTTTTTGAGATTGGAAAAGAGACAGGAAAGGATGACAGAAGGCATTATGCTTGGAATAATATACCTGATTTTGGCGATGCTGCTGGGTTATGAGGCATCAGCCTTTCTTATTGAAAAAGAAGAACAAAAGATATCAGTAAACAGGATCTGGCTTAAGCTTCCGGCAGCTTTTGGCACAGGAATTTTACTGCTGACATGGAGTGTTTATATTGTAGCCTGGTTTTTCAGTGTAGTGGGGGGTGTTCAAGATCCACTGCTATATGGAAATGTGATCGTGCTTGTCAGTGGGACAGTGATACTGGCAGTGATTCTGATGATCAAAAAGAAAAAAAATTATCCCTTTCTGGCAGGAAGGTTATGGGAAGATAAGAGCCGTTTCAGAAAAGAATTGATTTTATATGGATTATTGCTGGTTTTTATTACGTACATGATGTTTTATGTATTTTATATCAGGGACGGAGTACTGTACTCGGGGCTGACAGTTTATGGAGATTATGCACCACACACAGCTATGATGAGATCTTTTTCTCTGGGAAATAATTTTCCCACCCAGTATCCCCATTATGGAGGGGCAGATGTAAAATATCATTTTATGTTTCAGTTCCTGGCTGGAAATCTGGAGTATCTGGGGCTCAGACTGGATTTTGCCTATAATATTGTCAGCATTGGATCTCTTCTTGGTTTTCTTATGCTGCTGAGTCAGCTGGCTGTTCGGATTACCGGACGGTTTTGCTGTGGAGCGGTAACTGTCATTCTGTTTTTTTTCAGAAGCGGAGCTGCTTTTTTCAGATATGTGTGGGAACATCTTCAGACAGGGGATCTGCTGGCGGCTTTGCAGGAGAATACGTCATTTATCGGTTATACTGTAAACGAAAACTGGGGTTTATGGAATTTTAATGTGTATCTGAACCAGAGACACCTGGCATTTGGACTTTTGATCGTAACTCTGGTAATATATGTTTTTCTGGACTGGCTGGAAGCAGGAACCTCTCATAAGGAAAAAGGTTTTTCATGGTTTATACAGCGTATTTTGTCTTTACAGGCCTGGAAGAGCAGAAATCTGGAGAAGGCTTTAATTATGGGATTGCTGCTTGGGCTGAGTGCGTTCTGGAATGGAGCGGCGGTGATTGGCGGATTACTGATTTTACTGGGATTTGCCATTTTCTCCGATGGAAAGGTTGATTATGCGGTTACTGCAGGTACTGCAGTATTCTTTTCTTTTCTCCAGACAAAAATATTTATCCGGGGAAGTGCCATGGATACTAGACTTTATCTGGGTTTTCTGGCTGAGGAAAAAAACTTCTGGGGAGTGGTGAAGTATCTGTTCTGGATGGGAGGTATCTTTTTCCTGGGACTGATCCTGCTGGTATTCTTTATGAAAAGAAGAGAAAAAGCAATGCTTACAGGTTTTCTGTTTCCGGTAATCTTTGCTTTTGTTCTGCTGATGACACCGGATATCAATGTAAACCACAAATATATTGTGATCGCATATGGATTTCTGAGCGTTTTCTGGGCATGGGCAATCTGTAGTCTCTGGGGTAAAAAGTTGTGGAAAAAGCTTCTGGCAGTTCTTTTAGCTGTCTGCCTGACTGCTACAGGAATCTATGATTTTGTTATTATTCTAAAGGGAAACGGAACAGGACACAGGGTGACTGTGAATATGAACAGTGATCTGACCCGGTGGCTGACAGATCATCTTGGAAAACAGGATCTTTTGCTTACTCCGGAATACAGTATGAATGAAGTGACTATGTCAGGAGTGATGCTTTACTGTGGCTGGCCTTATTATGCCTGGTCAGCGGGATACGATACCAATTACAGAGCTGACAGGGCAGTGGAAATTTATACAGCTACAGATGAGAGTGTGTTGAGATCTGTGGTGAAAGAGGAAAAAATTACGTATATTCTTTTTGAGGAAGGATCGGAATTCGAACAGAAAGAATGTCAGGAAGCTTTGATCTCCCAAACCTTCGAGAAGGTCTACGAGACAGAGGATAGAAGAATCCGGATATATAAAACAATTGATGATGAATAAGTGTGACACTAAGAATGAGGAGGAAGACACAGATGAAACAAGTGGTACCCAGAGTGTTTCTGGCAGCAGCTCTGGCTGGACTGTCAGCGTATTTACTGAAGGGTGATGTGTGGACTTTCTGGACCTGGTGGATGCTGGCTTTTCTCATGGGAATGCTGGCTATGCCTGTGACAGGAAAACTTTTTGCTGGATTTGAGGATAAGGGTTGGATTTTTTCAAAGATTCTTTCTATTGCAGTTACCGGATTTCTTACCTGGCTGTTGGTAGCTGTGAAGCTGCTTCCGTTTACTACCGTTTCCTGTATTGGCGTATCTGTAGTGTGCGGGATTTTGTGCATTCTTCTGTATTTTTATCAGATGAAAAAAGGAGTAGATTGTCTGCCGGCTGGCAGAGGAACCTTGATTTTCAGAGAGGAAATTCTGTTTTTTATATTCTTTCTTTTGTGGACTTATGTAGCAGGATTCCGGCCGGAGGCTCACGGAACTGAGAAATTTATGGATTATGGCTTTATGGAGGCTATGATGCGCAGTTCTACTCTTCCGGCAAGAGATCTCTGGTATTCTGAGGGAACCATCAATTATTATTATGGAGGTCAGTATTTTGCTGTTTTTCTTACCAAGCTTACGGGAAGTAAGGTGGAATTGACTTATAATCTTATGCGGACCTTTGTGGCGGCTTTTGCATTTACCCTTCCGTTTTCGCTGGTATATCAGATGACTGTTGATGGATTAAAGGACAGGCTTACAGGGAAAAAACGATGTATCCCCACTTTGGCCGGAGTTCTGGCAGGATTATCTGTATCCATAGCCGGAAATATGCATTATGTGGTGTACTGTAAAATAATACCATGGATCCAGAAGCTTCAGGGAGAAACACCGGACAGCTACTGGTTTCCGGATGCTACCCGATATATCGGTTATAATCCGGTCAATGAACAGGACAAAACCATCCATGAATTTCCCTGCTATTCTTTTGTGCTGGGGGATCTCCATGCTCATGTGGTGAATATTATGTTCGTGTTACTGCTGGTGGGAATTTTGTATGCATGGATGAAACATGTCCGCAGCAGGAAAGCAGTCATAGAGAAAATCAGCCGAAAGCAATTTTGGATAAGGCAGCTTTTTATTCCTCATATTTTGCTGGTATGTGTACTGATCGGAATGTTCCATTTTACAAATTATTGGGATTTTATCATTTATTTTGTAGTTGCAGGGGGAGTGATCCTGTTTACCAATATTATTCAGTTTGAAGGAAAGGTGAAAAAAGTCCTGACTGTTACCATTGTACAGGCGGTTGAGATGATTGTGGTTTCTTATGTGGTGATCCTTCCCTTTACTATGAAATTCCAGACCATGTTCCAGGGGGTAGGAATTGCAACCCATCATTCCCTGATTCATCAGCTGCTGATCTTATGGGGACTTCCCCTATTTCTTACAGTATTGCTGATCATATGTATTCTGTGGGAGAAACTTTGTGACGGCAGAAACAGGGGAGTATATCGCCTGATGCGGGCAATAGCACTGCCGGATTTATTTGCAGTGATCATGGGGCTGTGTGCCATGGGATTGATTCTGATACCGGAACTGGTCTATGTAAGGGACATTTATGAAAATGGAAATGCCAGAGCCAATACTATGTTTAAACTTACTTACCAGGCTTATATTCTTTTTGCCATGACTATGGGATATGGGATTGTACGGATGCTGGCTCTGGCACGGAAAAAAGTGTTTAAGATTTTTTCTGTGATTGGACTGGTGCTTTTGTGCTGGACCTTTGGATATTTCGGAAAAAGTGTAACTTCCTGGTTTGGAAATGTGTGGGAGGTTTCAGGGTATAAAGGACTGAATGCAGTTTCGTTTTTGGAAAACGGAGTACAGGGGGATGCTTCTGCGATCAGATGGCTGAAAAACAATGTGAAGGGAACGGCGGTGGTTCTTGAGGCACCAGGGGAGAGTTATAAAGACTATGATAACAGAGTTTCTGCAATGACAGGGCTTCCCACTGTACTGGGATGGTATGTTCATGAATGGCTGTGGCGGAATGATACAGATGATCTGAATACCAAGAGGACCGAGATTGAGACAATCTATACCTCTTCAGATAAGGAACTGGTGAAAGAACTTCTGGATAAATATGATATTTCCTATATTTTTGTTGGTTCCTGTGAAAGAGAGAAATATGGAACAAATCTGAATGAGGAGATATTGGCAGGATTGGGAAAAAAGGTATTCCAGTCCGAAAATTCTGACACATATATTCTGAAGGTGAACTAGGATGTAATGTTAGAGTGTAACGTCAGAATATCTTTTCATAGACGAAACCATAAAAATCGTGTACAATATTTGTGATATAAATATCAAATCTAATGAAAAAAGAAGGCAGAAGGACAATGAAAGCAGAAGTCGTATCCATGACAGCAGAGCATCTTGATCTGGATGCAATATGTCGTGCCGGAGAAATATTGAAAAAAGGCGGTCTGGTTGCATTTCCCACAGAAACGGTCTACGGACTTGGAGGAGATGCACTGAATCCAGACGCATCCATGAAAATATATGCTGCAAAAGGAAGACCTTCGGATAATCCGCTGATCGTGCACATTGCAGAGTTTGATAAGCTGGCACCCATCGTAGGGGAGATACCGGAGAAAGCCAGAATATTGGCTGAGAAATACTGGCCGGGACCTTTGACTATGATACTCTCAAAGTCAGATCTGGTGCCAAAGGAGACTACTGGCGGCCTGGACAGTGTGGCTGTCCGTTTTCCCAGTGACAGGATTGCCCAGGAAATGATCAAAGCAGCAGGAGGTTATGTAGCTGCCCCCAGTGCAAATACTTCGGGCAGACCAAGCCCTACCACTGCACAGCATGTGATAGAGGATCTGGGTGAGGAAATTGATATGATTATTGACGGAGGTCAGGTTGGAATCGGACTTGAGTCAACAATCGTTGATTTTACAGAAGATGTGCCGGTTGTTTTACGCCCGGGGTATATTTCACTGGAGATGCTGCAGAAGACTCTTGGCGATGTCCGGATGGATAAAGGATTGATCGCATCTGACAGTAAGGTTCGTCCGAAGGCACCTGGAATGAAGTATCGCCATTATGCACCAAAGGCAGATCTGGCTATTGTAGAAGGCAGTCAGGAGGCAGTGGTAAAAAAAATCAATGAACTGGCTGCAGAAGCCAAAGCTCATGGTGAGCTGGTGGGCATTATTGCAACGGATGAGACGAAGGACAGATACCAGGAAGGCCTGGTAGTGAGCATCGGAAGCAGAAGAGAAGAGGAAACAATTGCGCACCATTTGTATGAAGTGCTTCGTGAATTTGATCAGAGTGCGGTCAGATCCATATATTCAGAGGCCTTTTATACGCCAAGAATGGGACAGGCAATCATGAACCGTTTGCTGAAGGCTGCGGGACATAAAATTATCCAGGGGGATAAGTAAGAAATAATATGAATTTCAGGAGGAAAAGGTATGTTAGCTTTAGGATGTGATCACGGAGGATATGAATTAAAACTGGAGATTAAAAAATATCTGGATGAGAAGGGAATCGAGTATAAAGATTATGGCTGTGACAGCCTGGCTTCCGTAGACTATCCGGTATATGCAAAGAAGGTTGCTCATGCCATTCTTGATGGAGAATGTGAAAAGGGAATACTGATCTGTGGAACAGGTATCGGAATTTCTATTACAGCAAATAAGATCAGGGGAATCAGGGCAGCTGTCTGTACAGACTGCTTTACTGCGGAAGCAACGAGACTTCACAATGATGCCAATATTCTTGTTCTTGGAGGAAGAGTTGTAGGTCCTGGACTGGCTGTGAAAATTGTTGAGACCTTCTTAAATACTCCATTCTCCAATGATGAAAGGCACATCAGAAGAATCAATCAGATAGAGACAGAATAAAGTGGACTGCGAATAGCTGCCTGACCAGGGAGGTTTGAGCAATGGATATGAATCATAAACGTACAGATTACTTATCATGGGATGAATACTTTATGGGAGTTGCCATGATGTCAGGAATGCGTTCTAAGGATCCTAATTCTCAGGTAGGGGCCTGTATTGTAAGTGAAGATAATAAAATTTTGTCTATGGGATATAACGGATTGCCAAAAGGGTGTTCGGATGATGAGTTTCCGTGGGCAAGAGAAGGGGATAGCCTTCATACAAAATATTTTTATGTGACCCACAGTGAGCTGAATGCAATCCTGAATTACAGGGGTGGAAGTCTGGAAGGGGCAAAGCTCTATGTGTCTCTTTTTCCCTGTAATGAATGTGCCAAGGCTATTATACAGGCAGGGATTAAGACAATTGTTTATGACTGTGATAAATATGCCCATACTCCGGCAGTGATCGCGTCCAAGAGAATGCTGGATGCTGCGGGAGTGCGTTATTATAAATATAACCGTACAGGCAGAAAAATTACAATAGAGGTATAACGTTAGGATTTTCACCCTTGACACATCCTGAGATTTCGCATAAAATAAAACCAAATGCGAAATATCTATGGCGATGAAGAGAATAGTACATAAGGAGCAATCCCAGAGAGGAATCTGTATGGTGTGAAGATTCTGTGCGCAAATTATGGAACCGGCCTCGGAGCCCCGTGCAATTGAAGTACGGCGTTTTTCCTGCGTTATCGGAAGAAGAGCGAACAGTGTGCAGGCATTTGGGCACAGTGTTAATTAGGGTGGTACCGCCGAAGCCTTTCGGTCCCTTGTGAGGGATGTAAGGCTTCTTTTTTATCTGTGAATGGAAAAAAGAAGTGGAGTACTTACATTCTGATGCCACAAAATACAGTTATTACTGACTGTGAGTTGAAACAAACAATCACAAAAAAGGAGAAACAATCATGGCAAACAACAAGAAAATGGTAGAAGCCATCACATCCATGGAAGAGGATTTCGCCCAGTGGTATACCGACGTTGTAAAGAAAGCTGAACTCTGCGGTTATACCAGCGTGAAAGGCTGCATGGCGATCAAACCTGCAGGATATGCGATCTGGGAGAATATCCAGCATGAACTGGACAGAAGATTTAAAGAAACAGGCGTACAGAATGTGTATATGCCAATCTTTATCCCGGAATCTCTTCTTCAGAAAGAGAAAGATCATGTAGAAGGATTTGCACCTGAGGTTGCATGGGTAACCCACGGTGGTCTGGATCCGCTGCAGGAGCGTCTGTGTGTACGTCCCACATCAGAGACATTATTCTGCGATTTCTATGCAAAAGAGATCCAGTCCCACAGAGATCTGCCGAAGGTATACAATCAGTGGTGTTCTGTAGTGCGCTGGGAAAAGACAACACGTCCGTTCCTTCGTTCCCGTGAATTTTTATGGCAGGAAGGTCATACAGCTCATGCAACAGCTGAGGAAGCAGAAGAGCGTACTATCCAGATGCTGAACCTGTATGCAGACTTCTGCGAGGAAGTTCTTGCAATCCCTGTTGTAAAGGGACAGAAAACAGACAAGGAGAAATTCTCCGGTGCAGAAGCTACTTATACAATTGAATCCCTGATGCATGATGGAAAAGCTCTTCAGTCCGGTACAAGCCATAACTTTGGTGACGGATTTGCTAGAGCATTCGGCATCCAGTATACAGATAAAGAAAACAAACTTCAGTATGTACATCAGACATCCTGGGGAATGACAACACGTATGATCGGTGCCATCATCATGGTACACGGTGACAACAGTGGTCTGGTGCTGCCTCCGAGAATCGCTCCTACACAGGCAGTGATCATTCCAATCCAGCAGAGAAAAGAAGGTGTTCTGGAGAAGGCTGACGAGATGTTTGCAGCATTAAAGGCAGCAGGAGTCCGCGTAAAAGTAGATGATACAGATAAGAGTCCGGGATTCAAGTTCGCAGAGCAGGAAATGCGCGGTATTCCGATCCGTATTGAGTGTGGCCCCAAGGATATCGAGAATGGACAGGCTGTCATCTGCCGTCGTGATACAAGAGAAAAATATACAGTTACATTTGATGAGCTTGTGGAGAAGGTGCAGAAAATCCTGGAAACTATCCAGAAGGATATGCTGGAACGTGCACGTGCTCACAGAGAGGCTCATACTTATGTTGCTACAGATTATGAGACATTTAAGGACACAATTGTTAATAAACCAGGCTTTGTAAAAGCTATGTGGTGCGGTGACCGTGCATGTGAAGATAAGATCAAAGAGGATGTTCAGGCTACATCCAGATGTATGCCATTTGAGCAGGAACATTTAAGTGATGTCTGTGTATGCTGTGGAAAACCGGCTAAGAAGATGGTTTACTGGGGTAGAGCATACTAATCAGTAAGGCAATAAAGAAAACCGGCAGCAGAAATAATATCTGGATGCCGGTTTTTAGAATTAATCATGAATAGAAAAAGGGTAAGGATGGTCATATGATTCTGGAAATACCAAAAAACGCGGAAACAATTTTGCATATACTGGAAAATGCAGGATATGAGGCTTATGTAGTAGGCGGATGTGTCCGCGATTCTATCCTGGGACGAAAACCGGACGACTGGGATATTACTACATCTGCGAAGCCTGAGCAGGTTAAGGAACTGTTTCACAGAACAGTGGATACAGGTCTGCAGCACGGAACCGTGACTGTCCTTATGGAGAAAGAAGGCTATGAAGTTACAACTTATCGGGTGGATGGCGAATATGAGGATGGCAGACATCCGAAAGAGGTAACCTTTACAGCAAGCCTTGAAGAGGACCTGAAGCGCCGTGATTTTACCATCAATGCCATGGCGTATAATCCTTCCGGCGGATTGGTTGACCTTTTTGGCGGGCTGGAAGATATTGACAGAAAGATTATCCGCTGTGTGGGAAATCCGCTGGAACGTTTTACAGAAGATGCACTTCGCATTATGCGTGCTGTGCGGTTCAGTGCCCAGCTTGGATTCTCCATCGAAGAGGAAACACGCAAGGCGCTGAAGGTGCTGGCACCCAATCTGAAACATGTGAGTGCAGAGCGAATCCAGGTGGAATTAGTGAAGCTTCTGATGTCTCCTCATCCGGATTATCTCAGAACAGCTTATGAAGCCGGCATTACTGCAGAATTTCTTCCGGAATTTGATGCCTGTATGGAGACACCTCAGAATACTCCCCATCATTGTTATACAGTAGGGGAGCATATTCTGCACAGCCTCTGCTATGTGCGGGCAGACAGGGTTCTTCGTATTACCATGCTTCTTCATGACATTGGGAAACCGGCAGTAAGAAAGATCGATGAGAATGGAAGAGATCATTTCAAAACCCATGGAAATGCAGGGGAAAAAATGGCAGGCCAGATTCTTCGCAGACTGAAGTTTGACAATGATACCATTCGTAAGGTAACCCGTCTGGTGAAATGGCATGATGACAGACCGGAGGGAACACTCAAATCTGTCCGCCGTGCTGTTAACAGGATCGGTGAGGATCTTTTTCCCCTGTATCTTGAAGTACAGCAGGCAGATATGCTTGCTCAGAGTCTGTATAGGAGAAGTGAAAAACAGGCACGTCTGGACAGTGTAAGGGATGCATACAGACAGATTATAGAGGAAAAACAGTGCGTATCATTGAAGACACTGGCAGTTACAGGCAGAGATTTAATAGAGAATGGTTACAGACCCGGCAGAGAGATTGGGGAAAAACTGGAAAAACTTTTAAATCTCGTTCTGGAAGATCCGGAGAAAAATCAGAAAGAAATTCTATTGGAAATTATAAGGAAAGATCAGGAAAAGAATCCGGCATAGCAGGATTCTTTTTTGCATATGTATAGAAAGTACAAAAAAAGAGGGGGATATGTCATTGTATGATTACGGACTAGGCACTCTTTCTCAGTATGGCCTGAATGCAGAACGTTCTGCAAGGACAAGGGGTGCCCTGCTTTGCTATACAGAACAGGGAATTTTGATACTGAGAGAGTTTCACGGTTCGGAAAAAAAACTGAAAAAACAGCAGGAGCTTTTGCTTCTCCTTCAGGGAAATGGCATAAATACAGATTATTTCCTGGAAAATACCCAGGGCAGTCTCATCAGTCAGAGTAAGGATGAGCAGATGTTTACACTTCAGCATTGGTATGAAGGGCAGGAATGCAGTACCAGATCAAGAGAGGACATTCTGAAAAGTGTAGGAACACTGGCAAAATTACATAATGTCATGAAAATGGAGCCTGCAGAAGAATACAGGGCAAGATCGCTGAGGGAGGAATATATACGGCATAACCGGGAAATCCGAAAGATACGCAAGTTTATCCGTCAGAAAGGTGCTTCCGGAGTTTTTGAAAAAAAATTTCTTTCCAGCGTAGAGGGATTTTTACAGAGGGGGGAGCTGGCACTGGAAATGCTGGAAGAAACGGATTATGACAGTCTCAGGGAAAAAGCCTGGAAGGAGGGAACTGTCTGTCACGGAGCATATAATCAGCATAATGTACTGATGCTGAGAAAGGGGGAAGCAGTGACGAATTTCGGAAACTGGTGTTTTGATATTCAGATGGCAGATCTGTATCATTTTATGAGAAAAATTCTGGAAAAATACAGCTGGGATCTGACATTGGGGAAAGAAATGCTGACAGAATATCACAGGATCCGACCTGTTTCTTATCAGGAATGGCAGAATCTGAAGGTGCGTTTTACTTATCCTGAAAAATACTGGAAACTGGCCAATTATTACTATTCACACAAAAAAGTATGGATTTCCGGGAAAAATGTGGAAAAGCTTGAAAACCTGATTAATCAGAAAGAAATATGGGAAAAATTTATACAGAATTGTTTTCAAAAATATTTTCTGAACGATCATACAGAATTGGCTGAATGTGGTGAAAAACCTTGACAATATAAGGGAAATGGTATATAAACTAATGATAGAGCGCTGTCGCTTCTGGCGGGTGCTGACAAACAAGAAAGAGAGTATTAGAGGAGGAAACACCATGAATAAAACAGAATTAGTAGCAGCTATGGCGAAAGAGACAAATTTATCCAAGAAGGATGTAGAAGACGTACTGAAATCTTTCGTTGATGTGGTTTCTAAAGAACTGAAAAATGGCGGAAAGATCCAGTTAGTTGGATTTGGTACATTTGAAGTAAGTGAAAGAGCTGCTAGAGAGGGAAGAAATCCTCAGACTGGTGAGACAATGAAGATCGAAGCATCTAAAGCACCTAAATTCAAAGCCGGAAAAGCTTTAAAGGATATGGTTAACGCGAAATAATTGATTGACGATAGCCGACAGGGGGGACGGAAGTTCCCTCTTTTTTACTACCTGTGAGGAGGAATTATGCGTTTAGATAAATATCTGAAGGTCTCACGACTGATTAAGCGCCGTACTGTGGCAAATGAAGCCTGCGATGCAGGCAGAGTCCTGGTAAATGACAAACCTGCAAAGGCATCTGTACAGATCAAAACAGGAGATGTGATTGAAATCCAGTTTGGAAGCAAAAATGTACGGGTGGAAGTTCTGGAGGTCAGGGAGACTGTGAAGAAAGAAGATGTAGAGAGTATGTACAAATATCTTTGAGCTGAAATTACTTCTATTTAAAGTTTTCTGCACATAAACTACTGATAAGTAAGAGGAAAAGAAATCCGGAGGACAAAGTTGGAAGAAAGGGGAAATCTTTCTGACCATAGTCTGAAGCTGAGGGATCGCCGGATAGGTACGGTGACCGGTGTACAGGATATAAAATCCTTTGATGATAAAGAAATACTGCTTTTTACAAAAGCGGGAAAACTGTTGATAAAGGGAGAACAGCTTCATGTGAAGCGCCTGAATCTGGAAAAAGGAGAAATTGATCTGGAGGGAAGAGTTGATAATCTCTGTTATCTTTCTAAAAATGCAGATAATAGAGAAAAACCACTTCTCAGAAGGTTATTTCATTAACAGATGAGTATGTTTATTCATCATGAACTATTTCTTGTAATTCAGGCGTTGGGAACGGGGGCTGTTCTCCTTTTGTGCTATGATCTGCTGAAAGTATTTAGAAAGTACGCTGTTCGTTCCCGCAAAATATCAAATGCACAGGACATTCTGTACTGGATAGGAAGTGCACTGTATATCTTTGCCAGGACTTGCCGGAATAATGATGGAAATCTCCGCTTTTATATGATTCTGAGTTTGGCGGCAGGAGCTGGTCTGTGTCATTTGACTGTCAGTCCTTTCTTTGTGAAGTTTTGTGGAATACTCTTTGATATTTGTATAATTATTGGGAAAAAAATAATAAAATGGTTGCTATTTCCGGTCAGAAGAGGTAAAATTTTCTGGTATAAACATGTAGTAAAAGGAAGGCTGGCAAATTGGGTAATTCTAAGAAGAAACGAAAAACGAAAAGAAACAGAAAAATAGGATATAATTCTCTTGGAATGCTTGCTATTGCGCTGGTTGTTCTGGTACTTCTGGGAGGATTAATACATGAGAGCCGGAATCTCAGAGAGCGTCTGGCAGTGTATGATGCCAAGGCTGCTACCATAGAGCAGGAGATAGAGAATGAACAGGCCCGTACAGAAGATATTGATAAACTGAAAGAATATATGCAGACAGATGAGTATGTGGAGGAAATCGCCCGGGAGAAGTTGGGACTTGCGAAGGATAATGAGACTGTTTTTAAAAAGGAACAGTAGCAGAGCCTATATGTCGAAAACTTTTCAGATTTGTTCGTCTGTATTTGACAGATATTTTAAAACCCAATCCTTATAATATTTCTTTGACGGAGAATGAAGGGGGTACTGTGAGAACAGGACAGTAACAGATAAGGGGAGGGAGAATATGCAGGAATGGATGCTTGCCATGCTCGTGATCAGTATAACACTGATCATACGGGACATGGCAAAAACTATTTTGGCGGGAAATGTACCGGATACACAGGAAATGATCGCTTTGTGTGACAGTCATCCCCAGAAGGAAAGGGTGGAGCAGTATGCAGCCTCTTTTCGGAGACTGGCAGACACTTTTTATGGTATGCCATATCCCAGGGATTACTTAAGCAGCGGACAGATACGACAGATTACAGAAGATACCAATGAACAGGTGTGTGCCAGATGCTATCGGAGAGAAATCTGCTGGGAAAGCAGGGGCAAAGAGATGTGTCAGGAGACAGAGCTGTTGGTCCGGGCACTGGAAAGTGGAAAGGAAGAAGAAATCCAACAGATTCGGGGGGACTGGATGAGCTTCTGCGGGCGTTCCGTGCAGTATTACCATACAGTTTTTCAAAATTTTCAGCTGGAGAAAATGAACCAGATATGGGACAACCGTATGATTGAGAACCGGCTGGCAGTGGCGCAGCAGCTTGGGGAAGTTTCCAGGATTATGGAACATATGGCTGATGATCTGTATGATATGGAAAGATGTACTCCGGAATTTGAGGAGAAGCTTCGGAAAATACTTCGGAAGCGTCATGTGATCTTACGTCAGGTATGGATGATGGACAGGCGCAAAAGCAAAAAACAGATATTTCTCACTATGAGAGCCAGAAGCGGGCAATGTATTTCCATGACAGAAATTGCACAGCTTTTGTCTGAACTTTGTGAAAAACCTATGGCACCTGCCAGCGGAAGCCGATGTATTGTAAACGGAGAGTATCATACAGCACATTTTGTTGAGGATGTCAGTTATCAGATGTTATATGGTACAGCAACTCTGACAAGAGAAGAAGAGAAGGTTTCCGGCGATAATTATCTGTGCAGGCAGGAGGAGGGAGGGCGTTTTATTATGTGCCTCTCAGACGGAATGGGGTCAGGTATGGATGCGTGCAGGGAAAGCGAGACTGTGGTAGAACTTTTGGAGCAGTTTCTGGAATCAGGCTTTTCCCAGGAAACTGCTGCCAAAATGGTAAATTCCGCATTGGTACTTAAAGGACAGGAAGGAATGTTCTCTACAGTAGATATGTGTGCTGTGGATCTGTATACAGGAATCTGCAACTTTCTGAAGGCTGGAGCAGCTTCTACTTTTATTAAAAGAGGACATGGGGTAGAAACGATCACTTCTGAAAGTCTGGCAGCCGGACTGGTTCAGCAGATTGATTTTGAAACTGCTTCCAGAAAGCTTTATCATGGAGATTATCTGATCATGATGACAGATGGGGTATTGGATGCTCTTCCGGTACAGAAGGAGGAGGAAACCATGAAGGAAATTATTCTGGATGTACATGAAGAGTCACCGAAGGAGCTGGGGCGGGAAATCCTGGAACGTGTGTTGGGATACAGTGACTACCGTGCCAGAGATGATATGACTGTGCTGGTGGCCGGTATCTGGAAGAAATAGAGAAAACAGGAGTCACAGAAGAAATGTATAAAAGAATTGCTGGTTACATGAAAGAAAATCATATGACAGAAGCCGGATATAC
This sequence comes from Blautia sp. HCP3S3_C4, assembly GCF_052064095.1. Taxonomy (NCBI): domain Bacteria; kingdom Bacillati; phylum Bacillota; class Clostridia; order Lachnospirales; family Lachnospiraceae; genus Blautia; species Blautia sp. HCP3S3_C4. Next base: position 45,068 of record NZ_JBQHWF010000019.1, read on the forward strand.
AGTGCTGGCAGGTGTATCAGGAGGAAGTGACTCCATGCTGATGCTCACAATCCTGAGAGAACTGCAGAAGCCGCTGGATTTTAAGCTTGCGGCTGTGCATGTACATCATGGGATCCGTGGACAGGAGGCAGACAGGGACAGGGCTTTTGTAGAGCAGATCTGTGAGGAATGGGGAATTCCCTGTCATGTGTTTCATTATGATGTTCCTGCTTTAAGCAGAAAGTGGAAGCTTGGGGAGGAAGAGACCGGCAGACTGGTACGCAGGGAGGCGTTTGAGAAAGCTGCCCATAGTTATACAGATCAGAAGGTACGTATTGCATTGGCACATAATCAGGAAGATCTTGCAGAAACCATGCTTCATAATCTGTGCAGGGGAACCGGTTTGAGAGGATTGTGCACTATGCGTCCGACTGCGGAAAAAATCATACGTCCTATTTTGTGCCTGAATCGAGGGGAGATTGCTGATTTCCTGGAAAAATATCAGATTCCACATATACAGGACAGTACAAACCTGTGCGATGAATATACACGAAACAGGATACGGCATCATATTTTACCGGCTTTGGAGCAAGGGATCAATCCAAAAGCAACTGCCCATATGGCAGAAACCGCGTTCAGGCTTTCTCAGGCAGAGGACTACCTGACTGCCCGGGGGACAGAGCTGGCAGAGAAATTTTATAGAGAGGGCAGGTACTGTTTTACAGAAGAATTTTTTGGGACTCCGGAAATTCTTCAGATTTATGCACTCCAGCAGGCAATGGAGAAACTGGCAGGAAAGAGAAAGGATATTACCTCTGTTCACTATCAGAAGCTTTGCAATCTGTGGAATATGCAGACAGGAAGAAAAATAAATCTTCCTTATGGAATGGAGGCAGAAAGAAGATATACAGAAGTAGACTTGCACGTAACATATTCGGAAGATATCTGTGAGAAAAAAACTTCTGATCAGCCTGCAGGGCAGAGGATTTTGGTGCCTGGGGATACAATTGGTCCCTTGGGAAGGATCCATACAGAAGTATTTTTGTATGACGGGCAGAAGATTGAAGAAAAAAAGTATACGAAATGGCTGGATTATGATAGAATAATAAAGTATCCGTGCATCCGGACCAGGAAAACCGGTGATTATATTGTTATCAACAGCAAAGGAGACAGAAAAAAGATCAATCGCTGTATGATTGATGAAAAGATCCCGGCAGACAGGAGAAATCAGGTTCCTCTCATTGCAGTGGAGGATGAAATACTTTGGATCATAGGAAGCAGGATAAGTGAGCGATATAAAATAACCCCCTGTACCAGGATGGTTTTAGCATTAACATACCAAGGAGGAAATAAAAATGAGTGAGAAAATCAGAGTTTTACTCAGTGAAGAGGAAGTAGATTCCCGTATCAGAGAAATCGCAGCAAAGATCAGCAGAGATTATGCAGGAAAGGAAATACATTTGATCTGCGTCCTTAAAGGCGGTGTATTCTTTACCTGTGAGCTTGCAAAAAGAATTACAGTTCCGGTAACTCTTGACTTTATGTCTGTTTCCAGTTATGGAGATGATACCAAGTCCAGCGGAGTTGTGAAGATTGTGAAGGATCTGGATCAGCCATTGGAGGGTAAGAATGTGCTTATTGTAGAGGATATTATTGATTCCGGAAGAACCCTGAGTTATCTGATCGATATTCTTGGAAAGAGAAAGCCGGAAAGCATTCATTTGTGCACTCTGCTTGATAAACCTGAGCGAAGAGTAAGAGATGTTAAGGTGGATTACAGCTGCTTTAATATTCCGGATGAGTTTGTGGTAGGCTATGGTCTGGACTATGCGCAGAAATACAGAAATCTTCCGTTTATCGGAGTAGTGGAACTGGGGGAAAACTGAAAGGAGACAGAATCAAGTGAATAAACAGCCAAGCAGAATTGGTCTGTATCTGGTGCTGCTTGTTGCTCTTGTTGCTGGTTATTTCTATTTAAATAATCAGGTGGTATCTCAGAGCAGCTATACGCAGAAACAGCTGGAACAGGCTCTTGAAGACAACAGAGTGGTTGATGCAACGATTCAGCAGAACAGAGAGGTTCCTACCGGTGCAGTGATCGTAGATACCACAGATTCCGGTCAGAAAAAAGTATATGTGACGGATGTGAACCAGGCAATTGAATTGCTGAATAAATATAATATTGATGTTACAACGCAGAATGTGCCGGGAGATAACATATTTTTGACAACTCTGCTCCCTGTACTTCTTACAGGAGCACTGGTGATTTTCCTGATCATGATGATGAACCGGCAGATGTCAGGAGGCGGTGGAAGTAATGCCAAGATGATGAATTTTGGTAAAAGCCGTGCCAGGATGTCCTCTCCGGATGATAAAAAGGTAACCTTTAATAATGTAGCAGGTCTGGAGGAAGAAAAAGAAGATCTGGTAGAAGTAGTAGACTTTCTGAAATCTCCTCAGAAATATACAAAAGTAGGTGCCAGAATTCCTAAAGGTGTGATCCTTGTGGGACCTCCCGGAACAGGTAAGACACTTTTGGCCAAGGCAGTGGCAGGAGAGGCAGGAGTTCCGTTTTTCTCTATCTCCGGCTCTGATTTTGTGGAGATGTTTGTTGGTGTAGGTGCTTCCCGTGTGCGTGACCTGTTTGAAGAAGGAAAGAAGCATGCCCCCTGCATTATCTTTATTGATGAGATTGATGCGGTTGCAAGACAGCGTGGTACAGGAATGGGAGGCGGCCATGATGAGAGAGAGCAGACGCTGAATCAGCTTCTGGTAGAGATGGATGGTTTTGGTGTTAATGAAGGAATCATTGTGATGGCTGCTACCAACCGTGTGGATATTCTGGATCCTGCAATCCTGCGGCCGGGTCGTTTTGACCGTAAGGTCGCAGTGGGACGTCCGGATGTAAAGGGCAGAGAGGAGATTTTACGTGTCCATGCCAAGGATAAACCTCTGGGTGAGGATGTGGATCTGAGACAGATTGCAAAGACAACGGCAGGATTTACAGGTGCAGATCTGGAAAACCTGCTGAATGAAGCTGCTATTGAGGCTGCCAGACAGGAAAGAGGCTTTATTCTTCAGGCTGATATTAAGAGTGCATTTATCAAAGTAGGTATTGGTGCGGAGAAAAAGAGTAAGGTAATATCTGACAAAGAGAAGAAGATTACAGCGTACCATGAGTCCGGTCATGCCATTCTTTTTCATGTACTGCCGGATATGGATCCTGTGTATACCATTTCTATTATTCCTACAGGAATGGGGGCTGCAGGTTATACCATGCCGCTGCCGGATAACGATGAGATTTTTAACACCAAAGGACAGATGCTACAGGATATCATGACTTTGTTAGGAGGCCGTGTGGCAGAGGAGATTATTTTTGGTGATGTTACTACCGGGGCGTCCAATGATATTAAGCGTGCTACTGCTACTGCCAGAAGTATGGTGATGAAATATGGAATGTCTGATAAAATTGGCCTGATCTCCTACGGAGACGATGACGATGAGGTGTTTATCGGCAGAGATCTGGCACACACCAGAAGCTACAGTGAAGAAGTATCCAGGTCTATTGATGAAGAAATTCATCGTATTATTACAGAATGCCATGATCGTGCGAAAGAGATCATTATGGAACATGAGGATGTGCTCCACAGCTGTGCAAAGCTTCTTCTTGAGAAGGAAAAAGTACACAGAGATGAATTTGAAGCACTTTTTACAAGAGAAAATTCTGTGGAAGAAAACCCAAGTATATAAAACAACCAAAAAAGTGTGCCGAATTTTGTGAAGTTTGTGCACACTTTTCTCTTGCTCCATGGTACTATATAAATCGTAAAAACCCCCCAATACATTATATAGTTTTTGCTACACCCCATAAGAAGAGATACCTTCTCCAAAAAAGACAGCTTTATCCCGCTGTCTTTTTTTCGTTGATGAAAACATGTAAATCAGAGGTTTTATTGATGATCCTGGGTTTAGGCAGAATAACTGAATAAAAGCCATTTTTATAGCAATCCGATTATTGTCATTGGGGAGATTTTCATATAGAATATAGTAAGTGTCCCTGGTGTGGACATTTCTGCAGGATAAAAAATGCAGATAATTCTTATGATAATATTAAAAATATTATGTGCGATGGGAAAGAAACTGTCGGATGTAATGGTAAAAGAGAGGAGCAGGCAGACATGGAACATGAAAAGAAAGATATCAGGAGAAAAATGCAGTATATCTTAAACATGCGCCCTGTTTTTAATAAAGAGGCACTTTTTTCAGATGGAACAGAATATTACAGAAGTCCATCAGAACCAAAAGCAGGAGATACAGTAACCATTAAATTCCGGACCCAGAGAAACAATGTGGATTCTGTTTATCTGGTAAGCGGTAATCTGCGTAAACAGATGGAATATAGTGAGACTGAAAGTGGTTTTGATTATTATACAGTACAGATCACAGTAGGAGAGGATATTTTTCGCTATTATTTTGAGATCAGATATGGATCTGTAACCTGCTATTACAATAATCTGGGAGTCTCCATGGAACGTGAGGAGCGGCTGGACTTTGAAATTTATCCTGGATTTGATACACCGAAATGGGCAAAAGGGGCGGTCATGTATCAGATTTATGTGGATCGTTTTCTCAATGGTGATCCAACGAACGATGTTGTGACCGGGGAATATGCCTATATTGGAGAACTTAGCTCACAGGTAGAGAACTGGAGCAAGATTCCGGCTGTAATGGGGGTCAGGGAATTTTATGGCGGTGATCTTCAGGGAATTATGAATAAGCTGGATTATATTCAGGATCTGGGAGTAGAAGTGATCTATCTGAATCCTATTTTTGTTTCGCCAAGTAATCATAAGTATGATTGCCAGGATTATGATTATGTGGATCCACATTATGGACGGATTGTGGAAGACTGTGAGGAAGGGGTTCTCTGTGGTGATGACAGAGATAATTCACATGCATGGAAATATATCAAACGTGTGACAAATAAAAAGAATCTGGAAGCAAGTAATGAACTTTTTGCAAAATTAACAGCGGAGATACACAGAAGAGGAATGAAGATCATTCTGGATGGTGTATTTAATCATTGTGGATCCTTTAACAAGTGGATGGACAGAGAGCGGATTTATGAAAAACAGGAGGGATATCCTAAGGGAGCTTATGTCAGCGCAGACAGCCATTATCGGAACTTTTTCTCCTTTAACGATCCTGACAAGTGGCCGTATAATCCTACTTATGATGGATGGTGGGCACATGATACCCTGCCCAAATTAAATTATGAAGGCTCCAGGGAACTTTATGACTATATTTTGCATGTAGGACAGAAATGGGTTTCTGCGCCTTACAATGTAGATGGATGGAGACTGGATGTAGCAGCAGATCTGGGACACAGCAATGAATTTAACCATCAGTTCTGGAAAGATTTCCGGAAAGCGGTAAAAGAAGCAAATCCCAATGCAATTATTCTGGCAGAACATTATGGAAATCCGGAAGGATGGCTTAAGGGAGATGAATGGGATACTGTTATGAACTATGATGCTTTTATGGAACCTTTGACCTGGTTCCTGACAGGCATGGAGAAACATAGTGATGAGTACAGAGAGGATCTCTATGGAAATAGTGATGCGTTTATCGGTGCTATGAAAACACATATGCGTGCATTGCATATGTCGGCACTTCAGATCGCAATGAACGAATTATCCAATCATGATCATTCCAGATTCCTGACCAGGACCAATCACAGAGTAGGAAGGATTTCTTACGCAGGAGCTGAGGCGGCCTCCGAAGGAGTAAATACTGCTGTGATGCGTGAAGCAGTTGCTATACAGATGACCTGGCCGGGTGCTCCTACTGTCTATTATGGGGATGAAGCAGGGCTTTGCGGGTTTACAGATCCAGATAACAGACGTTCTTATCCATGGGGGCGTGAGGATTATCAGATGATTGATTTCCACAAAGCGATGATTCGGATCCACAGAAAGTATGAAATATTAAAGACAGGTTCCCTGGCATTTTTATGGAATGATTATCAGGGGCTTGCCTATGCCAGATTTTCACGAGAGGAACAGATTATTGTGATCATCAATAACCGTCAGGAAGACAGAGAAGTGGAAATTCCATTGTGGCAGGCTGGAATCAGCCGGCTGGGGGATGTGAAGCTTCAGAGGATTATGGTTTCCGATAAAGATAATTTTACGGAACAGGAGGAGGAATTTGTAGCATCTGCAGGCATATTGCGAGTGTTAATGCCGGGCACAGGAGTTATGGTCCTCTGGCATAAAAATCAGAATTGTTAGAAAGAAAAAAGGTTCAGGCATTTGCCTGAACCTTTTATGGATGGAGAAGGATTCGAACCTTCGAAAGCGTTGCTAACAGATTTACAGTCTGCCCCCTTTGGCCACTCGGGAATCCATCCTTAAACCGTTTGTTATTATAGCGGATATTCTGGAAAATTGCAAGTGCTTTTTTGTATAAATTTATAAGGGGTTGGTTGAGGATTTTGGTTGTCATTTTTTTGGCAAAACGCTAGACGAATTTGTTGAAATCTGGTAATATACAGTTATCTGGATGTGGAAAATATAATTTATTGAGATAAATCAGGATATTTTTCATATGTAAGAGATGATTATCGTAGCTGTAGCATCAGAAGGCAGTTACAGATTAGGAGGAATTTATCATGTTAGTAAGCGCAACAGAAATGCTGAAAAAAGCAAAAGCTGGTCATTATGCAGTTGGACAGTTCAACATCAACAACCTTGAGTGGACAAAGGCTATCCTTTTAACAGCTCAGGAACTGAACTCTCCTGTAATCCTTGGTGTATCCGAAGGTGCTGGTAAATATATGACCGGTTATAAAACAGTTGTTGGTATGGTTAATGGAATGATGGAAGAACTGAACATCACTGTTCCTGTAGCTCTTCACCTTGACCACGGCAGCTATGAAGGATGTTTAAAATGCGTGGAAGCAGGATTCTCATCCATTATGTTCGATGGATCTCATTATCCGATCGAAGAGAACGTTGCAAAAACTAAAGAACTGGTTAAGATCGTTGCTGAACACGGAATGTCTCTGGAAGCAGAAGTTGGCTCCATCGGCGGTGAAGAAGACGGTGTTGTAGGTATGGGTGAATGTGCAGATCCTCAGGAATGCAAGATGATCGCAGACCTTGGTATTGATTTCCTTGCAGCAGGTATCGGTAACATCCATGGAAAATATCCGGCTAACTGGAAAGGCTTAAGCTTTGAGACTCTGGATGCTATCCAGAAACTGACAGGAGATATGCCACTGGTACTTCACGGCGGCACAGGTATCCCGGCAGACATGATCAAGAAAGCAATCGACCTTGGTGTATCCAAGATCAATGTTAATACAGAATGCCAGCTTTCTTTTGCAGCAGCTACACGTAAATATATCGAAGAAGGAAAAGATCAGCAGGGTAAAGGATACGATCCTCGTAAACTTCTTGCACCTGGCTTCGAAGCAATCAAAGCTACTGTTAAGGAAAAAATGGAATTATTCGGATCAGTTAACAAAGCCTGAGACATAAAGGCATAAAGAGAGAACAGACTCTGACAGGATTGACCTGACGGGGTCTGTTTTTTTTCTTCTTTTTTATGATATAAAAAAATGTATATATAAAAAAATCAATATCTGAAAAATTTATCATGTTTCTTGATTTTTTATCATGGCGAAATCCTGCTGAAAAATTTACAATATATTCAAGTTATGAAACAGAAAACATCATAGGAAAAGGAGAGAAAACGATTATGAAGATGAAGAAAGTAACAGCAATGGGAATGGCAGTACTTATGGCAGCAACTATGATCCCGGCAGTACCGGCAATGGCTGATGACGCCGGAAAGGTTTATTACTTAAACTTCAAACCAGAGCAGGATGAAGCCTGGCAGAACCTGGCAAAAGAATACACAGAGGAAACTGGTACAGAGGTAACTGTTGTTACAGCAGCTTCCGGACAGTATGAGACAACACTTCAGTCAGAAATGGCAAAGAGTGATGCACCTACTTTATTCCAGGTAAACGGACCGGTTGGTTTGAAAAACTGGAAAGATTACTGCTATGATCTGAAAGATTCCGATATTTACTCACAGCTGACATCTGATTCCTACAGCTTAAAGGATGGAGATGCAGTGGACGGAATCGCATATGTAATCGAATCCTATGGTCTGATCGTAAATAAGACCTTACTTGAAAAAGCAGGATATACTCTGGACGATATTAAATCCTTCGATGATTTAAAGAAAGTTGCTGATGATATCCAGAGCAAAAAAGATGATCTGGGAATTAAGGGAGCATTTACTTCCGCAGGTATGGACGGATCCTCTGACTGGAGATTTAAAACACATCTTGCAAACCTTCCAATCTACTATGAGTATAAAGAAGACGGAATCGATGATACAGATGCGATTAAAGGTACATACCTTGATAACTACAAGAATGTATTTGATCTTTATATTACAGATTCTACCTGTGACGGTTCTGAGCTTTCTGCAAAAACAGCAGATGACTCCAGAAATGAATTTGTAAATGGTGAAGCAGTATTCTATCAGAATGGTTCCTGGGAATATGGTGAACTTTCCAAAACATTCAAAGATGATGAGCTGGCTATGATCCCGATCTACTTTGGTGTAGATGATGCAAACGAAGGTCTTGCAACCGGTACAGAAAATTACTGGTGTGTAAATAAGAATGCATCTGAAGCTGATGTAAAAGCAACACTTGATTTCATGAACTGGTGTGTAACCTCTGAGGCAGGAACAAAATCTATGGCTGAAGATATGGGATTCACAATTCCTTTCAAAACAGCAGAGGCACCAAGCAATGTATTTGTAAAACAGGATGCAGAGTACACAGAAGCTGGTCTGACACCTGTATCATGGAACTTTACAACAATGCCATCTGAAGAGTGGAAAAATACTCTTGGATCTGCTCTTACAGCATATGCAGCAGGATCTGGCTCCTGGGATGATGTTAAGAGTGCGTTTGTTGACAACTGGGCAACAGAGAAGGCACTTTCCGAATAATGAATAAAAAAATAAGGGAGGCAGAGATTCCTGTCTCCCTTTTATAGATTCTAAGCAGAGAATGGGAAGAAGAGGAGAGATTTACCATGGTAGGAAAAACAATCAAAAAGTGGTGGCCGATTTTCGTTGTGCCTACACTGGCTGCATTTATAATCGGATTTTTATGGCCGTTTATCTGGGGAATTTACCTTTCATTTTGTAAATTTACCACAGTGCAGGATGTTACTTTCGTAGGATTTTCAAACTATCAGAAAATATTGCTTGACAATACTTTCAGCCATGCGTTCTGGCTGACTGTGGCATTTGCCTTTATATCCAGTATTCTGATCAATGTTCTGGCATTTGCCATTGCACTGGCGCTGACAAAAGGATTCAAGGGAACCAATGCATTCAGAACAGTATTCTTTATGCCAAACCTGATCGGCGGTATTGTTCTTGGATACATCTGGCAGACCTTATTAAATGGTCTGTTATCCAAATGGGGACAGCCGCTGCTGGCTTTGTCTGCAAAGAACGGATTTATCGGTATGCTGATCCTTCTGTGCTGGCAGCAGATTGGATATATGATGATCATTTATGTGGCAGGTCTGAATAATGTTTCACCTGACCTTATCGAAGCGGCACAGATTGACGGAGCTACATCCAGACAGATTCTGTTCAAGATTAAAGTACCGATGATCATGCCGTCTGTTACAATCTGTACCTTCCTTACACTGACAAATGGATTTAAAATGTTCGACCAGAACCTTTCTCTTACAGGTGGAGATCCTGCCAAGCAGTCTCAGCTCCTTGCCTTGAATATCTATGATACATTCTATGCACGAAGCGGACCACAGTGGAAGGGAATCGGTCAGGCAAAAGCAGTTGTATTCTTTATTCTGGTTGTAGCCATTGCCCTGATTCAGCTTAAAGCAACATCATCTAAGGAGGTGCAGCAGTAATGGAAAACAATAAAAAGAAAAGTATTATTCCTACAATTATATTAACTATACTGTCCCTTCTCTGGATTTATCCTATTATACTGATCCTTTTAAACTCTTTAAAAAAGGAATCAGCCATTACAACTACAGGAGTATTTGAACTTCCTCTGGGTGAAATATGGAATGGATTTACAAACTATGTAGCCAGCGTAACACAGATGGATTTCCTGAAATCTTTCTGGTACAGCCTTGTGATCTCAGTTATGTCGGTAGTACTGATCCTGCTGTGCTGCTCTATGTGTGCATGGTACATTGTCCGTGTAAATGGAGTGCTTTCCAAGATTTTATACTATCTGTTCATATTTAGTATGGTAGTTCCTTTCCAGATGGTTATGTTCACTCTGGCAAAGACAGCAGATACACTGAAACTGAACACTCCTTATAATATCTGTATTATTTATCTGGGATTTGGTGCAGGACTGGCAGTATTTATGTTCACCGGTTTTGTAAAGGGAATTCCGCTGGAAATTGAAGAGGCTGCTCTGATCGATGGATGTAATCCGTTACAGGTATTTTTCAAGATCCTGATCCCGATTCTGAAGCCTACCATTATCTCCACTGCAATTCTTCAGCTGATGTGGGTATGGAATGACTATCTTCTGCCGACCCTGGTACTGGATATTAAGAAATATCGTACAATTCCTATGGCAGTACAGTACTTCCGCGGAAGCTTCGGTCATGTACAGATGGGACCGATGATGGCAAGTATTATGATCGATATTATCCCGATCGTTATTGTTTACCTGGTATGCCAGAAATATATTATTGAAGGTGTTGTTGCAGGTGCAGTAAAAGGATGATAAAATAGTATCAGACGCAAGCTGATATGGATAATAAGTGACTGAAAATAAAGATAGTTCCATAATTGCAGGAACTATCTTTATTTGTATATATAAGGGGGTAGGAGGTTAGAAACTATGTATCGTGTATTAGTGGTTGATGATGAAAAAATAGAGAGAGAGGGAATTAAATTTCTGCTTTCCAGGGAAGAGGGAGAATTTGAGATTTCTGAGGCTTCCAACGGGCGCCAGGCATTGGAAATCCTGAGAAATGAGGAGATAGATATACTACTGACAGATATTAAAATGCCTCATATGGATGGCCTGGAACTGGCAAAAAAGGCAAAAGAGGAAAAAGAGGAGCTGCAGATTGTAATCTTTAGTGGCTATAACGATTTTTCCTTTGCCCAGGAGGCAATCCGTTATGGGGTGAAGGAGTATGTTTTAAAACCGGTGGATCCTGATATTTTCAGTGAAACACTGGAAAAGGTACGCAGTGAAATTGACAAAAATAAAAACCGCAAGATCAGAGATCAGAAGGAACAGGATTTTCTCCAGCAGTATTTTCTCCAGAATTATATTTACACAGGAAAAAAAGAAATTCTGGAAAAAGCCGGAGAAATGATCAACCTGGATACCTGGAATCAGTGGCACTGTGCCATTCTGGTGGAATCCTCCCAGAATTTTTTTGATACTGCAGATGAGAATCTGGCAGAGGATATGCGCAAGGAACTGCGGAGAATATTTTTCTATCTGAATCTGAATGCCAGACAGTCTCTGTTTTTGTTTAACGATGTATATTGCGATTATCTGTTGGTAGCCAATCAGCTGTATACTGTGATGAAGCGCCAGTATCCGGGAAGCTTTCATCTGGCAGTAAGCAGGAAGTTTGAGGGCTGTGAAGCATTGCCTGAGATCATGACAGAGCTGGAACAGCAGATGGAGGAGCGATTTTATCATCCGGAGAATCATGTATTCTCCAATGAGGAGGAAGAGTACAGTCATGCGGACAAGGCTGTCCAGGATTCCCAGCTGATGCAGAGAATTTCTGAGGACATCAGCAGAAAGGACATTCAGCAGCTGAAAGTCCATTTTCAGTGCCTTACGGACAAATACAAAAGCAGTACCCAGTTTTCGGCTATGTATATTAAATTTGTATTTTCCAATGTGATCCAGGCATTGTTTGAGGAAACACAGTTCTCAGAGGAACGCCGCCTGGATAGGGAGATTGACAGACTGTACAACTGCAGTGATATTTCACAGATCCTTCAGGTTACTGAGGAGAATATCCGGGAGTATGAAAATTTTCTGGAACGTTCTATGAGTGAATCCAGAAATGAGGTGGCTGCAGTGAAAAATTACATCTATCAGCACTACGGAGAGGATCTGAGCCTGGAGATGCTGGCAGAAAAGGTATATTTGTCCTCAGGATATCTGAGTTTTATTTTCAAAAAGGAAACAGGAATGAACCTGAACCGTTTTATCCGGGTATTCCGTATGGAGAAGGCAAAGGAGCTTCTGTGCAGCACAAATATGAAGGTGGCACAGGTAAGTGAAAAAGTAGGATTCTCCAATGTATCCTATTTTTGTCGAAGCTTCCGGGAATATTACGGAAGCAGCCCTGAGTCCTACAGGAAAGGAACAGGTGACGATGAAGAGAATCCGAAAGAAATTTAGAGATATGAAATACCGTCATAAGCTTACAATCCTGCTGGTGACATCCAGTTTGGTGCCTATGACGATGCTTGCTCTGTACAGCCATAACAGTATGAGCAGGTTGGTGCGCCATAATGAAGTGGAGGATACCTCATCCATCCTGGAACAGACCAGGGAAAGTATTGACAGCCAGATCGAAGTATATACAGGACTGATCAATTATCTTACCTATTCTCCGGATATTGAAGAAGTGATCAATGAGAAAAACATGGATAATTATGTGGCATATGCCAAATATACCCAGATTGTGGATCCTCTTCTCACAGTGCCTAAATCCTATCATGATGCTATCAATCAGATACAGATTTTTGCAGACAGTATTAAAGTGAGACATGAATATACTCTTGTACCTATGGATGAGATAGGACAGGAATGGTGGAGCAGCCAGCTGAATGATGAAGTGCAGGTACAGTGGCTGGTAAATACGGAAAAACCGGAGATTGCGGCAGTGAGAAATATTTACGACGGAAGAAACCGCACGGCGGTTCTGTGTATTACTCTGGATTACAATAAAATATTCAAACCGTTGAAAAATATTATCTCAGAAGAATCTGGAACTATGGTGCTGGATCAGAATCAGAATATTGTGTACCGTAATGAGAACATTCAGGATAATGACTTGGCAGATTTAAGGGAATCGGATAAAATTTTAGAGCAGATCAGAAAAGAATATGTAGCAGTAAATAGTACCAGCCAGAATACGGGCTGGAAGTTTTATCTGTATAAAACTAAAAAATCTGTAGAAAAATCAGTTTATCAGATGTTGCTTGCTGAGATTCCGCTGATTGCAGGCTGTGTACTGATCATTTTTATTCTGGGTATGGCTTTCTCCAGATTATTTACCCGCAAGATCGAAATGCTTACGGAAAATATGGATCAGGTAAATCACGGAAGCAGAGAGGTTACGGTTACCAGCGATGCAGAGGATGAGGTGGGGGTTCTGATCAGAAGCTTCCGCAGGATGATGGGGGAGATTGACCGTCTGATCAGTGAAGTTTACGAAAACAAAATAGCTCTTAAGGAATTTGAGCTGAAAGCGCTTACTGCACAGATCAATCCCCATTTTCTGTATAATTCTCTTTCCATTATTAACTGGATGGCTATTAAGAGCGGTCAGAAAGAAATCAGTAAGGTGACTCTGGATTTATCTACTTTTTATCGTACAGCTCTAAGCAAGGGAGAGGATATGGTAACTGTGGAGAATTGTATCCGTAATATTGAAGCTTATCTGTCTATTCAGTTGGTGATGCATGACAATGATTTTACAGTAGAGTGGAAGATTGATCCGCAGGTAAAAGCAGAAAAAGTCCCTAAACTGATCCTGCAGCCAGTGGTAGAAAATGCATTAGAGCATGGACTGGATGTAAAAGAAGAAGGAGATAAAATCCTGCAGCTGTCCTTTCTGGATGCCGGGGATGCAGTACTTCTCCGGGTAGAAGATAATGGAATGGGAATGGAACAGTCAGTGGCAGAATCGTTGGTTACTTACCAGGCAGAAGGCTATGGGCTGAAAAATGTGAACGATCGAATCTGTCTGCTTTACGGAGAGGAGTATAAAATTCGTATCACCAGCAGTGTAGGTAAGGGAACAGTAGTAGAAATGCGGATTCCAAAGGGAGAAACATCATGATGATACAGAGTGTGACAAAGGCAGGAAAAAAGCTTTTTGTAATTCTGATTCTGGGAATAACTTTGCTTCAAAGCGGATGTAATAATTCAACAAAGGAGACTCAGCAGAAAGCAGAAAAAACGGATGGGGTTGAGGAACAGAAAAAAACTAAGTCCGGAGACTGGGAAGAAGCCCGGACAACTCCCTATGGAAAGTATCCTGAAACTGTGACCTATACTCTTGCCCAGATGAATGGTGCCAATAATTCCAATCTGCCCAAAGGGCAGACTTATGAAAATAATGAATATACCCGTTATCTGAAAAAGATGTTGAATATCCAGAATGAGAACACATACATGGAAAGTGAAGACAGATATGATGAATTTGTCAATGTGATTGTGAAAGATCGGATGCTCCCTGATGTCATGGTGATCTCGGACAAGAAAATGCTGGATGAAATGGTGGAAAACGATCTGATAGAAGATTTGACAGAGGTGTATGAATCCTGTACTACAGACAGAATCAAAGCTATGTATTCCAGTTATGGAATCGAGCTTCTGGATTCTGTGAAATATGACGGGAAGCTGATGGCAATGCCTGAGACTGTTATTGATCATGGTCCCTGCCTGCTCTGGCTTCGTAAGGACTGGATGGATAAGCTGGGATTAGAAGAACCGCAGACTCTGGAAGAAGCTTTTGATGTTATTGAAGCTTTTCAGAAAAACAGAATGGGTGCAGCACCTGGAGAAGATTCTATCGGACTGGTATGTGATACTTCACTGGTGGGAACTACGAGTAGTAGTTATTCTGTTGACCCTATTTTTCAGAAATTCGGAGCCAATCCCCAGAGATGGCAAAAGGGTGAGAATGGAGAAGTGGTATATGGTTCTCTTACAGAAGAGACGAAGAATGCACTGGAATATTTGAACCAGCTTTATGAAAGGGGAATTCTGGATGAGAATTTTGCACTGCGGGCCCAGAATAATCTAAGGGATCTGGTAGTCAGCGGAAAGTGCGGGGCGTTTTTCGGATTGTGGTGGACGCCTAATAATCCTCTTATGGATGAGTATGAAGAAGATCCGGACTCTGACTGGGAACCATATTATTTTCCGGCAGAAATACAGAAAACGGCAGAAACCTATTCTACATTCAGAGACAACAAATATGTAGTGGTGCGAAAAGGTTATGAGCATCCTGAAATTGTAATGAAGATTTTGAGTGTACTTTTTGATTATACCAGGTATGAAGCAAAGGATGCAGATGAAATGAACAGCTATTTTGCCCTGAATGTGGATCCTACAGCAAGGCCGTTGGTGATCAATGTGGATTACAATGAAGCCACTTATCGTGTGACAGAGCATATTCAGAAGGTAATTGCAGGAGATATGGAAGAAGAGAAGCTCAGTGCCATTGAGAAATCTTACTATCAGGCCTGCAGAAATTATATGGAGGGGCAGAATGTGACAGTGGAGGACTGGGCAGCTTACAAGTCCCGCATTTCTGCAGTAGGTCTTCTGGTGAAATCGGATTACAGGACTCCTGAGAAAATCTATCTGCAAACTTCAAATCTGGAAATTCCTCAGACTCTTGGTACTCTGGAGAAGAATACTTTTATCCAGATTATCATGGGGAAGCGCCCCATATCCTATTTTGATGAATTCGTAAGCAAATGGTATGAACAGGGAGGGGATCAACTGGTAAAAGCAATCCGGGAGGATTCCAGGTAATGCGAATATTTTGGTATAAATAAAATTTACAAAATTATATATTTTTCTGGTATAATTTTTCAGGCAGGCTGTAAAAAATGTTTTACAGCCTGCCTGAAACTTATTAGTCTTAAAAAGAGTACAAAAGAACAGGGGCGGGAAATGGATAATAAAGAAAAAAACAGAAAGAAAAAGATAAAAGTTATCCTGGGGATCTGTATTGCATTATTTTTACTCCTGGGAGGAGGATTGTTGGTTTATATACATAAAGTGGATACGGACACACTGGGGAGAAAAATTACCATATATGGTCTGGACGTATCAGGTCAGAATGTGGAGAAGGCCGGACAGACTATCCGGAAAGCATTTCAGGATAAAAAGGTTGTTTTCCGGGAGGATGGCAGTCAGGTATATCAGACAACTGTAGGGGAACTGGGATATTCTCTGGATGAGGGAACACTTCAGTCTGCACTTACAGTCTTGAAACAGCAGCGTGATCAGACAAGGACGTTTCTGGCCTCCTGGAAAAATTACGAAATAGAATATCAGGTAAACAAAGATGAGACAGCAGAACAGTCTGCACTGACAGAAGATCATTTTGGAGAGAAAGAAAGAACGGAAGCCCAAAATGCTGAGATCAGATACAGCAAGAAGAAAAAGAAATTTGTTATAGTAAACCAGGTGGCAGGGACACAGATTGATGAAGAACGTCTTCGAAATTACGTGGACAAGACGCTGGAAGCAGAGTTTCAGGATAAGCTGCTCACCGGTGAAGTCAAGATAGATCTGAACCAGCAGGCATATAAGCAGCCTTCTGTAAAGGCTTCAAAAGAATTGAAAAAGGAATTGAAAAGCCTAAACGGACAATTGAAAAAATACCGCAAGGCTACCATAACCTATACCTTTGGAAATACGACAGAGACTCTGGATTCCCAAACAGTAAATTCATGGATCAGTATTCAGGGCACAAAGATCGTAATCGATCAGGAGCAGGCAGGGGCCTTTATTTCACAGCTTGCCAATAAATACAATACCATTTATGTTCCCAGAACCTTTCATACTTCTATGGGTACGGATGTGACTGTGGAGGACAATGAATATGGTTACAGGATCGATCAGAGCGGCGAGTTAAGCCAACTGCTTACTGATCTGAAAAGCGGCAAGGATGTGGTCCGTGAACCGGTATACAGCAGCAAAGGAATGCAGAGAAACGGAACAGATGATCTGGCAGGCAGTTATATAGAGGTAAGTCTGGATGCACAGCACCTTTGGCTGTACAAAGATGGAGGGCTGGTAACGGAAACAGATATTGTCAGCGGAGCGCCTACAGAGGAGAGGCATACCTATACGGGAGCTTGGCCCATTGCCTATAAAGCAAGTCCTTTTACGCTTACCAGCGATGTATACGGATATGATACCAAGGTAAAATACTGGATGCCCTTTGTCTACGGGCAGGGGCTGCATGATGCGCCCTGGCAGTCGGCTTTTGGAGGAAATCGTTATAAGACAGGAAACGGAAGTCATGGATGTATCAATCTGCCGGAAGAAGAGGCTGCAATTATTTATGAAAATATTGACGGTGGATATCCCATTATTATATATTAAAAACAGCTTAACCGAATCAAGTAAGTAGCGAAGCGGATGATTTTATCCGCTTGACCTCAAAATACAACAGGAGGAACTGGATGATGGAATTTCAGAAATTGATGGAAGTAAGAAGAAGTGTTCGAAAATATGCAGCAGACAAAAAGGTCACAAAAGAAGAACTGATGGAGATGATTGGCGCTGCACAGGAGGCTCCTTCCTGGAAAAATACGGAGACAGGGAGATATTATTGTGTATTGTCTGAGGAGATGACAGAAAGAGTACGCAGGGAATGTCTGCCTGAGGGAAATGCCTGTAAGGCTGAAAATGCAGTACTGGTTGTAACTACTTTTGTAAAAGATAAAGCTGGTTTTCAGAATGACAAAACTGCGGATAATGAATTGGGCAATGGTTGGGGATGTTATGACCTGGGATTGCAGAATGAAAATTTTGTTCTGAAGGCAGCAGAACTGGGGTATGGAACTTTGATCATGGGGCTGAGGGATGGAGAGAAGCTTCGGAAGGTGCTGGATATTCCGGAAGAGGAAACGGTAGTGGCAGTGATTGCTGTGGGTGTGGCAGCAGAGGAGCCAAAGAGGCCTAGACGTAAAGAATTGGATGAGATTGTGAAGGTGTATTAATATATAGGATTGACAGAACGGAATCAGAGGTGAAGTTATTTTCCTCTGATTTCTTTGGATTACATTATTAATGATATGTTTTTATGGATGGAGGGTAATGTGAAGGCAGCTTTTTTGGATATAGACAATACTTTACTTAGCTTTGATGGTTATGTAAAGCAGACAATGAAGGAAGGGTTTGAGCACTTTGGGTTAAAGCCTTATGAGCCGTATATGTTTGATATTTTTATCAGAGAGAATACGAAGCTGTGGAGGCAGATTGAGCAGGGAACGCTAGTGTTTGAGGAGTTGGAGAAAATCCGATGGAATATTATTTTCAAGTATCTGGATATTGAGTTTGACGGAACTGTTTTTGAAAAATATTTCAGGGGCAGGCTTTTTGACAGTGCAATTCCGGAAGATGGAGCTTATGAGCTTTTGGAATATCTGAAAGGGAAATATATTCTCTGTGTGGCTAGTAATGGTCCTGGTGAGCAACAGGTGCACAGGCTGGAGATTGCCGGGATGAAGAAGTATTTTGATTATATTTTCGTTTCTGAGAGGATTGGGGCATCCAAACCTTCAAAGGTGTTTTTTGAGAGGGCTTTTGTGGAACTGAATGAAGGGAGGAAGGAGATAATATTGCCGGAGGATACGGTGATGATCGGGGATTCTCTGACTTCAGATATTGCGGGAGGACAGGCCTTTGGGATGGAGGTTTGTCTGTTCCGGAGGAAAGAGGGAATGGATATACCGGATGGTGTACGGTGGGTGGATCGGTTGGAGCAGATAGAAGAGATTTATTGAGGTGCGCCGGAGGCCGGACGCCCCGAAAGGACAGAGGGTGGGGAGACTGGTTTCGGGAGCTAGGAACTCTAAGGCCCGGGAGATCAGCTAAAGGCGCTCGCAAATGGCGCAAACTCGCTTCGCTCAGACAGTGCGGCCATTTGTTCGCAACGCCGATCTCCCGGGCCCAAGAGTTGCTACGCTCCCTGCACGAGCCTCCCCACCCGCTGTCCTTTCGGGGCTGATGGCGGCTGACGGCTAGAGGGTTTGTAGATTGGTGGCTGGTATGGGGAGGGGGCGGAGCGGATTTTTTTTGTCTGTGGAAGGAAGAATAGTGATTGGAAATAAAAATAAAAAAAGTTAAAAAGGGGGTTGACAGTGGCGGATAGGAGTGTTATATTAGTTGAGCTGTCGGAAATAATTGTTTCTCGGATAGGGACAATTTTGATAGATTTCTGAAAGAAAAAAGAAATTTTAAAAAGTGCTTGACAACTTAAAACCTTTGTGTTAAAGTAATCAAGTCGCTTGAACAGAGCTGACAGTTATGTATCTGGACAACTTTTTGAGAAAACGAAAGAGTTGAAAAACTTTGAAAAAACTTGAAAAAAGTGCTTGACAAAGTGAAACAGATATGATAAAGTAAACAAGCTGTCGCAAGACAGACAACCTTGATAACTAAACAGTGAAACACATACGATTCTCGAAAATTCTTTA
>NZ_JBQHWF010000020.1:0-51212 GCF_052064095.1 Blautia sp. HCP3S3_C4
CCTTGAATTTTGGGTCATTGAGTTGGTTGCGGAATGCATCTGCCATTGTGGTAAGGCGCATTTCTATTAACTTATCCATTGTACTCTGATTGGTCATATGTGTTTACCTCCGATAGTAATCGGCACCTCGTGTGATGCCATGTGCTTTATGTGTGGTCTTGGTATCGATTGCTTCCGATGCCAGTTTTTCTGAACCGGTTACAAGTAGGTTTTTAATACTCTTGTAACTGGGTGATGCTGTATAGGATAATGCCTTTTTACAGGCAGCTTCCAGTAACGCATCTGAGTACTTCTCAGTAAGCTTAAGAATCCCCATACAGCTTCGGTAGGTTTGTTGTTCCACACTTTTGGAGGTCAATATTGCATTGACTGCAGTGTACGTATTTATGCCAATCCGCTCAGCCCATTTACGGAAGCGGTCACCGTTCCATTCCAGATACTTCTGGTGGTCTGCCGGCATATGTTCAGTAATGGTGCTGTACTGCCCAGGGCGTCCTTTTAGACGACGATGGGAAGCAATGCGGTTATGGTTGTAGAAAATTTCAATCGTGGTGTCTGTTACCCTTATATCAACTTTCTTTTTAATGTATTCGTACGGAACGGAGTATAGCATTCCGTCCACAGATATGTGATAATTGAACTGGACAGTGGCTGCTTTCCAGTCACTCAGTTCAAAACGGGTAGCAGGTAATGGTGCCAGCAATGGTTTTTCTTCCCCAAGAAATAAGCTTCGCCGACTACCCTCTTTCTTCTGAAAGAGCCTTTGGTTGAACAGTTCCAGCTTATCTCTGATTGCCAGATTCAATTCGGCAAGGGAGAAGAACTGTTCATTCCGAAGAGCTGCTGTGATCCAAGTAGAAATATTTCCTACTGTCCCCTCAGCATTCGGCTTATCTTTTGGAGCCCTGACACGCGCCGGGATAATAGCGGTGCCGTAGTATTCGGCCATTTCCTGATAAGTTTCATTGACCTGCTGGTCTTTAAAGCCACCATTGTGGACAACTGCTGTTTTACAGTTATCCGGTACGAGAATTCTGGCAACACCACCAAAATATTCGTACATATGAACATGGGCATTAATCCATGATTTCTGCTTCATATCCAGAAATGCTTCCACATATGCGTACTGACTATAAGTCATCACGCCGACAAATATATAGGCTTTGGTGATCTCACCGGTATCCGGATCAATGATTGTTGCAGGATCTCCTGCCCAATCGACCTCAACCTGCTCACCAGGTTTCCGGTTGATATGCATGGTAGCACGTCGTTTCTGCTCATCCTTCTGGATGTGATAGCAGAACTGGGAATACATAAGTGGTTCTTCGCCATTTGCATGACAATCCTCCATGTATTCTGTCCACAAGAGTTTCTTACTGACTCCGTTACGGAGTAATTCTTTGTGGACATAATCGTAGTCAGGCATCCGTTTATTGGATCTGACCTGCTTTGCAGAAGGAAAAAACATTTCTGCAAGAACAGCATCGGTATCGCTTTTATCAAGCGGCCAGGAAATATTTAATTCCTTTGCACGCTTCAAAACGCGATTAACCGTTTTCTTGGAGACATTGCAGCTGTCGGCAATGCTCTGCTGACTGAGTCCCAGACTTTTTAGCCTGAGAATCTCTCGATACTTGGTCATGGTCATGACCTCCTTTGAATGAATTTACACCAGCTGGTGCATGATTACATTCTAAAGGATTTATGATAAAGGTTTCCACTACCGGAATGGTGGTTTCCTAAAAAACGGATTTGCGGTTTCCTGTCACCGGACAGCAGGGACACGGGCACCGGATTATTCAATATGCTCCAATTTTAACGGACAACTGCCCTTTGCAATTTCTCTTTCCATTATTCTGTTAATATCTCTCATAGACTCCATATTTCACATCCTCCTTCCACCTTTGGACACAATATCCAAAAGTAATAAAAAGACAGTTACAAATCTTTCGACTTATAACTGCCCTAACGCTGCCTACATATTTTTCTTTGCTCTCTCTAAATAAGGAACAAAATAACTCAAACTACTAAATTCTTTATCAATTCCCTTTATTGCCATTTGTAATGCATTTATAATAACCTTTTCCTCATACACATCTAACAGTCTTTTAATTGACAACTTGTTAATTTTTCCACCACTCGAAACAATTGTTTTTGATTTTACTATATACTCATTTTTTTCACATGCTTTTATGGTTTCTTGCAAATCTCTTTCTAGTTCTATCTCGATTTTTTTTTCATTCACAATATTTATATCATCTACATTCAAACCATATACTTGTTTTATGCCTGTATTCACAAAGTATACATTCTTAAATATTGCTCCCTTAAAATGGGTTTTACTTAAAGAGCAGTTATAAAATACCACATTTTCAAACGTTGCACCCATAAATCTGCATCCACGAAAATTTACGCTTTTAAATTCAACAAACTTGAAAATACAACCATTAAATCCACAATATTTTATATGTGCTCTATGAAAATCGTTCCCCATAAATCGTGAACGTGTAAACCTTGTATTGTAGGATTCACTATACGAAAAATCCTTATAACTGAAATTTCTATCACTTCTATCTTGACCAATATAGCTAAAAAACTTATTGTATTTCTTTTTCTTCTTATTTCTCATAACACACCCCGCACAGCAGAGGGGCTACCACTTTGGAACCAAGAATTTCAGACAATATCATTACCACAAAGCTAATAACAGTTGCACCATTCCCAATTTTACTCATGACAGCAATCACCTCGCTATACTGATAGAATTTTAGCCCTCACTCCGTCCGTAGACCTCTTATCAACCCAGCCTCTCAGCTGAGCGGGGTAGGGCATGATTATTATATCATAAACCATAGTTTTTATATATATTTTTTTATAGCATAGTCTTGAACTTATTAAAAAAAGACAGTTACAAATTTTTCAATCCATAACTGCCCTGACGCTGTTTCTCAATTATCTATTCCTGCCGTTTTTGCAAATCCGGCTTTTCTATTCATAAGTTCCTCTTGCTTCTCCTTTGGCAGACACCGGAATATCTCATTATATCCCATTCCTGCCATTGGTGTTCCTTTTGCCAGAAGGAAAAGCTGCGTGTCAAGCCATTCTTCCCACAAGTTTTCAAACATGCTCTGGCTATCTGTAAAGGTTATTGCATCTTCAAAACCTTGCGGTGGTCTATAATACTGTAACTTGACAAAACCGTATCTTCCAGCATCCACAACAAGTATATTTTCAATCTCATACAGCTCTGCAAAAGCATCTGCAACTTTTCTGCATTTCTCCCTTTCATCGTCTGTAATGTATTTTTCTTTCACAATTAACCATCCTCCTGTTTCAAAACCACACTACCTGCATCTATATCCTCATTCTTCAGAAAAAATCATTATCTCCTTTACCATTTGCATATTTTATGGTGCTTACACGCACCATATTATTATACGTTCCCTGCCATTAAAATACAAGGTAGGAAAGGAGTTGCCTGTATGATTAAATACGATCCCCTTTGGCAAACGCTCAAGGCTAAAAACATCAGTCAGTACCAGCTCATTAAAGATTATGGCATTGACAAAGCACAGCTTCAGCGACTCCGGCAAAATATGGTGGTAAAGACCATTATTCTGAACAGGCTATGTCAGATACTTGACTGCCGGATTGAAGATATTATGGAATATGTTCCAGATGACAAGTAGAGGTATTGTTTATGATTGATTGACAATGCCTTTTTTGTTGCCCTTTTTTCTTTTACACCTTTGGACATTGTGTCCTGAAGTGTCCTGCTATTACTTTTATTATCTCCATAATTATAACGATAATCCTCACAAGAACAATAATACCACCAATCAGACCTCCAACGATACAATTCAGTGCCAGTATTCCCATACTTCCTGCAATTCCAAAATTCTTCGGCACAAGAAACATACACATTTTTCTGATACCGTAGGGACATCCTACCAAAATCCAATAAAGGAAATAATCAAACCCATCTGCTTTATTGCAAACCGGATAACAGGTAATCATCCACGGAACAAGAACACATACCGGAATAATTATTTTAAACAATGCCTTTTTCATGCCAGCCACCTCCGTACATATCGTGCTGCACTTCCTGCTGATAATAATGGTTTATCGTTGAGGGTGCATTATAAAGAGCAGTAACCATATATGCCTTGATATTGGTTATTTTCGTATTTGTATCATGCATACAGCCAATCACATACTCCAGATGTCCACTGTTCAGCTTCAGGAATTTAGATTTTACAAGCTCATAAGGATAATCCTCTCCTGCAATCCGGATTGTTGTACGCTTTACGCATACAACCTCACAGATAACCTCAAAAAGCTCCTCATACAAAGCCTTGTTCTGCCAGTCATCGTACTTCATGTGATGCTCATATTCGATGTTATCCTTAATCAGTTCTATGTATGCATTGACATCATCCATCAAATCAATCCTTTTTTCCGACTTACTCTCATTACCAGATTGATTGATAGGATTGGTATAACTCATATCAGTATAACTCTGGTTAGTTTGATTATAGTTAGTATAAATAGGGTCTGCTTTATGAACTTCTGCAAGTTCACTTTCTGAACCTCTTGAAGTCTGCATTGTGAACTTCTGGTGTTCTAAATCCTGAACCTCTTGAAGTTCAATTTCTGAACTTCTGGAAGTATGCATATTAGACTTCTTGAGGTTCAGTTTTTGAACTTCTGTGGTTTTATCAGCATTATCGGACTTTTCTTCTGTCTGTGCATCAGTAATTGTAGAAAAATTCTTCACATAAATTATGTCCGGCTTTCCAAGTCCACGGCGTTTCTTTTCAATCAGACCGATTCCGTTTTCGGTATCAAGCTCTTTCATAATCTTAACGCAGGTTGCCTTTGCACATCCCAAATCTTCCATAATGGCATCCACTGTGTAGATGATGTATGCTCGGTTTTCATCATCCAGCCATCCGTTTTTCATGGATAATGACATTCTGTCAAGCATCAGCCCATAGAGGAGCTTAGCATCACTGCTAAGCCCCTTAAATCTCTCGTCTTTAATCAAAAGTCGGGGAACACGATAAAAAGAGAACTGCTCTGCTTCAATTCCGTAGTAATAATCAAAGTTTATTGTATCGCCCACTTTACCGTGCCTCCTTTACTGCTTATTCTGCCATTCTTCCAATAGCTGATAGATAATATTTTCTATATCTTCACTGGAATAATCCTCCGTAAAATATCTGCTGATTTTATCAGCTTTGATTGTAACTTTTCTTTCCTTTGGCTTTTCCTCCGTCAATATCAGTCTTACCATTGGCAGAGTCAGCTCGCCGTTTTTCCCATATTCCTTTAACTTTGATGATTGGGTAGTCGAGATAGCTGCACCCGTTTCTTCAAGAATGACCTTCACCCATTCCTGTGCCTGCTCTGTCAGAAAAGATATGTCAACACCCTGTACCAGACCGATTTTTTTCTTATCAACCATATCCAGCAATTCATCTGACAGACGTGCAAGCCATATATATCGCTGAACCGTCTTTCCACTCTCTCCGGCTGCTTCTCCCACTTCATCAAGGCTGCTTCCATTTCCTTTTTTGCCTTGATGCTTCATGGCTTCATACTTCATGGAATAGGCTTTTGCCTTTTCACTTGGGAGAATATCTTCCCTCTGGATATTAGTATCTACCATAATCACCGTAGCTTCATCATCATTGTAATCTCTGATAAACATAGGCATAGTGGAAAGACCTGCAAGCTCACAGCCATGTTTTCTGCGGTGTCCGGCGATTATCTCATAACCGCCCTCTGCCCTCGGTCTTGCAATACCGGGCATAAGCACACCATAATTTTTGATACTCTCCACTGTCTCCTGCATTTTCTCATCATCCAGCACCTTAAAAGGGTGTCCTCTGAACTCATAAAGCTCTGAAAGAGGTATCTCCTGCACCTGATTGGTGCCTGCTGTCATATCAGAAGCACCGAATAAATCATCAAAACTGTTTAGCTTTACCTTTGCCGCACTTCCTGCCTTATTCATTGCCAAGCACCTCCTCCGTCAAAGATTGATAGGCACTTGCTACTTTTCCCTTTGGGTCATACTGATAGATGCTGACGCCCTCTGCCGAAATCTCGGCAGCTCTTACGGAAATCGGAATACTATTCTCAAATATCCTCACTTTGTTTCCATAATTCTCAATCAGCAATGCACTGATGTCCTTTGCATAATTTGTTCTGCTGTCAACCATGGTCAGCAAAATACCCTCAATGGACAGCTTTGGGTTAATCTGACGCTTCACCTTACCAATGGTCTTGATAAGCTGTTCCAAACCTTTCACTGGCAGATATGCCGCCTGTACCGGGATTAAGATACTATCCGCACAGGCAAATGCATTTATGGTTATCATGCCAAGTGAAGGCATACAGTCAATCAGGATATAATCATATCTGTCTTTCACCTGCTCTATGTAGGAACGCATCACAAGCTCCCTGCTCATGACATTTACCAAGGATACCTCCAGACCGGATAATTCGATATTACCGGGCATAAGGTCAATTCCTTCCTCATGCCTTAAAATACCGTAATCATCTTCCATTTCCACATCATTGATGATATTTGCCATCACAGTCGCAAGTGTTTCCTCCAGCTTGTCCGGCTCTGTAAATCCCAAACTTGCAGTCAAACTGCCCTGTGCGTCCGCATCTATCAGCAGAACTCTCTTGCCCTGCTTTGCCAGTCCTATTCCCAAGTTGCTTGTTGTGGTAGTCTTTCCGACTCCGCCTTTTTGATTTGCGATTGCTATTATTTTACACATGATACATTCTCCTTTACTCTTTGCTAACTTTCTGCTACATTAGTCTTTTTCACTTCTACATACGCTCTGTAAAACTTCTTTGTCCCTTTATTCGGGTATAAATCTGAAAACTCTGTCACTTCGATTTTGGAATTTCTCTGCAAAATCTTCCCAAACCATTTAATATCATTCTTTGTTCCCATCAATCGAACTTTTAACATCAATCTGCTCCTCCAAACAGGGCATACAGTTTCCGGTTATAGGTTGCATACTCCGGATACCGGATTTGTATCGCCTGCCAAAAATATGGTGCATAGGCACAGCAGAATAATTCCTCCACTGTGTACTGCCTGCACTCGTTAATCCGCTCCTCTTCGTCCGTGTAATCATCCACGCTTGGTGTGGCATTGCAATATAGATTAAATGCCATTCTGACTACTTTCACGCTTCCGCTGGTCTGCCAGCCTTCATGCAAACATTCTGTTTTTACACAGCCTGTCTTAAAATCATAAATGCGATTCGCATTCCTTCTGGTATCATCGTTAATGCCGAGGCAATAGCAAAGTGCCTTGTGGTACACATCCTGATACCTTACTTCTTCTAATTTCTCGTAGTAGAATTTCTCATGTGCTTCACTGATAAAAATAATGCTCTCTTTCTTTGTGTTTTCTGCTCCTAACGCTGTACTATTCATGCTTTATTCCTCCAATTCTTTATTTTTGACCATAACCACACTCGCAGCATAGCTGCTCGTTGTCGCGGCATTCGCCAAATGCTCATGCAAGCATGGCACTTGGCTCATTGCAACACGCAAAAAGGACACTTCCAAATTCTCACTTGGAAAGTGTCCTTGAAGTACAAAATATAAAATTGAATGTCGCACAAAACGTATTATTAAGTATTATTCCGTATTATGCGTAGCAAATTTGTAGTAAATTTGTAGTAAATCACAACTTGTAATCGCTGAAACCCTTGATTTTACTGGATTTATTTATCTAAAGACTTCATCGTCGGGAACAGCAGTACGTCACGGATTGCCTGGCTGTCTGTAAGCAGCATAACCAGACGGTCGATTCCGTATCCGATACCACCTGTAGGCGGCATACCGATCTCCAGTGCATTCAGGAAGTCTTCATCTGTGTGGTTTGCTTCCTCATCTCCTGCGTCAGCAAGAGCATCCTGTGCTTTGAAACGCTCTCTCTGGTCAATCGGGTCATTGAGCTCGGAATATGCGTTACACATTTCCCATGTATTAATGAACAGCTCGAAACGCTCTACTTTATTCGGATCAGAAGGTTTCTTCTTTGTCAGCGGAGAAATCTCGATTGGATGATCCATGATAAAGGTTGGCTGGATCAGTTCTTTTTCACAGTATTCCTCGAAGAACAGGTTGATGATATCACCCTTCTTATGACGTTCTTCATATTCAATATGATGCTCATCTGCAAGCTTCTTAGCTGCTTCATCATCTGCAACTTCATCAAAGTCAATTCCTGCATATTTCTTGATCGCATCATTCATGGTCAGACGTTCAAAAGGTTTGCTAAGGTCGATCTCGATACCATTGTAGGAAATCTTCGCAGAACCACAAACCTTCTCTGCCAGATAACGGAACATAGACTCAGTCAGTTCCATCATGCCTTCATAATCTGTATATGCCTGATAAAGCTCCATCAGAGTAAACTCCGGATTATGACGGGTATCTACACCTTCATTACGAAATACACGTCCGATCTCATAAACTCTCTCAAGACCACCAACGATCAGTCTCTTCAGATAAAGTTCAAGAGAAATACGAAGCTTAACATCTTCGTTCAGTGCATTATAATGAGTTTCAAACGGTCTTGCCGCAGCACCGCCTGCATTTGCAACCAGCATCGGAGTTTCCACTTCCATGAAGTCACGGTCTGCAAGGAAGTTACGGATTTCTTTCAGAATCTGGGAACGTTTGATAAATACCTTCTTGCTGTCCTGATTCATGATAAGGTCTACATATCTCTGGCGATAACGAGTGTCCGTATCTGTCAGTCCGTGGAATTTCTCCGGAAGAATCTGTAAGCTCTTGGAAAGAAGAGTCATCTTCTCTGCATGAATAGAAATTTCACCGGTTCTGGTTCTGAATGCAAAGCCTTCCAGACCAAAAATATCACCGATATCAGATTTCTTGAAATCTGCATAGGAGTCTGCCCCAATGGCATCTCTTGCTACATATACCTGAATATTTCCCTGTAAATCCTGGATATTGCAGAAAGAAGCTTTTCCCATAACACGTTTAAACATCATACGGCCAGCAATAGATACATGGATTGGGCTGGCATCCATAATGCTTCTTCTTTCTTCGTAATCTTTCTTCAGGGCTTCCTTTGCCTGCTCTTCGTCAAGATCTGCTACGTCCGGCTCTGTACGATCCTTTAACAGTTCTTTCTCATGTGCTTCATAAAGCTCTTTTACTTCCAGTGAATGATGTGTCTGGTCAAATTTTGTGATCTGAAACGGATCCTTGCCGTTGGCCTGAAGCTCTGCCAGTTTATCCCGGCGAACCTTCAGTAACTGGTTTAAATCCTGTTCCTGCTGCTTCTGCTGTGCCACCTTGGTTCCTCCTTATATATTTGTGTCTCTCAGTGTCTTATATATTTCTCTGAATCTCCAGAACTTTGTATTTCATGATTCCGGACGGCATCTCTACCTCTACTACATCACCTGTATGTGCACCCATCAGTGCTTTTCCAACAGGAGATTCATTAGAGATCTTGCCTTCCAGGCTGTTTGCCTCTGTGGAACCTACAATCTTCAGCTCAATATCTTCTTCAAATTCATAATCGTGTACTTTTACCTTGCAGCCAACGTTGATTCTGTCAAGATCAACCTCATCTTCTACTACAACTTCTGCATTTTTTAAGATTTTCTCAATCTCTTCAATACGTGCTTCAATGTCTCTCTGTTCGTCTTTTGCTGCATCATACTCAGCATTCTCAGATAAATCGCCCTGTTCTCTGGCTTCCTTAATCTTTTCTGCTACTTCTTTTCTCTTTACTACCTTTAAATCATGCAGCTCTTCTTCCAGTTTTTTAAGTCCTGCATAAGTCAGTAAGTTCTTCTTTTCTTCCATTATAACCTTACTCCCTTTCAATATCCGGATTCTCTCATGCACTTATGGCAACCGGATCATTACATGGATTTATGTGTTCCCCGATACATCATACCTAAAAAAGGGCAGACTTATTCTAGGATATTCACAATTTCTGTATTATACAAAAAAGCCCCCGGATTGTCAAGCATTCCGGGCACTTTTCGTTACTGTTCACTCCGTTCACAGTAACGTATCCAAAATCAACAATACATAAATACTGACATTATAATTTCATCAGCAATTCCTGTAGTGCTTCATAACTTTCTATTGTATTGGATGCTCTTCTCAATCCTGCGCTGTGTCTCATACCGGCTGTATACCAGGCTACATGCTTACGCATTTCCCGGATTCCTGTAAACTCTCCCTTTAACGCAATCTGCGCTCTGGCATGGCGCAGGATCATTTCCCTGATCTCCTCTGAGGAAGGTCTGGGTAAAAGCTCTCCGGTTTGGAAATAATGGTTCATCTCCCGGAAAATCCAGGGATTTCCCCTGACAGCCCTTCCAATCATTACTCCATCACAGCCAGTCTGCTTCAGCAGTGCTTCCGCTTTCAACGGTGAATCTACATCTCCATTTCCAATCACAGGAATAGAAACTGCCTCTTTGACCTGACGAATTATATCCCAGTCTGCTGTGCCGGAATAGTACTGCTGTCTGGTCCTGCCGTGAACAGCAATGGCTGCTGCCCCGGCATCCTCTGCCCGCCTGGCAATTTCCACAATGTCCACCGGTGCATTTTCGAAACCAATACGCACTTTTACAGTCACAGGCTTTTGAATGGCAGAAGACACACTTTTTATAATCTGCACAATCAACTCCGGATTCTTCAGTAATGCTGAGCCCTCTCCATTGTTTACCACCTTGGGTACCGGGCAGCCCATATTAATATCCAAAATATCAAAATCCTTATCCTCAATGGATTTCGCAACCTCTGCCATCAATTCCGGTTCACTGCCAAAAAGCTGCATGGATACCGGATGTTCACAGGGATCAATTTTCATCAAGGCAATGGTGTTTTTATTATGGAAAGAAATGGCTTTGGCACTGATCATTTCCATACAGATTAATCCCGCTCCCTGTTCCTTACACAGTGTACGGAATGGCATATCCGTCACTCCTGCCATAGG
The DNA here is from genome assembly GCF_052064095.1 of Blautia sp. HCP3S3_C4. Taxonomy (NCBI): domain Bacteria; kingdom Bacillati; phylum Bacillota; class Clostridia; order Lachnospirales; family Lachnospiraceae; genus Blautia; species Blautia sp. HCP3S3_C4. The sequence goes on from NZ_JBQHWF010000020.1 coordinate 11,033, forward strand.
TGCCAGTACAAACGGATTCTCAATTCGTACATTGCCAATTTTCCAGCTCATATCCCTTCCCCGGATCTCCTTCTGTCTGTGGTTACACTGTGCCTTTTTTAATCCTGCTTCCATATTTATTCCTCGCTATGCGGAACTTTTTTCAGATCATCCTCTGTAATATCTCCCAGGAAAAATACTCTATAATACATTTCCAGAGATTCCAGCAATTCTTTTTTCTCAGTCTGGATCTGCTTGATTTTCAGAGCACTGCCAATCTCATCATAACGGGCGTCTGCCTCTAATGCCTCTGTTTTGAATTCCAGAGTTCCATCCTGAGCAAACTCCAATGTAAGAATTCCTCCCACATCCTCTGTAAAAAGGACGCACATAATCTGCAATTCCTTTTTCACATGATCCGGAAGGGCATTAAAATCCTGGTTAAAATAAAATTTCTGTTCATAAGCGCTTGCACCACAGAGCACAATATTATCCTGATACATAAAAATATTTCCTCCTGTATGTGTGATACTATTAACCTTCTTAATCACAATATCGCTTTCTGATTATACGAAAATCAATATATTCTGCATAATACATTTCTCAATCATACATAACTGTATAATCCCCGCACAGATACCTCCCCTGCGCTGATCTTTGTCACTGTTCCATCCGCTTTTTCTACCAGAAGCTCCCCCTTTGTATCAATTCCTCTGGAAACTCCTTCAAAACTGTCTGCACCGTTAAGAACTCTTACCGGCTGGTTAAGATTAGCCAGGATCCTGTGGTATTCTTCCAGAAGATTTTCAAAATCACAGGTCTGAATGAAGCGCTCATAATCCTCTTCAAAATGTTTCATCACAAGCCCGATGATCTGATTACGGTCGTACTCCTGTCCACTTTCCATAGCAAGAGAAGTTGCTTTATCCTGCATTTCCTCCGGAAATTCCCAAAGATTCACATTAATTCCCACTCCGATAAGTACATAACCGATCTTTGTACCGTTAGTTCCCATCTCAGTCAGAATCCCACAGATTTTCTTTCTGGAAAGCACCACATCATTGGGCCACTTAATACTTACTTTAAATCCTAACTCATCCACTGCCTGCGCAACAGCAAGTCCCATGACCAGGGTCAGCATAGATGCATACTGAGGTTCAAATTCCGGACGGAGGAGAATCGTCATCATAACAGAACTGCCCTCCGGCGCTTCCCATTTTCTGTCAAAACGTCCCCGGCCTGCAGACTGGAACTCTGCTACTGCCAGAGTTCCGTGCTCTGCCCCTTCCTTTGACAGTCTCTTGATCCAGGAATTGGTAGAATCCACCTTTTCAGCAAAATAGACGGTTTTGCCCGCCCATTTTGTCTTGATTGCCTGTAATATTGTTTTCTCATTATATTCTGCTGATTTTAACACGATTATTCCTTCTCCGGTTCTCCCAAAGTAGCAACCATCACAGCTTTGATAGTATGCATACGGTTCTCAGCTTCATCAAATACCTTGGACTGTGCAGATTCAAATACTTCGTCTGTCACTTCCATATCTGTCAGATTGAATCTTTCACCCATCTCTTTGCCGATCTTTGTCTTCAGATCGTGAAAAGCAGGAAGACAATGAAGGAAGATTGCTTTCTCACCGGCATTTTTCATAACCTGTGCTGTTACCTTATAAGGTGTAAGGTCACGGATTCTCTCTTCCCAGATTTCATCCGGCTCTCCCATAGAAACCCATACATCTGTATAGATCACATCTGCATCCTTTGTTCCTACCTCCACATCTTCTGTCAGAGTAACACTTCCGCCGGAAGCCTGGGCATATTTTTCACACAGTGCTACCAGCTCTGCATTTGGAAAATATCTCTCTGTAGTGCAGGCTACAAAATGCATGCCCAGTTTTGTGCAGGCAATCATCAGGGAATTTCCCATATTGTATCGGGCATCTCCCATATATACCAACTTACGTCCCTTCAGATCTCCAAAATGCTCACGGATCGTAAGCATATCTGCCAGCATCTGTGTAGGATGATATTCATTTGTCAGACCATTCCATACAGGAATTCCGGCATATTTTGCAAGTTCCTCTACAATATCCTGTCCATAACCGCGATATTCAATACCATCATACATTCTTCCCAGAACTCTGGCTGTATCTGCAATGCTCTCTTTCTTTCCTATCTGAGATCCTGAAGGATCCAGATAGGTACTTCCCATTCCCAGATCATGGGCAGCTACCTCAAAGGAGCAACGGGTTCTTGTACTTGTTTTTTCAAAAATAAGTGCAATATTTTTTCCTCTGTAATATTCATGAAGCTCTCCGGCTTTTTTCTTTGCCTTCAGCTCTGCGGCCAGATCAATCAGATAGGTAATTTCTTCCGGTGTAAAATCTTTTAATGTCAGAAAATTTCTTCCTTTTAAGTTCATAATAATCTTCTCCTCGATGTCAATTGCTTACTACTGTTCGTTAATATTATTTATTCTCCGGCTCAGTGATGATCTCCTTCAGAGAGCTTGCCAGACCGGCGATTCCCTGAATATCTGAAGGGATAATGATCTTGGTTGATTTTCCGTCTGCAGCCTTGGCAAAGGCTTCCAGACTCTTCAGTGTAAGCACTGCCTGGTCAGCGCCTGCCTCACGGATCATGCGGATACCTTCCGCATTGGCATTCTGTACTTTCAGTACTGCCTCTGCCTGACCTTCAGCCTCTTTGATCATACGTTCTTTCTGAGCCTCTGCCCGAAGGATAGCTGCCTGTTTTTCAGCCTCTGCATCCAGAATCGCAGACTGTTTCTTACCCTCTGCCACAAGGATTGTTGATTTCTTCTGGCCTTCTGCGATCAGAATAGCTTCTCGACGCTCACGCTCTGCTTTCATCTGCTTCTCCATAGCATCCTGAATGGCAGCCGGCGGAATAATGTTTTTCAGCTCCACACGATTTACCTTAATTCCCCATGGATCAGTAGCCTCATCCAGAGAAGCTCTCATTTTGGTATTGATAGTTTCACGGGAAGTGAGGGTCTCATCCAGTTCCATGTCACCAATAATATTTCTCAATGTTGTAGCAGACAGATTCTCAATAGCCATAATTGGATTCTCTACACCGTAAGTATAAAGCTTGGGATCTGTAATCTGGAAAAACACAACGGTATCAATCTGCATAGTTACATTATCTTTGGTAATAACCGGCTGCGGTGGAAAATCTACAACCTGCTCTTTCAGATTCACCTTTCTTGCCACGCGCTCAATAAAAGGTACCTTGAAATGAATACCTGTACTCCAGGTAGCCTGATAAGCTCCCAGTCTCTCCAGGATCACCGCATATGCCTGCGGCACAATGCGAATACAGGATGCAAGCACCCATGCTACAATCACAATAATTACAATCAGAAATATTGCTCCTCCCATAACTTTATCCTCCTTATTCTCAATTACGGTTGGTCTGTCTTTTTTACGATAAGCTTCACACCCTGGATCTCCCGGATCTCTACTATGGTATCTTTTTCAATTTTTGCTTCGTCATCCACAGACCGGGCAGTCCATTCAATGTCATTGATCCGCACCTGACCGGTTTGTGCCAGATTGTCAATCTCCTGGATCACGACTGCTTTTTTCCCTATCAGACTGTTTGCATTTGTCTGTACGGTTTCTTTATTAAAATACCTCATAGCTACCGGTCTGGTAAAAATCAGAAGTACCACAGAAACACAGAGAAAAAGTAAAATCTGTATTGTCAGATTTGCCCCGGCATAAGACGCAATCGCTGCGATCAATGCCCCTCCGGCAAACCAGATGGTGGTGAGTCCTGCGGTAATCGCTTCTATAAAAAGCAATGCCGCCAGAATACCCAGCCAGATCAAAGGTTGCATGAAACTCCCCCTTTCCAAGGCTTACTGCTGCCGTCTCTGACGCGCAGCCTCGTACATCAGAATCCCCGAAGCCATAGCAGCATTCAAAGATTCCACTTTTCCACACATAGGAATACGGATCAGACAGTCTGCACTGTTTGCTGCTTCCTCTGTCAGTCCTTTTCCTTCATTACCAATGAGAAAGGCCGTTCCTCCTGTATAAGATTCCTGGTCATAGGAATTGCGCCCTTTCAAATGTGCGGCAAAGGTACGGATATTATGTTTTTTCAGTTCCTGAGTCAATGATACCACACTTTCTACATATAGAAAAGGCATTCTGTAGACAGATCCCATGGTAGATCTTATTACTTTGGGATTTGTAATATCCACGCAGGTTCTGGTAAGAAGAACCCCGCTTACCCCGGCGCCTTCCCCTGTTCTGAGAATAGTCCCTGCATTTCCAGGATCCTGCAGATCCTCCAAAACCATAACCAAAGGATTCTTACCTCCCAGAATGTCTTCCAGAGTATAGGAAGGTCTTCTTAACACGGTAAGGATTCCCTGGGGTGTCTGGGTATCACTCATCTGCCGAAAAACAGAGTCTGCCACAATATCATAGGGAAGCTTTTCTACCTGCTCCATCAATGCCGGATCAGAAGTCAGTGTCTCTGACACGTACACCTTCTCGATCCAGTCTGCCGGAGCTTCTCCAAACATCTTTCGTCCCTCTGCAACAAAAAGCCCTTGTTCTCTCCGGGCTTTTGTCTTCTGGTTTAACTGTATAATATTTTTTACCTGTCCGTTATTTACACTGGTAATCATATTTTATCCTCAATTTCCGGAAACCTTATTCAGGTCCTCGTTTTTTCCTATTGCCATCACTGTGCAGTCTGCCGGCAGCGGTTCAGCAGGATTGGGATTAATATCTACATCATTTCCCTGCTTCAGCCCTACCAAATTGATTTTATTTTTCTCTCTGATTTTCAGGTCACGTAAAGTTTTACCAACCCAACTGTCAGGAATTTTAAATTCCGCCATACTAAACTCCGGTGACAATTCAAAGGTATCCAAAAATCCACTGGACAGAAGGTTTCTGGCAACCCGGACTCCCATGGACTGCTCCGGATATATCACCTTATCTGCACCGATCTTCTCCAGGATTCTGCCGTGAAGTGCATTCATGGCTTTCGCCATTACAAAAGGTACTCCCAGCTCCTTCACCTGCATGGCGGCTATAATACTTGCTTCCATATTCTCTGCCACTGCGATCACGGCCACATCCACATTCTGGACTCCCACAGACTGCAGGATTCCCGGCTCCTTCACATCTGCTTTCACAGCATAGGAAACCTTCTCCGCAATGTCCTGTACATTTTCCTCTCTGTCATCAATAGCTAATACATCACAGCCGGCATCCGCCAATGTAAGTGCTACCGTCATCCCGAACTGCCCCAGCCCGATCACCGCATAGGATCTACTATTCATATCCTGCCGTCCTCCTTATATTCATAACCTAACCGATCATAATATCTTCCTCAGCCAGATGTGCATTGGGAGATCTCTTCTGAGCACGTACTGTCACCGCTGTTCCCAGTGTCAGAGGACCAATCCTTCCCAGATACATGGTAATGATCACAATCCATTTACCTGCTGTACTCAACTGGGGAGTCAGTCCCCGGCTCAGACCAACGGTAGCTGCTGCAGAAGTAATTTCATAAATCACATCTGCCACAGGCGCTTCAGGCATAGCAGCACAGAGCAGGATACTCATTACAAATACTGTAAAAAGCCCCATACCTGCCACTACAATCGCAGAGCGCAAATAACTCTCCCTGATTCTCCTGTTATGGGCCTCCACATCGTTTTTCCCCCGCAGATTTGCAAGAAGACTCATTGCAAGGACTGCAATAGTAGTCGTTTTGATTCCACCGGCAGTACCCATAGGTGAGCCACCTATAATCATCAGCAGCAGACACAGTAAATAGGTTGCATTGGAAAACCGCTCCTGACTTATGGTAAAAAATCCTGCTGTCCTGGTTGTCACAGCCTGGAACATGGATGCCATAAGCTTTGTTCCTGTGGAATACCCGCCCATACTGTCCGGATTATGAAAATCAAACAGAAAGATCAGCACCGTACCACCTATAACCAGAATCGCAGTCATTGTAACAACGATTTTGCTGTGAAGCCGCAGAGAACGATATATCCTGCCAACAGAAAGCTTTCTGCGAAATACTTTTTTTATCTTATCCCAAAGATCCCACCAAACCACAAATCCAAGTCCGGACATAATGATCAGTCCCATAGTTGTAAAATTTACAACAGGGTCGGACACATAAGGTGCCAGACTCTCCTCACCCAACAGATCAATTCCTGCATTACAGAAGGCTGATACTGCTGTAAAAACAGACTGTCCAACTCCTCTTACCACACCAAGCTGCGGTACAAACCGAAAAGCATAGCATACTGTCCCGATTCCCTCTGCTCCAAGAATACAGAGCAGTACTCTCTTCACCACAACCACCATCCCGCTCATTCTGTCCAGGTTATAGGATTCCTGTATAATACGGCGGTTTCTTAATGATATTTTTTTCCGCAGACTTATAAAAATAATACTGCCCAAGGAGATCAGTCCCACACCTCCAATCTGGATCAGCAGCAGAATGATCACTCTGCCTGCCATGGACCAGTGTGATGCTGTTACCACTGTGACCAGTCCGGTCACACAGACACAGGTAGTCGCTGTGAACATTGCATCAGAAAAAGAAGTATGATTCCCGGGCACCGCACAAAACGGCAGCCACAGGAGCAATCCCCCCAAGATAATCACTCCTGCAAAACCAAAAGTAATTATCTGAGCAGTATTTAATTTATGCAGTCTGTCATTTAACTGCATTTTATTATTCATTTGTTATTTATTATTTTTATCATAATTATGAGAAAGTGACTGGCATACTTCCCACTGGTAATCAGAAATACCCTTCTGCATAGCCAGTGCTTCATTGATGTCAAAGTCTACGAACTCGCCATGACGATATCCAACAACTCGGCATGTCTTGCCTGCAATCAGAAGATCTACAGCCAGAGCTCCCATCATTGACGCATATACACGGTCTTTACATGTAGGGCTTCCACCACGCTGCATGTGTCCCAGGATAGTAGCACGAGTCTCAATACCTGTAGCAGCTTCAATACGCTTTGCCATAGCCTCAGAATGTCCGATACCCTCTGCATTGATGATAATATGGTGCTTCTTGCCTTTCTTACGGCTTTCAATAATATTGTTGATCAGCTTCTGCTCATCATAGTCATATTTCTCAGGAATCAAAACATCCTCAGCACCATTTGCAATACCACACCACAGAGCCAGATAACCTGCTCCACGGCCCATAACCTCGATAATACTGCATCTCTCATGAGAAGTAGAAGTATCACGAACCTTATCAATTGCTTCCATTGCTGTATTAACAGCTGTATCGAAACCTATTGTATATTCCGTACATGCAATATCAAGGTCAATGGTTCCCGGTAATCCAATGGTATTTACACCCAGGTTTGCAAGCTTCTGTGCACCTGCAAAGGATCCGTCACCACCGATAACTACAAGTCCGTCAATACCATGCTTCTTACAGATCTCAGCACCTCGTTTCTGTCCCTCTTCTGTACGGAACTCTGCACAACGTGCTGTATAAAGGACTGTACCTCCACGTTCAATCGTATCTGAAACGTCCTTGGCGCTCATGTCGATAATCTCTTCGTTCAGCAGACCATTGTATCCTTTAAGAATACCCTTTACATTAAGTCCATTGCTTAAACCTCTTCTGACTACTGCACGGATTGCAGCGTTCATTCCAGGTGCGTCACCACCGCTGGTGAGGACACCAATGGTTTTAATCTTTTTTTCTGCCATCTTTTCTTCCTCCATCTTCTGAATCTATTATCTCAATTTACTATACACATATTCGCGTATTAGTTTAGCGCATTTCTAAAATTTTTTCAATCCTCTTTCTACAACTTTAACATTGGTTTTACCATATTTTTTGCTCATCTGACTCAGCCAGGGCTCCTGTATCTGTACCTGCCAGTTCATAGGAAGCTTTTTCATGGCTTTTACATCCTTCAGATAGATCACCACACCGGAATTTCCCGGAGACAGCTGCAGATCCCGGAGCAGCTGTGTTTCCTTTTCGCCATAGTCACTGCGGCTGTCGAACTGTATCCATAGCTCTCTCGGAACATCATCAAAAGATCTGATTTTCTCCAGAATCAGCTTACTGGCCTTGTCATCTTCAGCAGAGACTCTTCCCTGGATAAAAACTTTACCGTCTTCATTCAAAAGACTCTGGCTTTTCTCATAATCTCTGGGAAACACTACAACCTCTACTGTTCCCACCAGATCCTCCACTGTCAGGAATGCCATCACTTTATTATTTTTTGTATACTTTATAGTTTTATCGGTAATCATTCCACCAATAATAACCTTCTGACTGTCCATTACCTTTGGCAGGTTTGTTTCCTCATCTGGCTGAAAATCCGAGGTTCTGGCTGTGATGGTTTTCTCCATTATTCCTCTGCAGCTCTCCAGAGGATGTCCGCTCAGATAAATGCCCAGCACATCTTTTTCAAAAGCAAGAATTTCTTCTTTATTATATTCCTCTACATTGGGCATCCTAATTTCAAATACTTTTTTTTCTTCATCGCTCACCAGATCAAACAAACTCATCTGACCTGCCAGGGAGTTCTTTTTTTCCAGACTGATACTGTCAGAAATCTGCTGGTAGACCATCATTTTCTGACGACGGTTACCCTCCAGACAATCCAGCGCTCCCGCTTTGATAAAATTCTCTATTGCTCTCTTATTTATCTGTGAAGAATTACGCTCCATAAAATCCTTCAGGGATTGATACTGACCATTATCTTCCCTCTCCTTTACCAGAGCTTCGATCACCGGTCGTCCCACACTTTTGATCGCGGACAGGCCATATCGGATCGCACCGTTATCTACAGAGAATCCATACATTCCACAGTTCACATCCGGCGGCAGGATCTTAATCCCCATCTGTCTGCAGACCAGAATATATTCAGCAACCTTATTTGGGAAATCAATAACCGATGTCATAAGTGCAGCCATAAATTCTACAGGATAATAGTACTTCAGATATGCTGTCTGGTAGGAAACAACTGCATAGGCTGCTGCATGGGACTTATTAAAGGCATACTTTGCAAAATCAATCATATCATCATAGATCTTATTTGCAGTTTTCTCATCAATTCCATTTGCAATACATCCGGGAACTCCCTCTGCTTCATTTCCATAAACAAAGTTCTGGCGCTCCTTTTCCATGACAGAGGCCTTCTTTTTGGACATTGCACGGCGCACCAGGTCGCTTCGGCCCAGAGTATAACCTGCCAGATTACGGACGATCTGCATAACCTGCTCCTGATAGACAATACACCCATACGTAGGCTTCAGGATTGACTCCAGCTGAGGGCAGTCGTAGCGGATGGTATCCGGACGGTTTTTACCACGGATGTACTGAGGGATGAAATCCATAGGACCCGGACGGTAAAGAGAAATTCCCGCGATCACATCTTCCAGGCTCTGAGGCTTCAGTTCCTTCATGAAGTTCTTCATTCCCGCACTTTCAAGCTGAAATACACCGTCAGAACGGCCGGTACCAAGGGAATCCAGAACCTTTTTATCATCATAATCGATCTTCTGCATGTCCAGAGTGACACCTGCATCCTTCTGGATCAGCTTTACTGCATTCTGGATCACAGTCAGGGTACGAAGTCCCAGGAAGTCCATTTTCAGAAGTCCCAGTTCTTCCAGTGTTGTCATGGTAAACTGAGTGACAATAGAACCGTCTGATGCTCTGGAAAGCGGTACATATTCTGATACATCCTTCTGGCTGATGACCACACCTGCCGCATGCATGGAGGTATGACGCGGAAGTCCCTCCAGACATCTTGCCATATCGATCAGATAATGAATTTCATCCTGCTCCTGGTATGCTTTTTTCAGCTCAGGGTTCATAGTAAGGGCCTTATCTATCGTGATATTTAATTCCTGCGGGATCATTTTCGCAATGGAATCCACCTGTGCATAAGGCATATCCAACACACGGCCCACATCCCGGATCACCCCACGGGCTGCCAGAGTACCAAAGGTAACGATCTGAACCACACAGTCATCCCCATATTTACGGCGGACATATTCAATAACCTCCTGCCTTCTTTCGAAGCAGAAGTCAACGTCAATATCAGGCATAGATACTCGTTCCGGATTCAGAAATCGCTCAAAGAGCAGATCATAGCGAATAGGATCAAGCTGTGTGATGCCCAAGGTATAAGCAACCAGACTTCCCGCTGCAGAGCCACGTCCCGGTCCTACCATAATGTCATGATCGCGGGCATATTTAATAAAATCCCATACTATAAGGAAGTAATCCACGTAGCCCATATTTTTTATAGTAGATAATTCGTAATTCAGACGAGCTTTTAATTCCTCTGTAACCGGCTGATAGCGTTCCTCCAGTCCCTCGAAGCATAATTTATTAAGATATTCCCAGGATGTAAGACCATCCGGCACATCGAATCTTGGAAGCTTGGTCACGCCAAATTCAATCTCAACATGACATCTCTGTGCAATCTTATGGGTATTCTCCAATGCTTCCAGAGCATATGGGAAAAGTTCTGCCATTTCCTCAGGAGATTTCACATAATACTGGCCACCCTCATAACGCATTCTGTCCTCGTCTGCCAGTTTCTTGTTTGTCTGCAGGCAGAGAAGAATATCATGAGGATCAGCATCCTCCGCCCTTGTATAATGCACATCATTAGTTGCCACAAGGTCAATCCCTGTTTCTTCGTGCATACGGAGAAGTTCCTGATTTACCAGTCTCTGCGCAGGGATTCCATGATCCTGTAATTCCAGGAAGAAATTGCCTTTGCCAAAAATATCCTGATAACGAAGAGCTGCTGCCTTTGCATCTTCGTACATTCCTCTCTGAAGATATCTGGCCACTTCACCTGCCAGGCAGGCACTTAATGCGATAATCCCCTCATGGTATTCTTTTAATACCGCAAGGTCTACTCGAGGTTTATAATAAAAACCTTCTGTGAAACCCTTTGATACTATCTTCATCAGGTTTGCATACCCCTGATTATTTTCTGCCAGAAGAACCAGGTGGTAGTATCTGTCCTCGCCGCTTCCTGCTTCACGGTCAAATCTGGATCCGGGAGCTACATAAACCTCACATCCCAGAATCGGATTGATTCCCTCGGCCCTTGCTGCGCGATAAAAATCAATCACACCGTACATAACTCCATGATCTGTGATCGCCGCACTGTCCATGCCAAGCTCCTTGACACGGGCTACATATTCTTTTATTTTATTGGAACCATCCAGCAGACTGTATTCTGTATGGACATGAAGATGTGTAAACTCCAACTCTATTTCTCTCCTGTTCTGATATCTGCAATTTTATGGCAGCATATTTTTATAAATTTAACTCTCTTAGAGTTCTGTTATTATTTTGCGTAGATCCTCTTATCTTTAATCTCTACTTTGCCTTCCTTCATCAAATGACCAATGGCACGTTTAAATGCTCCCTTGCTCAAACCAAATTCTCTCTGGATTACTTCCGGTGATGCCTTGTCATCAAACGGAAGAACACCTGCAAATTCATTGATCACTTCAAGGACATTCTCCGCATCCTCATTAATCTGCAGATATGCCTTCTGACGGTCTGTGACGTTCATTTTTCCGTCTTCTTTTACTTCGCTGACACGCAGCTCAAGGATCTTGCCCGGACGGTATTTTCCCTTGGCTTCTCTTGCAGGGATCAGTGCAGAATATTTATCATCAACTGCCACAAATACACCGAATCTGTCGCTGATCTCATAGACACGACCCTTCACCATATCTCCCACTACATAAGGAGTTCTGGTGGAAAGATAATGATAAACTTTCATAGTTGCACAGAGACGGCTGCTCTTGTCAATATAGAGTGCTACCAGTACATCTTCTCCCTCTCTTACCTTCAGAGTCTGCTCATGATATGGAAGCAGAAGGTCTTTCTCCAGTCCCCAGTCAAGGAATGCACCAATCCTTGTTACCTGAGAGACTTTCAGAACTGCTGTCTGACCTATCTGAAGCTTTGGTTCTTTTGTTGTTGCAATAAGACGGTCTTGAGAATCCTTGTAGATAAATGCTTCAATGCTGTCGCCTTCCTTTGTTCCTTCCGGAACCTGTCTGGACGGAAGAAGGACACGATTCTTTGCATCTGCCTGCATATCCTCACCCAGATATACACCGAAATCTACGGACTTCACTACTGTTAATTTCTGTTTTTTTCCTAACTCAATCATATAATCTCCATTTCTGTTGTGATAGTATCTTTTTAAAGGAAATTAAAAATATACTATACTTTCATCATCCTCTGACATTAGCTTTATATTTCAGTATAACATAAATAATAAAGGCGGCACAATGCCGCCTTATTATTTTTTATTATCTTATTTTACGTTACTGTTCACTATAGATCAGGATGTATTTTATTCCAACTCGATTTCACATACACTCAGACAGATTCTTTATCGTGTATTATATATTCTGCATCCACTTGCACGCCAGTTCCATCCAGGACTGGCACTCTTTCTGCACGCAGCCTCCGTCTTCATAGCTTGTCTCTTCATTTGCAAGACTCAGTCCATGTCCGCCAACCGGATAAAGATGCATCTCTACAGGTATTTCCAATTTACGCAGTGCGTTAAAAAACAACAGAGAATTCTCTACAGGAACACAGTCATCCGTCACTGTATGCCACAGGAATGTTGGCGGTGTATCTCTGGATACCTGGAATTCCAGGGACTGTTCTTTTCGTTTATCCAGATCATTATAATCCTCTCCAAGCAGACATTCAAAAGATCCTGTATGTGCAAATTCACCGGAAGTAATTACCGGATAACTTAAGATCATACCGTTTGGCTTCACCATTTCTGAATCTATTCCAAGTGTTTCTGCAATGAAATTTTTCTTCCAGAAAACACCCAGACTTGCTGCCAGGTGTCCTCCTGCTGAGAAACCCTGAATTACAATCTTATTCGTATCAATATGAAATTCTGCTGCATTCTCTCTTAAGAAAGCTACGGATTTCGCAAGCTGCAAGAGTGCCAGCGGATATCTGGCAGGTTCTACACTGTAGCGCAGAATCACCGCATGATATCCTTTTGCCAGATACTGCATTGCAATCGGTTCTGCCTCTCTGTCAGAAGTCATTGTATAACCGCCACCCGGACAGATTACAACTACCGGACGCTTTCTGTTAATGTTCATTTCAATTGAATTATCCAGGAAATAAGTATATAAATCTGCGGTTTCTTTATATCCGTCTACTTTAATTTCAATCTTTTTATAAATCATAAGTTCCTCCCGTATATACCAAAAATCTCCCGGCTGTTCAAAAAAGCACACTCTTATCCGGGAGATTTTTTATACCTATTACAGGTTCATATCTTTTATTTTCAGATCAGCAATTATTTATTTCCCTGTCCATAATATGCATTTGCACCATGTTTTCTAAAGTAGTGCTTATCCTGCAGATCCTGTGGAGCAGGTTTTACCTGTGGATTGATCAGCTCACAGCGGGATGCCATCTTGGCAACTTCTTCAAGAACAACTGCGTTATGTACTGCTTCATGAGCATCCTTACCCCATGCAAATGGTCCATGGTTTTTGCAAAGTACTGCAGGCACTGCTTCATAATCTTTATCCTTGAACAGGTCAACGATCAGAAGTCCTGTGTTTTTCTCGTATTCTTCAAATTCTTTGCCTTCCAGACAGCGTGCACATGGAACTTCACCATAAATGTAATCTGCATGTGTGGTTCCATAACATGGAATTGCTCTTCCGGCCTGTGCCCAGCTTGTTGCCCATGAAGAATGTGTATGTACAACTCCTCCAATGTTCGGGAATGCTTTATACAGTTCTACATGAGTTGCTGTATCAGAAGATGGATTGTATTTTCCTTCTATTTTGTTTCCGTTCAGGTCTACAACAACCATATCATCCGGTGTCAGCAGGTCATAGTCAACTCCACTTGGTTTGATAACAAAAAGTCCTGATTCTCTGTCAATTCCGCTTACATTTCCCCATGTAAATGTAACAAGTCCGTATTTGGGAAGATCCATATTTGCTTTGTAAACTTCCTCTTTTAATTTCTCCAGCATGATTCGTACCTCTCCTTTTGCTTTTCAGATATTCTTTTACAATAGCTTTCAGATGTTCCGGTTTTTCTGCATATCCCACCCGGAAAATCTCCTGGTATCTGTATTATAGCACTTGTATGGTACATGTACCAACTTGTATGTTTATTATTTTAGAAAATTACAATAGCTCCTGCTTCTTATGCTGAAATTCTACAATCGCATATGGATTTCCTTCTCTGTCATCCAGTGATACAACTATCTTTTCAGCTTCTGTTTTCACTTTCGGACAGATAGCATCTCCCAGCTTTGCCTGCATTTTATATTCTGCACGCATCTGATATATTTCAAAATCTGTGGGCAAAAAATCTTCTGCCATACAAATGTACTGACAGTTATTCACATGATGGTTCGTATCCAGATGATGTTTCTGCACAACAAAAGCTTCCTGCGATATCATGTCTTCCGGCAATTTGATTTTTCTCGGAGCATAATCCATTTCCAGCTTTTCACTGAGCACATAGCTATCTGTATCTGCCGGAGTCAGCCTTGTGGGAATTCCTGTGCTGATCGTCAGATATGTCCAGTTGGTGTTTGCCCAGGCAAGCTTTTTCCCATCAGTTGTTTCCATGACAAAATTACGCATACCCATAAATCCCTTAAATGCATATGGCGCAGTCCTGATCCTGATTTCAGTTCCCAGTACCGGATATTCCTCAACAACCACCTGCCAGGAAGAAAGAACCCATGCCCTGTCTCTGTTTTTCAGTACATTGCCGCCAAGCCCGATCGACTCCGCATGAAATGTACTGCAATCCTGAAAATAATTCAAAACTCCCGGCAATGTCAACCTGCCATCCTCACCTGTTTCACTGTATCTGACTCTGCTGTTAAAACTGTAGTCCATCTTCTGTGTCCTTTCTACTTTTCATCAACACCTTTGAAAATAACAAACTTGTGATGCACAGTTATTCAACCATCCCCAGTTCTATCTTCACTTCATCCATTGCCGGAATGGAAGGAGTTGCCCCAGGTCTGGAAACTGCAATGGAAGAAGCCTTGGCTGCCATCCTCAGAGCCTCCTGAACACTTCTGCCCTCAACAACTGCAGCAATGAAATATCCGGTAAACGTATCACCTGCAGCTGTAGTATCCACGGCTTTTACCTTGAAAATATCCTGGAAGACTTTTTCCTTTCCGTCATAATAAACAGCTCCATCGCTGCCCAGTGTCAATACAAAACGGGCATTCGGAAATTTCTCTGCCATGGCATCCAGAATCTGGTCCTTATCCCTGTATCCTGTAATCTGTTCACCCTCAATTTCATTCAATAAAAACAGATAAATCTTGCCCAGATCACAGGTATTCAGCTTATCATCAAATGGAGATGGATTCATAACAATCTTCATTTTTTTCTCATACGCCTGGTCAATAATATAATCCAGCATATTAATTTCATTTTGGAGAAGCAGATAATCTCCCTCACCAAAATCTGCAAGCACCTCGTCTACAAATTCTCTGGTCTGCATCTGATTTGTTCCGCCATAGAGAATAATGCAGTTCTGTGCATTCTTATCCACCTGGATCATAGTATGTCCACCCTTAACCGGCAGCCTGCGGATATATTTGGTATTTACTCCCGCTTCCTTACATGCATCCAGAAGAATATCCCCATCTGATCCTACAATTCCCGCATGATAAACCGGCACACCTGCCTTCGCCAGAGCTATGGACTGATTCAGTCCCTTTCCCCCACTGAAAACCTCCAGCTTGGAAGAATGCTGTGTTTCTCCTCCTACAATAATGTGATCCACAGAATATACATAATCCACGTTCAATGAACCATAATTTAATACCTTCATGTAAAAACCTCCTTGTTATAAATATGCCGATACTATAACCTACATCTACAAACTATTCTGTATCTTTGCCCACACTTTAAATCTGCTATTATATTTATTTTATCAGACATATCCCATACTTACCAGAGAATTTTTCCAATCTATTTCCCTTACTTTTATTTTTTCGCCACAAATGTGATCATTACCTTAAACAGATCCCCATCCAGATACAGCTTAAACTCACCGCCCTGCAGCTCTGTCAGGCTCTTTGCAATAGATAATCCCAGTCCGCTTCCTTCTGTATTTCTCGCCACATCTCCTCTGATAAACCGTTCTGTCAGTTCATCCGCAGAGATATTCAAAGGCTGTGCTGAAATATTTTTCAGGGAAAAGGTTACTTTTTTATTTCTGTTGCTGATCTCTGCGTAAACTCTGGTGCCCTCCATTGCGTACTTCACAACATTACCGAATACGTTTTCCAGAACACGCCACATTCTCTGACCATCTGCGTAAATAATGGAGGGTTCATCTGTGAAATGTACCATCATAGTCAGATTCTTTTCCTGGAATTTCTCTTCAAATTCTCCGATCACCTGCTGCACTATTTCCACAAAATCAATATCATTCATCTCCAGCTTGATGTTTCCTGTGCTTGCCTTGGATGCCTCTACCACATCCTCTGTGAGCACCTTCAGTCTCTGGGATTTCTCATCCAGGATGCGAAGATATTCCTGTATTTTCGGATCTGTCGGATTCTCACGTTTCATCAGATCCACATAATTGATAATGGAAGTCAGAGGTGTTTTCAGATCATGAGAAACATTTGTGATCAGCTCTGTCTGCATTCTTTCTTTTTTCAGGCTGTTCTCCACAGCTGCATCCAGACCACCACCAATATTGTTGATATATTCTGCTATCACCTTCTGTTTTCCGGTAAGTGTATCTGTTTTAATCTTATACTGCAGTTCTCCATCGCTTATTTTCTTCAGACCATCCATAATAAGATCCAGTCCGTCCGCTTTTCTGATGGCAAAAATCATAGCAGCCACATCTACAGCCATCAATGCCAGCAGGAATACTCCTGCACCACTGAATATGCAACCGATGATCAGAAACTGCAAGAATAAAAATGCACCTCCCACAAGCAGAACTTTTATTTTTTCTGCTGTATTTCTGGAAAAAGCTCTGGCAAAATCGGCAAGCTTCCCACTGCATTTTCCAATCCATTTCAGAACTGTTCTAATCAGACTGTTTTTCCATAAGGTTCCTGCTTTTATTCTTCTTACCAGGCTGAGATATCCGATCAAAAACCATGCCATTGTATAAGTTCCACATATGAGACAGGTAACAATCACTGTCACTACTGCATGACTGTAACCCAATGATGAGTTGGCGATCAAAGTTCCCGATATGATCATTCCTGCCAGCCATATACCGATCACTGCTCCTGCCGCGATTTCTGTATACCATCTGTCAAATCCATTCAGATAGATTTCTTCATCCTCCGGTTTCCTTCCTGCTGTCACAGTCAGCCACACCATACCCACCAGCCAGAGCACACTTCCGAAGATTGCTCCTGCCAGCATCGGAAACATAAGCTTTGAATATGTCTCATAGTTCTCTGCCTCATCAGCCATGGAATCTGCCACAGAAAATTTCGTATCAACAGAAACTGCAAATATAAAATCCTTTGTGTCAAAGCTCTGAGCAATGGTATGATTCCACACCTGCAGGTCTGCATCCGGAATATTTGTAACACACTCACTTAATTCCGGGTAAACAACTGCATATGCTTTTTCTTTAAATATTGTCTCAAGGTTCTGCTCCAGCTGTGAATAGCTGCTGTATGCTTTTCTGTTTGTATAGATTGTCTTTTTCTCTTTATCTGCGAAAAGATATGTGAGATTGGTACTCCCTTCCTCATAGTCTCCGGACGTATGGTATACAGACGTAAGTGATATGGCACAGTCACTGACATTTATATCATCCTGAACAGCTCTGATACAGTCCAGAACCTTGGCCAGTTCACTATAGGCATCCTCAAGTTTTCCATTCCATTCCGTACTGGAATTGACTGCATCCGGAAGACTTTCCGCACCCTGAGGTTTAAATTCCTCTGTAAAACTCCATATCTCCTGCAAATAAAATTCCGGATATTCTGTATTATGTTCTTTGTCTGTAATACTACCCAGACTTCGGCTATCCGAATCGCTCCAGTAGCCCAGTTCAATGGCAGCATCTATTTTCTGTTTCTCTGTTTTTTCTGCAAATTTTGTCTCATAGGAATCATCATACTCTTCCATGATATCCTGATCATAATTAACCTTTAACAACCCATCTGTCACCAGTTTTTTAAAATCATTTAAATTAAAATAATGACTGCTTCCATCCGAGGTCTTACACTGGATAAACTGTCCTATATCGCCAAAGCTTCCTCCATCATCATATCTCTCTCCAACTCCTGCCCAGTCCTGCGCCCACTCCAGCAGATCTTTTACCGAATATGCCACGCCAGATGTATTCTTAAAAGAAAGCTCCCTCAACGAATCACGGTTGATTTCCTTTTCTTCAAATTCTGCCAGATCAATCACTGCCGATGAACCTGCGTTTGTAAGGTAATTTATATCCTCTTTTGCTGACAGACTTTCCAGAATATCCATACCTCTGGAATTCAGACGCTCCCTGAATCCCTCTGACTGAATGTAACTTTTCCCTCTGTCATCCAGACGGATCCCCGTCTGATAAAACATTACAAAAAATGCTGCACATATCACAGCCGCCACAGCTGCCAGATGTACGATCACGATCCAGACCGCCTTGGCAACATTGCTCCTGTATCCTTTTCCCTTCATAAATTTGTCCCTTTCCTTTGCATTCGCTCCGTTACTTGATTTAGGTCAAGCGGATAAAATCATCCGCTTCGCTACTTGATTCGGTTAAATTTTTTCAATTTTATACCCAAGTCCCCACACAACCTTCAGGTATCTTGGCTCCCTTGGATTAATTTCAATTTTTTCTCTGATATGCCGGATATGCACTGCCACCGTATTATCTGCAGCAACTGCTTCCTCATTCCAGATGTTTTCGTAAATCTGATTAATGGAAAATACCCTTCCCTGATTCTTCATCAGCAGAAGCAGGATATTGTACTCAATGGGTGTCAGCTTCACCACATCACCGTCCACCCTGACTTCCTTCAGGTCATCGTTTATGCTCAGACCTCCTGTCTCGTAGATATGAGCATTCTCCACAGGTATTGCTGCTCCCAGCCTTGTATATCTTCGAAGCTGTGATTTCACCCTTGCCACCAGTTCCAGGGGATTAAAGGGCTTGGTTACATAATCATCTGCCCCTACATTTAATCCAAGGATCTTATCTGCATCCTCTGATTTCGCAGAAAGAATAATGATCGGAAGAGGATTCTCTTCCCTTATCTTCAAAGTAGCCCGGATGCCATCTAACTTCGGCATCATAATATCTATGATCAGCAGATCCACCGACTGACTGCGCAATGCGTTAATCGCCTCCACACCGTCGTATGCCTTCAGGACCGTATAGCCTTCCTGCTCCAGATAAATACTGATTGCCTCTACAATGTCTTTATCATCATCACAGACCAGAATATTCGCCACTTTACACACCTCCCTCATCATCCGAAATGCCTGTCTGAAATCTCTCATGTACAGACATCCCGGCTTCTTATTTTATGGAATTGCTATAATATTAGAATAATCAAAGCATCTTAATATGAAAGGGACAAATTCTTAAGATTTTCTTATGATTATTCTGTATACATTTTTTATCTCACCTTTTTCCCCTTGTCTTCCACCCACATAAAAATAATGCCTTTTTATTATATCATTTCACACATACTATTTTCCAGAGAAATTGTATTGACAATCCCTATAAAACAAGCTTATAATACAGTAAATTAATACTTACCTAAGAAGAGCGATGTTGTTCACAACATGGCTCTTTTTGCTTTTCAGAGGGAAAATAGCTTCCCTGACCGGAATAAGTAATGTCTTCATATGTTCTGAAAGAAAGGTAAAGTATAAAAATTATGAGGGAGGGAACGATTTATGGATTCTTTAAACGAAATTGTTACCAAAATTGATGACTTTGTCTGGGGACCGGTGATGTTGATCCTGTTGGTCGGAACCGGTATCTTCCTGACTGTGCGCACCAGATTTCTCACATGGCGTAATCTTGGTTATGCGCTGAAAAGCACACTCAGCAAAGAAGCCCGCACCAAGAACCGCGGACAGGGAGATGTATCACCTTTTTCCGCACTGACAACTGCACTTGCAGCCACCATCGGTACCGGAAATATCGTCGGTGTTGCCACAGCTATGGTTTCCGGCGGTCCCGGAGCTCTGGTATGGATGTGGATTTCCGCAGCCTTCGGTCTGACTTCCAAATTCAGTGAATGTATGCTGGCCATCAAATATCGTGAAGTCAATGCAAAAGGCGAAATGAGCGGCGGTCCTATGTACACCATGAAAAAAGGACTGAAAAACAAAACCTTTGGTGCCATTCTTGCATGGCTGTTTGCACTTTTTGCTGTTATCGCTTCCTTTGGTATCGGAAACATGACACAGGGCAACTCCATTGCCAGCGCACTTCACTCCACATTTAATGTGCCGACACAGATTTCCGGAGTTGTGATCACCGTTTTATCCCTGGTCATCATTGTAGGCGGAATCAAATCCATCTCCAAAGTTTCCGCTGTTGTTGTTCCTACCATGGCAATTTTTTACGTTATCTGCGGTCTGATCGTAATCATTGGAAATATTTCCAACCTGCCTTCCGGTCTGGCCATGATCTTCAAAATGGCTTTCTCCGTAAAAGCAGTGGGCGGCGGACTTTGCGGTTCCATCGTTGCTTCCATGATGAATGCCATGAGATTCGGTGTTGCACGTGGTGTCTTCTCCAATGAAGCTGGTATGGGTTCCGCTGCAATCACAGCAGCCGCAGCAACCACTGATAATCCTGTACGTCAGGGCTACATAAACATGACCGGAACCTTCTGGGATACTATCGTTGTATGTACCATCACCGGACTGGCAATTGCCTCCTCCGGAGTACTTGGAACAACAAATGCAGCCGGAGAACTTCTCACAGGCTCTGACGTTACTATCGCAGCTTTCGAAACTATCCTGGGTTCTGCAGGCGGCTGGCTGGTAACCATCGGCATCACATTATTCGCTTTTTCCACCATCCTTGGCTGGGAGTATCATGGTGAAAAAGCTTTCGAGTACCTGTTTAGAACGCACAAATATAATATGGTCTACAGAATCATATTTTCACTGGTAGTCTATATCGGATGTACCCAGACTCTCAGCCTGGTATGGAACTTCTCCGATATCGCCAACGCACTGATGGCTATCCCGAACCTGATCTGCATGCTCCTGTTAAGCGGCGAGATTGCCAAAGATGTAAAAGAATTCCAGCCGGAGATTAAAAAATAATATCCTACGCAAAAGAGAGATCAATCCGCACAAGATGGTCTCTCTTTTTACTGCAATTTTTTTCATTTCACCATTGCTCTTACACTTTTTTGTGGTAAACTGTAAAAAAATCATACGTAAAAGCCGAGGTGTAATATGCTCAATAAATTTAACAGCTTTATGGAAAAATGGATGCCCTTTGTAACGCCGGTCTGCCTTATGGTGGGCGTACTTTTTCCGGATATTGCAAGGCATGGTGTACCTTATGTCACCTATGTTTTTGCTTTTATGACCTTTATCGGAGCACTGAAATCCAGGTTCCGGGATATAGCAAATGTATTTAAACGTCCACTTCCTCTGATCCTGATGTTTCTGGTTTTACATATTCTGATTCCGGTGACCGCCTATGGTGTGGGACTTCTGTTTTTTCCGGAAAATATTAATTATATTACCGGAATTGTACTGGAGTTTTCGGTTCCTGTTGCAGTGATCAGCCTGATGTGGGTATCCATTTATAATGGAAACAATCCCCTTTCCCTTTCACTGGTCATTTTGGATACCATCCTTTCTCCCTTTCTGATTCCTGCCACATTGAAAATCCTGGTTGGATCCAATATTAAAATGGATACTGCTGGAATGATGAAAGAACTGGTATTTATGATTGCTCTTCCGGCAGTGATTGCCATGTGCCTTAATGAATTCAGTCATGGAAAAGTAATGGAAACCTGGCCAAAAAAACTTGCACCTTTTTCAAAAATGTGTCTGATTTTTGTGGTGACTTCCAATTCCTCCAAGGTTTCTCCCTATATAAAGCATCTGAATGGAGAACGTCTGGCTGTAACAGCTATAATTCTGGTACTGTCTGCCAGCGGATATGCCATTGGCTGGCTGATTGCCATAGTTACAAAACAGAATAAGGAATCTACCGTTTCTATGATCTATGGCTCCGGCATGCGTAACATCAGCGCCGGTGCAGTGATCGCCGGTGCATATTTTCCTGCAGAATGTCTGTTTCCGGTTATGATCGGAACCCTGTTCCAGCAGATTCTGGCTGCATTTTACGGAAGCCTTGTGCGCCGGGTACAAATGTCACAATGTAAAAAAGAGGATATTTGATCCATAATAATTGACGAAAAAATACGAATGTGCTTTAATTAATTTAACTACTTGACTATGTCAATACTATATTTTTTCACATGCATCATATTCTTAAGAAGAACAGGAGGAAACTCAAATGGGACTTATAGCAATCAGCAGTCTGATGCTCTTGGGCGGTATGTATCTGATGATCGCATTCACATGGTGGCTTCTGCAGATCATTGCCAACTGGAGAATCTTTACCAAAGCAGGGGAAGCCGGATGGAAAAGTATTATTCCAATATATGGCGATTATATTTCTTATAAAATCGCATGGCAGCCTGCATATTTCTGGCTGACTCTCATCCTGGGAATCGTATCCTCTTACCTGCAGGGAACCCTGGAAACAAGGGAAAGCTTAACAGTCTACATGCTCGTCATACTGATCAAAATCATACTTGTCATCATCAGTATTATGTACAGCATTAAGCTTGCAAGAGCCTTCGGCAGAGGCACAGGATTCGCCATTGGCCTTATCTTCTTACCGCCAATCTTCATGCTGATCCTTGGCTTCGGCGATGACAGATATTATGGGGCAGATAAATAGACATCCGCTAAATAAAAAAATCCTCATTGATTCTGGTAAAAACATTTCAGGGGGCTGACCGTACTCCCGGTCAGCCCCCTGCATATATTTTACATTTTACAGTTGCAATTTTTTTTACAATTATCCTTCTACCTTCATCTCCCGAACAATCTTACGCAGCTTCAATACCATAGACGGTGCCACAGACAGTTCATCCAGTCCCATGCGTACAAACTCCTCAGTCAGGGTAGTATCTGCACCCAGTTCTCCACAGATGCCGGCCCATTTTCCACATTTATGTGCATTGTCCACTACCATCTGGATCATGCGAAGCAGTGCTTCATGGTGTGGATTATAGAACTCATCCAGTTTCTCATTCTGACGGTCAATAGCCAGTGTATACTGTGTCAGGTCGTTGGTACCGATACTGAAGAAATCTACCATTTCCGCAAGTCTGTCACTGATGATCGCTGCTGCCGGAGTTTCAATCATAATTCCCTGCTCAGGAATCTTGTACTGAATCTCCTGTGCTTTCAGCTCCTCTTCAACCTCTGCCACGATCTCATAGATTTTCTTTACTTCCTCAGTGGAAGTGATCATGGGATACATAATAGACAGATTTCCATATACTGCTGCTCTCAGGAGAGCACGAAGCTGTGTCTTGAAGATTTCCGGCTGCTTCAGGCAGATACGGATTGCACGATAACCCATAGCCGGATTATCTTCATTTCCCAGATTAAAGTAATCTACCTGCTTGTCTGCTCCGATATCCAGTGTACGGATGATCACCTTCTTGCCTGCCATCATCTGTACCGCCTGCTTATAGGCCTGGAACTGTTCCTCCTCTGTAGGGAAATCATTTCTGCCCAGATACAGGAATTCACTTCTGAAAAGGCCGATTCCTCCTGCATCATTTTCCATAACATAGCCGATATCTCCAACACTTCCGATATTGGCATAGATATTGATCTTATGGCCATCCAGAGTCACGTTTTCCTTACCCTTAAGTTCCTGGAGCAGTCTGAGTTTCTCTGCTTCTTCCGCCATTTTCTCTGTTGTCTGTGCTTTCACAGTCTCATCTGGCTCAAAGATCACAACGCCCTGGAATCCATCTACAACTGCCTCCATTCCTGTGTGAAGCTCTTCCAGATTCATATCCACACCGATCAGCGCCGGAATATTCATCATACGTGCAAGGATTGCTGTATGGGAATTGGTGGAACCGTGAACTGTCACAAATGCCAGGATCTTGTCTTTATCCATCTGTACCGTTTCACTTGGGCTCAGATCATCTGCCACGATGATTGATGGTTCGATAGAACTTAAATCTGCATCATCCTGTCCGCTGAGATTACGGACCAGGCGCTCTGAAATATCCTTGATATCTGCTGAACGTGCTTTCATATAATCATCATCCATGGAGGCAAACATTTCAGCAAAATTATCGCCTGTAGCAGCTACTGCATACTCTGCATTAATCTGCTCTGTACGGATCGTATTCTGGATTGCTTCCAGATAATCATCATCCTCCAGCATCATCTGATGTACTTCAAAAATAGCAGCACTTGCTTCTCCAACCTCTTGAACAGCTTTATCATAAAGCTTCTGGAGCTGCTCCTTGGATTTTTCCAGGGCTTCATCTACTCGTTTGATTTCCGCCTCCGGATCCTCAATCCGTGTACGTTTTACCTGATAATCATTTTTCTTCAGAACCACAACCGGTCCCATTGCAATTCCCTTATACACAGATTTTCCCTGATAACTCTGCATTGTTTTTTCCTCCTTCTTATTTATGATGAATTTTAATATGTATATCCCTGGCTGAAATTATAAGTTATTCTCAAAAAATGCCTTTAACTCAGCAATTGCGGTATCCTCATCAGCACCCTCTGCACTTACGGTAACTGTATCGCCCTGCTTTACGCCCAAAGACATAAGCATCATAAGCTGTGTCAGTTTTTTTGTTTTGTCACCCTTTGTGATCGTACATTCGGACTGGAACTTCTTTGCCTCTTTTACCAGAAGTCCTGCCGGTCTTGCATGGATTCCAAGTTCGTCTTTAACAGTATATTCAAATGATTTCATCCTTTTATTCTCCTCTGATTTTTATTCTTCTTCTCTGTCCATCATTCTCTCCAGATGCATTGCCAGATAACCGATCTCTATATCCGGTATGGGAAGCTTCAGGCTTTTTTCCATTTTACGACAGATTTTCTCAGCTGTCATATAGGGACCGGGAAATTTCACAGACATGTAGTCATTCAGACTCATTTTCAGCTTTTCCCCATGAATGGCTCTGGCAACCATATATCGTACATGGTTCATCAGACGGTTATAGCTCAGAGACATTACATCAATAGATTTTCCGGTCTCTTCCTCAACCATACAGATACATTCCCTGACTGTTCTGGCGATTTCCATTGCCTGGGAAACATTCTCATCCACAATGGCAGCATGAACATGGAGGGCAATATATCCGATCTCATGTTCATCGATCCTGATTCCCAGTTTTTCTTTCAGAAGGTCACGGATACATCCCGCAACCTTATATTCTTTATAAAACATAATACGGATGTCATCTGTCAGTGGATTACTGATCTGTTCACCGTTCTGTATACGGCGGACAGCGAAATCAAGATGGTCTGCCATGGTAAAAAGAATGGAACGGTCAACCTTTCCAAATTTCTCTTCTGCCTGATCCAGCACCTCATTGGCAAGCTCCAGACACAGTGGCGAAACAGACTTGATAATTTCCTTTGTCTCTCCACGGTCTGTCCCACTTTTTTGCCAAAAGCAACTCCCTTTCCCATAATCAGACATTCCTGATCATTTTTACTCTCAATTCCCATAAAGGAATTATGATTTAATATTTTCGTTATCCTGTATGACATCCGTATTTTCCCCATCCGGGCAGATATTACTGAAGAACCTCTACCTCAAAAAGAGGTTCCCCTGCCTTTATCTGACCCTCCTTCAAAAGATGGATCCTCTGGTTATCCTCCAGTTCTGTACAGAGAACAGGGGATACGATAGAGGGCGCATTCTGGCTCAGATAATCCAGATCCAGTTTCAGCATAGGATCTCCCTTCTTTACCTCCTGGCCGCTTTCTACCAGCGCCTCAAATCCTTTTCCATTTAATTTTACTGTATCAATTCCCACATGGATCAGCAGACTGATTCCTGACTCTGTGATAAATCCAATGGCATGCTTTGTATCAAAAACAAAGGCTACCTCGCCGTCTTCCGGTGCATATACATAAGGATCTTCCGGTGTGACTACCGCACCGTCTCCCATCATTTTCTGGGCAAAAGCCTCATCCGGTGCAGTGACAAGCTCTGCCGCTGTACCACTGATCGGACTGGAAATCACAATTCTGTCCACAACCTTCTGTCCTGCTTCCTCTTTTGGAGTTTCTTTTTCCTGTACCTGTGGTTCTGCTGCAGGTGTTTCCAGTATATCCGGTGCTGTTTCCAGATAATCTTCCAGATTAGACTTGATCACAGTAACGTTGGGACCGTAAATAACCTGTACACCTTGTCCCTTGTGTATCACTCCGGATGCACCTGTTGCTTTCAGAACTCCGTCATTTACCAGAGCTGCATCCTTTACTGTACAACGAAGTCTTGTGGCACAGCAATCCACATCGCTGATGTTTTTCTTTCCGCCCAGACCTCTGGTGATTGCTTCACTGACAGGATCTGCTCCGGCCTCTGTATTCTCACCCTTCTGTGCTTCTTTACGGGCATTTACATCAGCCTTTGTATAAAGCTTAGTTTCTGTATCATCATCCTCACGGCCAGGTGTCTTGAAATCAAACTTTTTAATCATAAATTTGAAAATAAAGTAATATAAGAAGAAATAAATAATACCTACCGGGATAACCCTCATCCAGCTTGTTTTCTCATTTCCCTGGAGAATACCAAACAGGAAGAAATCCAGGAAACCACCGGAGAAGGTAAGTCCTACTGCAATATTCAGCATATGCGCGATCATGTAGGCACTTCCTGCCAGCACTACCTGAACTGCAAATAGTGCCGGAGCAACAAACAAGAATGAAAATTCCAGTGGTTCTGTGATGCCGGTTGCCATACATGCCAGTGCTGCAGACAGCAAAAGACCGCCTGCTGCTTTTTTCTTCTCAGGCTTTGCACACTGATACATTGCCAGTGCCGCACCCGGAAGACCAAAGATCATGAAAATAAATTCTCCGGAGAAATATCTGGTTGCGTCTGCGCTGAAATGTGCAATATTAGCAGAGTCAGCAAGCTGGGCAAAGAAAATATTCTGTCCACCCTGAACCATTTTTCCGGCAACCTCCATGGTGCCACCCACAGCAGTCTGCCAGAAAGGCATATAAAATACATGATGCAGGCCAAAAGGAATCAGTGCACGCTTGATCAGACCAAAGATCAGTGTTCCCACATAACCGGTTCCTGTTACCAGTCCGCCCAGTGCATAAATACCATTCTGGACTACCGGCCATACAAAATACAGAAGGATTCCCACAAACATATATACAATCGTGGAAATGATCGGTACAAAACGGGTTCCTCCAAAAAAGGAAAGAGCATTTGGAATCTGTATCCTGTAGAATCTGTTATGCAGGGCAGCTACTCCCAGTCCTACAATAATACCTCCAAACACACCCATCTGAAGTGACTGGATACCGCATACAGAGGTAATGGTTCCCTCTAGGACAGTCTCTGCCACCTGTCCGTTGTCAAGAATCTGTCCTGTAACAGTAAGCATGGCATTGATTGCTGTATTCATTACAAAAAATGCAATAACTGCTGATAAAGCTGCAACCTCTTTTTCCTTCTTTGCCATACCGATGGCTACACCTACGGCAAAAATCAATGGCAGGTTATCAAATACCGCACTTCCCACACTGTTCATGATTACCAGCAGGGAGTGAAGTAAAGTCCCTTCACCAAGAATCTTTGTCAGACCATAGGTTTCAATTGTGGTTGCATTTGTAAAAGAACTTCCGATACCGAGAAGCAGTCCCGCTACCGGCAGAATTGCGATGGGAAGCATAAAGCTTCGTCCCACTCGCTGCAAAACGCTGAAAATCTTGTCTTTCATGTGACTCTTATCTACCTTTCCTATTTAATAGTTTCTGCGTAAGCAGACATATCTATTTACGGAAATAGCTTCTGCATAAAAGACACTTTTCAACCGGTTTTTGTACAAAAAAAGGCATTAATATACATAAACTCTCTCCGTTATGTATAGTTAATGCCTCCAAAAATCGAGTTACACACTACAACTATTGAAAATATATCATGCAAAATTCTCTTTGTCAACCCAAAAATGCTTGCAGGCTGCCGCTTAGATACCCTTAGCTTTTTTTACACATGCTGTCTGTGCTTCAATCACTGCACTGCGCAAACCTTTTTCTTCCAGAACACGGACTGCCTGAATGGTGGTTCCTGCCGGGGAGCAGACCATATCTTTCAGTTCTCCCGGATGTTTGCCTGTCTCAAGCATCAGCTTTGCACTTCCAAGTACAGACTGTGCAGCAAATTTATAAGCCTGTGCCCTTGGCATTCCGTCTGCAACTGCTGCATCTGCCATTGCCTCAAGAAACATAAATACATATGCCGGTGAACTTCCGGAAACTCCTACCACTACATCCATAAGATGCTCCGGAACCACTTCTGTCTTTCCAAAGGTATTGCACAGCTCCACTGCCATCTGTGTTTCTTCCTCTGTTACCAGATTGTTTACGCAGAGTGCGGTCATGCCTTCACCTACCATAGCAGGTGTATTTGGCATAGTACGGATAACTTTTGTTTTTTCTCCCAGATGTTCCCCAAGCCACTGCAAAGTTTTACCAGGTGCAATAGAGATAAAAATCTGATTTTCCTTTACGCTATCCTTAATCTCATCCAGAACTCCTTCAAGAAACTGAGGTTTCACAGCCAGAAAAACAATATCAGCAAAATCCACTACCTGAGCATTGGTGTCTGCCTTGCAGATACCAAGTTCCTTTTCGATTTTTTCACGGGTTTTGTCTGATTTTGCAGAAGCGATCATATCTGCTGCCTTTACTTCTCCACTTTTCAGAATTCCTTTTAACATGGCTGTTGCCATATTTCCACAACCGATAAAACCAATTTTCATAATAATCCACTCCTTTGCGAAAATATTACTGTTCTGATTTCTATCATACCCGTTTCCATGCCAAAAGTAAAATACTATCTTTTTATCCGGGCATAAAAAAACCACTTCCTCAGAAGTGGTTTCTTCAGCAGGGCTACAAGGATTCGAACCTTGAACTGACGGAGTCAGAGTCCGTTGCCTTACCGTTTGGCGATAGCCCTTTATCTAATTTGTGTCACTCGCTTGCGACAATTGATATTATATTATAGGTCAACAAAAAATGCAAGCCCTTTTTTGAAATTTTTTTAATTTTTTTTATTTTCTTTATTTCATCACATTTTTAAGAAAATAATCACATTTCAGACTTCCTGTCAAAGGGATATTCCCACTTTGGTCAAATTGCACTTTTTAGATTTACATTGGTTAAAAATATGCTATAATCATAGGAAAGATTTTATATTATCTGAACCAATTTATAACTGTTCAGCAGCTTTGCCTGCCAGAAGACTACTGACAGCTGCATTATATAAAAAGGAGAAAAAAATGCGAGCAAATAATCTGACCCTGCTTACGGACCTCTATGAGCTTACCATGATGCAGGGCTATTTCAAAAATCCAACTAACCAGACTGTTATCTTCGATATGTTCTACCGCACTAATCCTTGCGGCGGTGCTTTTGCTATCACAGCAGGACTGGAGCAGATGATCGAATATATTGAAAATCTCCATTTTACAGAAGAAGACATCACCTATCTGCGAAGCCTGAATATTTTTGAAGAAGATTTTCTGGAATATTTAAGCAACTTCCAATTTACAGGTGACATTTATGCGATTCCGGAAGGAACTGTTGTTTTCCCAAGAGAACCACTGGTAAAAGTCGTTGCTCCGATCATGGAAGCTCAGCTGGTAGAGACAGCGATTTTAAACATTATCAATCACCAGAGTCTGATTGCAACCAAAGCAGCACGTGTATGCTACGCAGCCAAGGGTGATCCGATTATGGAATTCGGTCTGCGCCGTGCCCAGGGTCCGGATGCGGGTATTTTCGGTGCCCGTGCCGCAGTGATCGCCGGATGCGCCGGAACCTCCTGCGTACTTACAGGTAAAATGTTTGATATACCGGTTCTGGGAACCCATGCCCATAGCTGGATCATGAGTTTCCCGGACGAATACACAGCATTCAAAACCTATGCAAAGCTTTATCCTAATGCATGCACCCTTCTGGTAGATACCTATGATGTATTGAAATCCGGTGTACCGAATGCGATCCGTGTATTTGAAGAAATGCGCGAAGAAGGTATTCCACTTACCAAATACGGCATCCGTATTGACAGTGGTGACCTGGCTTATCTTTCCAAAGAAGCTTATAAGATGCTGGCTGCTGCCGGTTTTGACGATGCTGTAATCTCTGCTTCCAGTGATCTGGATGAATACCTCATTGAAAGCCTGAAAGCCCAGGATGCCAAGATCAATTCCTGGGGTGTAGGCACCAAGCTGATCACTGCTGATGACAATCCTGCTTTCGGCGGTGTATATAAGCTTGCCGCTGTAAAGGACGCAGACAGCACTGAATTTACTCCAAAAATCAAGCTTTCCGAAAACACAGAGAAAGTAACCAACCCTGGAAATAAAACCGTATATCGTCTCTACGGTAAATCTACCGGCAAGATCAAAGCAGATCTTATCTGTCTTGCTGATGAAAAGCTTGATGCAGACCAGAATATGGTTCTCTTTGATCCAATCGATACATGGAAAAAGACAAAAGTTCTCGGCGGAACCTATGAAGTACGTGAGCTTCTCATTCCGGTTATCAAAGAGGGTAAACGGGTCTATAATTCTCCATCTGTAATGGAGCTTCGCGATTACTGTCAGAAAGAACAGAATACTCTCTGGGATGAATCCAGACGTTTCGTAAATCCTCAGAAAGTATATGTAGACCTTTCTCAGAAGCTCTGGGATCTGAAAAAGAATCTTCTTGAAGAAATGAGTGAGAAATCCCTCAACTGATCCTAAAATTAAATCAGACATAATAAAAAAGACAAGTCCCCGTTTTCAACTGCTTATTGATTTTTGCAGTTGAAGCCGGGGACTTACTTGATTCAGTAAAAACCTATGCTGACATCGCAGATTTCACTTTTAGTCCCAACTCTCATATTGGGTCCAAAAAGCCCTACACCAGATGTAACAATATTATGCATATTTCCTTTCTTCAGATAACCACAAGGATTTTCCCAGAAA
This sequence comes from Blautia sp. HCP3S3_C4, assembly GCF_052064095.1. Taxonomy (NCBI): domain Bacteria; kingdom Bacillati; phylum Bacillota; class Clostridia; order Lachnospirales; family Lachnospiraceae; genus Blautia; species Blautia sp. HCP3S3_C4. The sequence continues at coordinate 42,362 of NZ_JBQHWF010000020.1, forward strand.
AACCGGATCACAATATTTCCCGGAAATACCTGTCCGTCATGAGTATGCCCGCAAAGATCCACATCCACGCCCGCCTCCACCAGTTCCTGCAGCTCTCTCGGCTCATGATCGATAACCAGTACAGGCAGTGACAGATCCATACCCTCTGTGATTTCCTGTGGAGTCTTTCGTTTATCAATCCCCCGTCCGGGACGCTCATAATCCGGTCTGCCATACAGATAAAAGGAATCATCGATGAGCACATACTCATCTCTCAGAAGCGTAATCCCCGCTTTCTCCAGAAACTCATCCATCTCCGGAATACTCTCTTTCTTTTCCTTACTGCCAAAGGTAAATCCTGCCAGGATCTTTTCCTGGATATCGTGATTTCCGTAACATGCATACACACCATACTTCGACCGAATCCCTCTCAATATCTCTGCCAGTTTTTCCGGATCATCCAGTGCCTCATATTCATTGTCAAAAATATCTCCTGCCACCACTACCAGATCCGGTTTCTGCTCATTGATCTTCTCTGTCATCTGCTCCATCTGCTTACAGCCAATATTGTATCCCAGATGAAGATCTGCAACCAGAACCACATTTAACTCCTTTATACTTCCTGCCTTTTTATCAACAGAAATATTGTATTTCGTTGTATGTATATTTCCTGCACTGATCACTCCGTAAATACTGACTGTTGAAATAATCACCGCACAGACAGCACCCACAACAGCAGTTCCCATATTGCTGAAAAGCAGCTCTCTTCCAGGAAAACCAAGATTTCTAAGAGGGTATTTCAGTAACAGTCTCAGTCCATCCGCGATTCCCAAAGTCATAAGTGTATACATTAAGACACCAAGCCAGTAATTACTCAGAAGCTTCATAAACCTCCTAAATCCAGACGCAGGTGCCATAAATGCAATCAGTATACTAAACACTACAAATAAATATACAAGTCCAATCCCTCTGCACACCCACACATTTTGAAAAACCGTATGTAATACCTGAAACCAGTGCAGGCTGCGAAGCAGGATATATACACACACCAACAGATAAAACGGTGCCAGATATATTGCAACCATATAATATGTCTCCTTTCCAACGCTCATTGCCGTAACAATTTCATTATTATAATAATTTTATTTCTATAACAATTCCAGAAAATCATAACTGCTTCTTATTATACAAAAAAGAATCCTCAGCCGCTACTATAAGCTGCTGAAGATTCTATGAATTTTACTGTTCCATCTGTCTTCCCAGAAATCCGCTTGCTGTTCTGATGAGCATCTTCTCTGATTCACCCATCACATCCCTTTCATTCTTTCCCAGTAAAAGCACAGATCCTACTGTATCTCCTGCACTGATAATAGGCTGCATGATCTGGGAATACAAAGGTTCTCTCTGTTCCTGAGTCACAGGTATCCTGCTTCTGTCATTTCCGTTGGCAAACACAGAGCTTCTCTCCGTAATTGCATCCTCCAGAGCTTTGCTGATAGGTTTTCCCACATATTCCCTGCTTCCCTGACCTGCAGCAGCCACTACCTGATCGTGATCCGTAATACACGCCACCATCCCGCTTGACTGTGCCAGCGCTTCTGCATATTCCTTTGCAAAAACATTCAGTTCTCCGATAGGGGAATACTTTTTCAAAATAATCTCCCCCTCCCGGTCAGTAAAAATCTCCAATGGTGTCCCCTCTTTTATCCGCAGCGTTTTTCTGATCTCCTTAGGAATGACCACACGCCCCAGATCATCTATTCTTCTTACGATTCCTGTCGCCTTCATTTTTTTCCTCCTGTACTTTCATAGGTTTCCATATTTTTCAGTGTATGGATAGTATATGAATATATGGAGGAATTATGCTTAATTTTTTAGCTTTCGGCCAAATCCGAGTAAAAAAGAATCCCTTCACCAAGCAGTCTCAATCTCTGCTTAAAGTGAAGGGATTTCCTCATCCATTGCTATTTATTTTATACGATAACCCTGGCAACTGCAAGACCATAAACCTCAAGTTTGTCACTGCCATTACCATAAACCCAGCTGATCGTCCTTCCGGTACAGGAATATTTACAGCCTCTGTTCCGAAATTCTGATAAATATAATATTTCTCATTTTCATTCTCTCTCACTGTAATCTCCAGTGCGTCCGGAATCATCTGCAATTCCGGACCAGTAACTTGTGATCAATGTACCACCGTTTTCTACAAACGCAAGAACCCTGTCCCTGGTTGCCTGTCCGATTCGTCCCTTTCCTGAAATTGCCCTGGATACCGTTGTTTTACTGACTCCCAGTTCCCGGGCAATATCATCAATTGTATATATTTTCTTCTGTCTCCATAATTTAAAGAAGATATACCGGAAGTTCATCCTTAATATGAACAGGTCCATCTATTGATTCTTTCCTGTCCTCTGTAACAAATACCGCCTCCAGTTTTTCTGCATCCTGTGTGGAAATCACAGATCTTTTTACGGTTTTCTTTGCCCCTGCATTTGCAGCCCGCTTAATACTTTCTTTTCCTACTGGCATAGCTTCATTACCTCCTCTGCTAACTTTGTATATTCTTTGGCACTTCTGCTTGATCTTTTATATTCAACAACCGGAATACTGTTATCCTGGGACCATTCTACAGAACTGTCCACTCTGATGATCTGTTCAAATACATGGATATCCTCCAGTTCATGCAAAGTTTCCATAGTCTGCTTATAGTAATTCTTTCTTGTATCCACCTTCGTCACTGCAATTCCGGCTATTTCCAGATCCGGAGAAATCTGTCTGACTTCGTTAAGAAATTCAAACATATTTGCAAGTCCAAACATCCCCCATGGGCTTGCCTCAACAGGAATGATCACTTTGTCTGAAGCGCACAAAATATTCATAACCCAACCTCCAAGTGTAGGCGGCGCATCGATCAGAATATAATCGTACATTCCTGACTCTTTAATCTTCTGAAGACATTTCCGCAGAATAAACTCTCTCTGCCATTTTGTAAACAATTCATATTCTATGGAACTCATTAAGGTAGAGGATGGAATCAAATCCAGATTTTCATAAGGAGTATGTACCACATAATCTGTCAGATCTTCCTGCTTTTTAATCCCATAATACAGATTCTTTTCTCCTGCTGCATGCTCCAATACCCAGTCCTCTGAAAAAAAAGCCAACGACAAATTCAGCTGCATATCCCCATCAACCAAAAGAACCTTTTTTCCGGTCTGCGCAATTGCTGCACCCAGGTTGGAACAGGTTGTGGATTTTCCACTTCCGCCTTTATTATTTGTAAAACATATGGTTATGGTTTTTCCCATGTTTTCACACCTCAATTTTCTTCAACTATCTTCATTATATGAGTTTTATTCCTCGTTTTCAACTGTTTTCGTAAGTATTAGCTCTATTCTGCTATTAATCAGATTTTTTCTATTTCCTGTTCTTTTCCTGTTCCATAAAACTTTTGATTTTCAAAATAAAAGTCTTGCATTTTAGAATAATTGTGTTATAGTATTCATATACTTGATATGTAGTTTTAATTACTATGTTAAATAGTTTTGAAATTGGAGGCGATAATTATGAAATTTAAACTTAAAGATCCCGGAAGTGCCATCACTCATGGAATTGCTCTTTTATTGGCTGTAACCGGGGCAATTCCCCTTATTATCAAAGCTGCTCGTTCCTATGATGTGATTCACATTGTTGCATTGAGCATTTTTATACTGACTATGATCCTGCTTTATGCAGCCAGTACCATCTATCACTCCATAGATTCTACTAAAAAAGTAAACCGGCGTCTCCGCAAAATAGATCATATGATGATTTTCATTATGATTGCAGGCAGCTATACTCCGGTATGTCTCATAGTTCTTCATAATCGCATTGGATATATTCTGTGTGCACTGGTATGGACAATTGCCATATTGGGAATGATTTTGAAATGCTGTTGGATCACCTGCCCCAAATGGTTTTCTTCTGTGCTGTACATCGCCATGGGCTGGCTGTGTGTCCTGGCATTCGTACCTATTTTCCATGCTCTCCCACGAGCTGGCTTTGACTGGCTTCTGGCCGGCGGAATCATTTACACCATCGGCGGCGTGATCTATGCTTTAAAAGTTCCTCTCTTTGATGCCAGACACAAAAATTTTGGCTCACATGAAATCTTTCATGTCTTTATCATGCTTGGAAGCGCCTGCCACTTTGTAGTTATGTATTTCTTTGTTGCACCACTTCCCGTATAAAAAGTAAAGCAGTTATTCAATTATAAATATATAGCTGAATAACTGCTTTTTTATTTATATTGCTACTTTTCGCATTGGATATAATCCATAAGACCGGTAGGAAGCTCCAAAATATTTATAATACCCTTTTGCTTCTGAAAATAACGGATCATATACCAGACCATCGACTTCTGCCCAACAGTGGCCACTTCCATTTGTCTGTGATGTATCTACACAGGCATATACATTCTTGTATCCTAATGCCTTTGCCAGATATGCAAAAGAGCATGCATCTGAGAAGCAATTTCCTCTTTTTCCATTATTAATAAAATAATCATTTGCATACAGCGCCGGCCATGATGTCTGATTCACATATTTCCTTGTGGTACCATAATAATGGCTGATCACCCATTTATAGCAGGTTTCAAATTTCTGGTTTTTTGACATTTGAGGTGTTGTAATCTGAGAAACTATCTGTTTTGCTCTCTGCAGAGTTTCATAATCATAAGCCTGCGCGGCAGTCATTCTTTTACCTTTGGAATTATAATATACATTTCCCTTTTTCCAGGCTTCCATTACTCCCTTGGCAGTACAATAATAAATATTGTTTCCGGATTTCACAGTTTTTGTTTTCATGACACCATTTTCAGCAAAATAGTAATATTTTCCTTTTATCTTTTTAATACCACTGCAGCGTTTTCCGTTTGTATTAAAATAAAATTTATGCTTATTATGTGTAACCCATCCGGTTTTCATAAATCCCTTTGCATCAAAATAATAAACATTCCCTTCTACTCTCTTCATTCCTACAAGAAATTTATTATTTTTATAATACTGTTTTTTCTTCCCTACAGTTATCCAACCATTTTTCACTTCCGGAATGGGAGTAGGTGTAACCTCCGGGGTTATTACAGGTTCATTCTGTTCCGGAGCAGGTGTTATGATTTCCTGCGGAGTCATAGTGATTTCCGGTGGGATATTCATATCTGCTCCAGCTGTCGGTACACTTCCCAAAACACATACCGCACATGCCACAATCCATTTTGTCATCTTTTTCATTTCCTTGGTCCTCCTTAAAAATTTGTAAGCTCCAGTTTTCTTTCTCTGGTAAGCTGCTTAATCTGATATTCCCTCTTCATAGCCTCTTCTTTCGTAAAAAAACCCTCATAATACACAAGAGACACTGGACGCTTTGTTTTTGTATATTTGGCACCGTTTCTGCCACCATTATGAGCCTTCAGACGTTTCTCCAGACAGTTTGTCCATCCTGTATAAAGAGTCCCGTCTGCACACTTTACCATATATGTATAATTCATGCTTCATCTGTACCTCATCTATGTAAAGGACAACCATCTGTCATAAAACAATCTCAGCCTCAAATCATGGTCATCCTCTTTTTTATGATAAACAGCCGGTATCATACTTGTATCTTAATCAGCACAAACATTCATCGTTTACTTTTCTTATCTGCATCCAAATACAAAATCTTTCTGACTCTGCATTTTCTAAGCAGGACGGGAAACCGACTGCAATTTTATTTTCCCATCTAGTAACGGTTCTGTTTTTTCATAACAGCTTTATCTATTTTATTATACGATAATTTCACTATTATGTGAATAACTTCCCCTCAATTTATTTAACCAAATCAAGTAAGTCCCCTGCTTCAATTGCGAATATTCGCTTAACTAAAAAATAGAACCAGTTTTTTCTGGCTCTATCTTTACAAAATAAATCTTCTTATTTTCTTAACTTTATTTACGAAGATAAGTGATCGGGTCTATAGGCTCTCCGTCTTTTTTCATTGCAAAATACAGATTTGCCCCCTCTGCACTGTAATATTTCGTAGGTTCTGCCACATATCCAATCGTAGTTCCTTTTTTCACAATATCACCCTGAGAAACAGTCAAGTCTTCCAGCTGTCCATAAATCGCCTGATATCCATTTCCCAGTTCCATTGTCAATGTAGTTCCTGTCTGTGCATTTTTCTCAACAGAATAAACCGTTCCGTTTACTGCCGAAACTACAGGGGCTCCTTCTACTGCCCCTACTGAAATAGCCGGACTCAGTCTGTACTGATCCAATGTAGGATAATAAGTGGTCTGATCCATGCTGTAATCCAGCAGAACATTTCCATTTACCGGCCATTCCATTACTGTATCCTCTGAAAAATTTATTTCCGGAAGATTGACTGCTGAAGCAGAAACATCTGTAGTTTCCTCTGACATATCACTCATTGTCTGTGTTGTATCATCTTCACTCATTTCATCTTCCATATTTGCATTCACAACACTTTTTTCTGCTCCTGTCTCATTACCTGTTTCTTCTTTTACAGCATTGATCTGAGCATTTGTTTCTTCTTCGGGAAACTCACTTTCCGCCATTCCTGCAGCTTCCTGATTATCCTCTTCAATATTTACCTCTTCATTTGTGTTCTCAGTACCGTCCTCCTGAATCAGGGGCTGATTTTTCGGTTCTTTCTCTTTCACAGGAGTAGTTCCAAGCTGGTACACTGTAATTCCTAAAGCTGCCACAGCAGCAAGGCCAACAGTATTTGCAATCATACGGGTAATTCTGTTATTCATCATATTCCTTTCACCTCTGTTTTCATCTTCATATCTATAGGGTGTCCAGAATTTCTCCTGTTATTCAATATTTTGCATTGAATTCAAATTCATTTTATCTCTCTGACATTTACAATCTGCATATCTGCAAAATATGTTGTTAAAATTTCCTCTGCCGTTTTTTTATTTTTTGCCAGCTGATCTCCACCGTATTGAGAAAATCCCAAACCATGTCCTTTCCCTTTACAAAGAAAACAGATATTATTTTTGCTTCTTTTTATACTAAAATTGGAAGAAGCCAGCCCCAGTTCTCTGCTGAATGTTTCTCCCTCCAGTACCATATCATCAGCCCGGATCTCCGTCACATATCCGACACTATCCCTTTTCTTCACAATAAGGTTTTTCGGAAGATCCACCTGACTTATATAAAAACTGCTCAGATAATCATCTGCCTCTTTGTCACCGTCACATTTTACTGATTTCAGATATTTATATTTGTCACTATGTAGAACTTCTTTTCCGTTCCTTGTTCTACCCGCACTGAGCTGATGATATGGCAAAAGCTCCAATTTATAATTCCGCACAAGAACCTCTCCCCTGGTTTCTTCCGCTGCTCTTTCATATTTTTCGTCTAGAATCCATTCTGAAAAGCTTTTTTTCTCCAAATCCCGTCGCAGTCCCTTCAATATATCTAAAAGACTCTCCTTTTCTTCTAAGCGCCGGTAATAATCAGATCTTGCAATAATTGTCTGGGCTTTTATTGTTTCCAGCTTCATATTTTTGTCAATCTGGGTTGCCGTTACTACAGGCAAGATTCTTTCCACATTAAACTTCTGATTTATCGTTAACGTATCTATTCCATTTAATGGGATAATAAAAAAATAGGGAATAAAAAAGAAACTTAGAATTCCTAGTGTACAGGAAATGAAATGATTCTTCATAGACAGGATCCTTTTCGATCGATTGCTGTTATTCTATATTAAAACAGCATTTCTTCTTTTAAGTATATGTATCTTCTCAAATTCATACCCTTAAATAGATTAAAATATTTATACAACAAGAAAGAATCCTGCTTGCAGGATTCTCCGCCTGCGGCGGGTCGCTTCAGCGACATAGTTCCTCTCCGTTGCAGTGCGATCCTGCCCGGAGGGCTTTTTTATGTTATAGGAAATTACTCCGTAATGTTCCTATAACATAAAAAAACTTCTGCGAAAATTCACAGAAGTTAAAAGTGAAGCATCGGGGATTCGAACCCCGGACAACTTGATTAAAAGTCAAGTGCTCTACCGACTGAGCTAATGCTCCATATTTATTGCCTAATTCTCCAAGCAAAATGCCCAGAGCCGGAATCGAACCAGCGACACGAGGATTTTCAGTCCTCTGCTCTACCAACTGAGCTATCTGGGCAAAGTAGCGGGGACAGGATTTGAACCTATGACCTTCGGGTTATGAGCCCGACGAGCTTCCAGACTGCTCCACCCCGCGTTAATAATTTAATTAAAAGCCGATGATCGGACTCGAACCGATAACCTGCTGATTACAAATCAGCTGCTCTGCCAATTGAGCCACATCGGCTTAGGTTAATACCTAAGTGGATGGAGAAGGATTCGAACCTTCGAAAGCGTTGCTAACAGATTTACAGTCTGCCCCCTTTGGCCACTCGGGAATCCATCCAAATATATGGAACCTATAGGGCTCGAACCTATGACCCTCTGCTTGTAAGGCAGATGCTCTCCCAGCTGAGCTAAGATTCCATATTCCTTATGCAATTAACTTCATCAGCAAATTGCTAACGACCCAGAAGAGACTCGAACTCTCGACCTTCGCCGTGACAGGGCGACGCTCTAACCAACTGAGCCACTGGGCCATTTAAAGGTTTTGCACCTTCAAAACTACATACATGTTGACATTTCCTTGAGAATTAACTTCCTGCGTTTTGGTCAAGCCCTCACCCGATTAGTAACAGTCAGCTCCATGTGTTGCCACACTTCCACCTCTGCCCTATCTACCTGGTCGTCTTCAAGGGGGTTTACTTCTTTCGAATGGGATATCTCATCTTAAGGGGGGCTTCACGCTTAGATGCCTTCAGCGTTTATCCCTTCC
>NZ_JBQHWF010000021.1:0-43051 GCF_052064095.1 Blautia sp. HCP3S3_C4
CTCTGCAAGAAAAACCGCAGAAATACGGGCTATTTTTACTTCTAATTCACCCAATTTTGTTCGAGGTAGAAAAATCGCTGGAAGCTAACAAACACTCTCCAGCTGATCTTTTGTAAGCCATTTCGCCGCCTCAGCCTCTTTGAGTTCCAATTGACCTGTGATAACTTCAGCCCAAAAACAATCCATAGAAAGATGGAATGTCGGATAATCATATTCTATCGTATCAATTAATTCTCCAACTTTGATTTCCGTGCTAAGTTCTTCCATGATTTCTCTTTTCAGTGCCTGCTGCGGAGTTTCACCTGGCTCTACCTTTCCACCGGGAAACTCCCATCCGCCTTTCAGGTCCCCATATCCCCTGGCGGTTGCAAAAATCTTATTCTTTCGCTCCATATCGTTACAAATAATGGCTGCGACTACTTTCATTGTCTTCATATTATTCCTTCGTCAATCCAAAATCATATTGCAGATACTCTGGCAATTCATTCTCCATATGAATATCAAACAGGTATGTTCCATTATCCCCGTCTGTCTTGCGAGGATTCGACATCTTTCCTTTTCCTACATAAGTAAAGGGAAGAACCAAACCATTCTCTGTGGTCATCTTACGGATAAATACATGTGCAAATGTGCTCTTCATCAGTTTTTCGAGATGTGACTGTGGGAGATTTGTCATAGACTCCCACTGAAACAAATCCGGCTGCAGGAATTTATCCTTATAATTCAGCTTATCTGCTTCCTCCAGATCTTTCTTCAATGATGCGAAAATTACTACATAGTCATCATAATAATAAGTTCCTACCATAATATTTCCCGGGTTCTTCAGGAGCTTTAATTGAACCTGATCCATTCGGTAATTCAGCCAAAGCTTAAAGCCCGTCTCATTTCCATTGTCGATTTCATAGCGGATTAAACCATACTCGATGAGGTCCTGCACATACTCCAGAAGCTGATCATCCATAGGTACAAACAGTCTCAGAATATCCTTGTCTTTTTCAACAAACTGCAGATATGTCAGCGCATGCTCCAGCTCTGCCGGAACGAATCCTTGAACTGTTTCTGTCAGGTACATTACTATCTCCCGATATGTTTTCGGTCCGTCGATCAGTAACTTCACGATCTGATACTCATGTACACGCACAAGTGGAAGCAACCCAGACAGATAATTGATAAAATCTATCTGTTTCTCCGTGAAGACCGGCAGGTTCTCCTCGCCGATACCTCTGAGGAAATTATAATAGCTGCAGTTCTTCTTTCCCCTCGTCTTAATGCTCATAAAACGAATCAGATCCGGAGCACAGTCATTGTTGATATAATCTACATGACGAGGATAAAATTCTGATCCGATGTATTTTTTGAAATTGAAATAATCCTGCTTAAGATACTTCAGAGCGTTGAAATTCTCTTTATCAATGTATTCCAGGATCTCTTCCTTGCTCAAATCATCAATATGAATCTCTACACCGTAATCAGCCAAACCAAGAGCTGTAAAATCATCCTTCACTAATGATGCAAGCAATCTTTTCTCCATAACAAAGTTCTCAGATAAAGACCCCAACGCAAAAGCGATCTGCACACTTCGCTTATAGCTATTGCCGATAAAGTCCAGCACGGTAACATACTCCTTATTGGTATATTTACGCAATCCACGGCCAAGCTGCTGAATAAAGATCGTCGTAGACTCAGTTGGTCTAAGGAACAGCACCATATTCACACCAGGAATGTCGACACCTTCATTCAGGATATCCACCGTAAACAGGATCTCGAGATTATGAGCATCATTTTGCAAATCATTATAAGCTCTGACACGCTCACCGATATCATTGCGGCCAGTCAGATAAGCGGTATGATACCGCTCTCCCAATGCTTCACACATCATTCTGGCATGGGTAACATTTCTACAGAACGCAAGTGCTTTCAGCTTTCCTTGTGGACGATGCTTCTCAATCTGCTCGGCAATAAAATCGCAGTGATCTTCCTTTGCCATCTGTGCAATCATTCTGCGTTCTTCATTTCCGGTCAGCCCATAATCCACCATCTTGTCTCGAATACCAAAATATTTAAACGGAACAACCAGATCATTGGCGATCGCATCACGCAGTCTTAGCTCATAAGGCACATTATGGTCAAACAATTCGAAAACATCCTGGTTGTCCATACGTTCCGGTGTAGCAGTCAAACCAAGTAAGAATTCCGGTTCAAAATAACCGATAATCTTTTTATAAGTCTCTGCTGTGGCATGATGACACTCATCAATAATAATATAATCAAATTCATTCTTTGAGAATAGCTCCAGTGTTTTGCACATGGTAATGTTCGTGGCAAATACAAAATCTGCATCCGATTGTTTACTGGTACCGCTATAGATTCCATAGGATACATTTTTACCGAATACCTCCTGGAAGGTCTCCAGGGATTTTCTCAAAATAGATCCTTCATGTACAATGTAAAGCAATCTCTTCGGGTTGAAATTCAATGCATCAAAAGCTGCCAGATAAGTTTTTCCACTACCTGCCGATGCAATCGTGAGCGCACGGTTAACACCTATGGCACGGTAACGATTCAACTCCTTCAAGGCCTTCTTCTGCATATAATTCGGCTTGATCTTTGACGCCGACAGATCATAATCCATATCCCAGCGCTCAATGGCATAACTTAGTCTCTGGGCATATTTAACGATCAGTTCTGCATTCAGTAATTCCGTTGCGGACCATTTTTCTTCAAATTCTTTCAACGCATCATCATATGCACCGTTTACAAAATAGTCCTTTACCGATACATCCCATTCAATATTTTTAAGAAGCGCATATCGTGTGATATTTGAAGAACCAATCACTAACTCTCTGTGATCATCGAATTCGAAAAGATAACCCTTGGAATGGTAGCCAAGAGTCGAATAATCGGTACCATGAAAGCTCTCATAATCCAAATGGCATTGAAAATTAGAACATCTTCCCATGAGCGCATAGAAACTCTTCAAGGATTCAATATCTGTGAAATTCTGGTAAGTTGAGGTGATGATACGTCCCTTACACCCTCTTTCCACAGCTGCTTCAATATCCTTGAACAACAAAACAAGGCCAGCTTTCTTAATAAAGCTGACAGAGAAATCAAAAGACTTACAATGCCTTAGATTATCTTTGATCTTGTCCAGAAAAGTAATCTCTGTATAATTTGTTAAAAACTGATGTTCCAAGATATTTTTCCTCCTTCAGATACACGGCCAAAACAAGGGGTGTAATACCTCTAACTATAATTCCAGATTTCATATCCCTGCCGTCTGGCCGAATCATAGACCGGCTGCATGTTTTTCTGCAGGATATGATAGAATTCTTCCTTTGAATTTCCCGGTCTGTACAACTCCTGTCCTGCCCAGATAGAATGCAGATTATCCCGATAGCAGGCTTCAAACAGCTTATGAAGGCCTGCTCGCTTGTGGATCAGAGTATACATTCCGTACTGGTTTTCTGCGAACACCGCAAAGAACGGATCCCACTTGGGAAGCTTGTTACTCTTCGACGAATTCAAAGAAGAATCCATCGGCATCAGGTTCCAAAGTTCATCATTCATCACAAAAGACCATGGTATAAAATGATCAACATCATACTGCTTTGTTATAATCGGCTTACCCGTAAAGACATCGCATACTTCTCTTACTTCCAGAATGCCTTCCCAAAGTTTACGTACGTTATTCAGCTTTCGCATCTTTTCATCCATCGGAGCCAGCTTGTAGATCAGGCCCGGAACCTCTGGATTATTATTCTGCAGCCATTTCACTTTTTCGTATTGAATCCATCCCAGAATATTTACCGTATTGTCCTGAATCATGCGCATCCAATCTGGATTGAAATGAACTTCCTTTTTCAGTTTACTGCTATCTCCAAAGGTATAAGGCAGGCGAATTACAGTACTATCGATTCGTCTGATATACTCGGTTAATCTGCGAATACTTCCCCACGGCACTTCTTCTGAGCTTTTTGAGAAAAAACCTGCCAATGCCCGACCGGGAACCATATTGGTCAGCTGTTCCTTAGCAAGTTTCAGGTCGGCATTGTGCTCCCGAATCGCATTTTTGATTTCCACTTTGGATGCATTTGCCGGCAAATCACTGAGTTCTGTCAGTTTAAGAACCGCACGTTCCAGACCGTCTCTGACAAGACCATCTGCCTGCATGCCACTAAGGTGAATATGAAATTCTCTTACGGAATACCATGCATTACAGATCATTTCATCAATAATCGCATCAAAGGTAGTATCCTGAATCCCCTTCGAAATGATATCTACGATTGCTTCCAACCAGTAAAATTTATAACAGTAGGACGGATCCTTCATCATCTGAGAGAAGCCTTCTATATCCAAGGTGTTGTGGTACTCTCCATTGATATGTAAGGAATATCCTATTTGCGGAGTATCAAATTGAGCCACCTCTCATCACCCCTTCCTGGTCTGACATCGTCAGTGATCCAATATTCTTCTATCGTAAGTTCCGGAATCTCTGCTATGAATTCCTTAAAGGAAGCCTCAGTAAAATCTGTAAAATACCGACCATTACGCACACCTTCAAAATCACTGTATTTGAAGGAAGTGTAGATTACACCGGTACTTTTAAGCGCATCACACATTTTTCGAATCACCAAAAACAGCTCATTCTTTGGCAAATGCAAAATAGAGGAGCATGCCCAGATACCATCATATGTATCAATCTCATCCAGTTCCCCAAACATCATTTCTTTTACTTCGATACCTGTAAAATCACTGGCCCATCTACAAAGTTCAGCTGATCCATCGGTCGCTGTAACCTGATAACCCCGATCCAAGAAGTATTTCGTGTCACGGCCAGAACCACAACCGAAATCAAGGATATCGACTCCCTCATTCAACAAATGAAGAAATTTATCCTGGGCCAGATGCATATCAACATTCCGCGTATTCTCTATGAAATTTTCTGCATTGAGATTGTAATAATCAATTGTCTGGTCCATACAAATCTCCTTTTAAGTTACAAACTGCTCCAATATAAAGAGGCTAAATTCTCTTGATAATTCTTGAATATACTTCTTTCTTTGGTCTTGAATGTAATATTTCTTAAAAAGTCTCTTTTTTCCATATCCCATTCAAAAAATTGAATTGGATTATTTCTTAGGTAGTCAACAAATAAATTTCCAATAGTTTCACCAGGTGTATTATTGATACCGATTTTTAATATACTAAGCAAACCATCAATCCTAGCTTGCTCCGCCACTGTGATATGCGGAGACTTATTGAACACAATAACCCACCAAAATTCACGGTAGGTATAAACACTGTCTTTTTGAACAATTCCTTCCAACCGTTCGATTAGTTTATTTCCAATAATGCTTCGTATTTCTGTATAATATCTTTTACTGTATTGGCTATACAATAGATATGATGCCCATAAGATGGGATCATCTTTTTCATGAAGTCTTCTAACAATATTAATTTCTTGTTTATACGGCACAGCAATGTTAGCCTGTCGGCAAAACATAATCAAATTTACAATATCGTTCACATTTGCTTTATCAAACACAAACGCATACCTATTCAATAAATTTTGAAGCTTATCCTGATACGCAAAAATATCAAACTCGTCTCTTACATAACTGATTATAGAAAGTAGTTTCTGCGTATTGTTATAATTCGGGAAAAAAGAATATCCATAAAAAGCTAGATCTAAAAAATTAAAAACAGTATGTTCCGAAACATCCTTCTTGAACAAAGACACCTTATCCTTATTACGAGAGACTTTATTTAGCAGCATTCCTAAAAAATAAGCTGTTATCGTTTTCATTTGAGACTCATATTTACAAATCAATTCATTTAATTGATTCATAATTGTTCTCTTGCTTGTTGCCAATCCACTTCCCTTAATTAAACATGGATTAACTTGTTCCTGTCCATCAGAAACTGCTTCCATGTAGGCTTTTCTTTCTTCACGATTATAGAATAACAATGCCGTCACTCTGTTAGTAAAAATATTAGTCTCATTTAACCAATCATCTAATACAAACGGCACTTTGCTCTTAAAAAGTTTGGCATCATTTAGTCTTAATAAATATTTTCTGGCCGCCTCTGCGTAAAGTTCAACAATATGATTTGCTATCCCCTCGGTCTCAGCAAAAATGAAAATGTCATCTACGTACCGGTACACATTATAGTGTTCTCCAGCATCATAACACTCGTTGAGTAGCATATTATACACATCTTTGTCTATTGCCTGAAGCAAAAGCTCTGCAACCATCCTTGAGTATTCTGGACCTACTACTATTCCATTCGAAGTTCTTGCATTGATATTCATTAATACTCTATCTATAGCTGTGTAGAGACTTCCATTTTTGAATTCTTTGGTATCATTGACATCTTTTCCAATAATCCAGTTGAACGTATGCGTATAAATACTATCAAAGCATGCTTTGTAATCTGTTCTAATAAAGAATTTGTATTTACTATTCAATATGAGCCATTCCTCTGAGGAGGTAAATGCTGCAATTGATTTATAAGGACCTATTTTGAAAAACATGCCCGTCTGTTCTATTATCTCTTTCCCCGTTTCTTCACTTAAATCACTAAAATATTTAATAACTGATCTATTCTTTGATTTATAAATCAAATCATTGTTCTTATTATGGAATCGGAGCGAAAATACTGAATTCTTATCTAATAAGGCCAACAGTTCTTTTTGATACACACTTACAAACAAGAATAATTCCATCGCCGCCATTGGCTGCAATAAACTAATCTCTCTCTCACTATGTAATTGCTTCATAATAGTGTATTTAAGTGGTGCCGTCACCCAATTGCTGCTTCCATTAAAGAGAACTTCCTTACCATTTTTGTTCTTTAATCGTATTAGTTCCCTTACGATATGGTTAATGTCCTTACTTCTATCTATCAAATATTCATAAAAGTATGCATATGTAAATCGGTCTGACAACTCCGTTGGCAGAACATCTGTCAGCATGTAATCCAATTGATTTCTTTTTATATTTGTAAGATCCATTGACTTCACCTCTAATTCGAATTATAATTTCAATGAATGATATATCGTTCAAGTAAAATCTTTGGAACTTTGGTTTCATAGACTTTACACACGTAAGCAGTACAAAGTACTTTCCGTAAGGTTATACGTTGTATAGGAGTAGCATCATCCTTGGGATGATGCTACTCTACTTTTATCAGTGCCAAATAATCAATCACCATTCTATAATAATCTTTGTCTTCGTTGCAGTACTCAGGGTTTAATTTTCGTATCCATTTTAAAAGTGTACTTTCTGACACTCCAATATTCTTCTCAAACATTATAGATCGGTTTCTTTTCATGTTTGATTCCAAATTATAAATGCTCTCTTCAGTTAAAGATTGCTTTAAGAAATACGGCATAACACATCCGTGTTTGCTTAATAACTTCACATATAAATTTTTCAAAAAGTCTTTCGTTTGCGGCTCTAATGCATCCATATGAAATTGTAATTCATTATAATTTGCAACGACACCCTTTATGAGCCAATCATATGAACTGCTACCTATTGTTCTGGCAATCACAACACGCGATGAATAAATTTTCAACCTTTGTCGCAAAAGTTCAATATCTCCATCCTTTTTAAACTGAATAAAAGCTCTTTCAATTATCCCTGTATATTTTTTACGTTTTTTTTCTGCAATTCCGTATTTGAAACATATTGGATTTTTCCCTGTCACTTTTCGTATCTCAAATTCATAACCCAAAAAGTTAAATTTCTGCGATGTCGAAAGATTTCTTCTTGTAATATAAGAAAACTTTCCTGGTGACATATTAATTTTTACCGGAGAATCACCAAATACTTCTTGAATTGTATGCTGTATAACATTACAAAATTGATTTTGCGAAATATATTTATTAGTAATAAGAAGTATATCATCGACATATCGTTCATAAAAAAACATTCCATACTTAGATAAATGGGCTCTTATTCGTGAATCAAATTCCCTGCATACAATCTCTGTCAATCCATTAGACAAACATAACCCCGCATAGCAATACTTAAACTCTTCAATATACTGTTCTAAAATTTCTTTGTCCCATCTAGACATAAGGGATTCTTTGATATACCTGTCATATACATGCCGTGACAAAACACTATCGAAAAAAGATTTAAAATCTGCTCGAATAATCACAAAATCATTCATATCTTTGATGACTGGCAAAACATTAAAGAATACATTCATTATCCGATTTCTTGACGCATAACGAATACGAAAATTTCTATCAATCTGTTTTTTTAGATATTGACACATAACAGCTTCTGTAGATAAATTCGGATAACTATATACAATTCTTTTTTTCCCTTGCTGGGTAAAAATATCTTTTCTATAGAGCGAAAAATCATACAATTGATTGTCAATATTATCTTTGATATTATCAGTCAAAAGATCAATCTCTATTTCTGATTTCGAATAATCCATTTGACGAACAATATTTCTAATTTGATTTTTATCCATTATTTCCACTTCTATTTGCAAGCATTATTTGACGGATAGGGCAAAAGCGCTATACAATCGTCCTATCCCCAATTTGTCACTCAATTCCCAGTGCCTTAAACACCGCATCTTCTGCACTCTGATATGGAATAAGCTGGAATGCGCTCATCAGCTCTGGCGGAACAGTTGCAAAATCAACAAATGAGGGACTTGGAATGCAGTCTTGCTATACATGCCTTACAAATACCTTTTTAATCGTTTTTTCTGTTGGATAATGGAATTAGTTTTCATTAAAAACCTTTTTCATTATCTCTGTATTATTAACTCCTTCTTCTATCAGCTTTGCTGTGGTTCTCATTTCATAAAATAAGAACTGCTCACGAGTCAAAGATGCGGATCCTTTATAAGGACTGTTTAATTGTAAATTGGCCATCCCTGTTCCTCCTACTCTTTTGAAGAAGACTCTTCTGGCTCTTCTATAAATTCGACTATATCGCCTACATCACAATGCAAAGCTTTACAGATTTTCATCAGCACTTCCATGCTGACAGGTTCTCCTTTTGACAATTTCGTCACAGAAGCCCAACTCAAACCAGTCTCGGCCTGTAAATCTTTTTTCATCATGTCTTTATCAATAAGAAGCTTCCATAACTTTTTGTAACTTACATTCATATATTGACACCTCACGCATAATATGACGCATAGTAACACCTCTATTTGAAGTATATCATTGCTTCATCACATTCACAAGACTCATCTTCACAAACGCAAGAATGCATCCATATAAATGTAAAGATAATTCAGATGGGAAGAACCCTGCGGAACCAGGAGCAAAGAATAACAAATTCTATCCTTTTCCCTCAAGCGAGCAAGGAAACATATGTTCTTTATTTTCAAATACAAAGATAGCTGAGATCGAACAAACGATCTCAGCCACCTAATTACTTCAGAAGATATTTGTACTGCACAATATACCTTTCACTTGCAATCTTTTCAGCCTCTGGATTACGAGTCAAAATTTCTTCATACTCCTCTTTTAAACTTTCTTTGAGTTGCGCCAAAGCTTCAGCAAACTCACTTGGTTCTTTACCAATTTGTGTTGCACCAAGTTTCTCAAACAGTTTTTTACTTGGCTCATTATCCGAGTAAATTCTCACCATGAAATACTCTATCGGCATAAGTTCTAATACTCTTTTCGCAAACAGAGGGATGGTTTCATAAGCAATTTTCTGCCTGCGATATTTCAACAAAACATCCATCCCAATTTCGGGTTTATCTGAAGCCAAATGCTGCATAGTAATATTTCTAACATACAAGTTATCGTCCTTCAAGAAAACAGATACATAAATTGCATCGTCTTCTGGAAGTTTCTCCCAAACAAATTCAGCAAACTCATCGTAATCTACATCACTCATCTTTGAAGAAGTTTTTGCCACGATGGAGTTCTCACGATATAACATTAAATAATTTGCTTTATCTTCCTCACACAAAGCCTTCAGAATATATTTATCATTCTGAGCAAACATTCCATCCTTAAAAAAGAAATCTGCTTTCTGCACTCTATCTCCCCTTCCCTATCCACTAAAAATCAAACTCATCTGGATCCAGTCCTGCGTCTTCCAGCACTTCTCTTCTTTCTTCCGGATCCATAAACTCTAACTCATCATAATCAAGCCCTGCCTCAGCAAATACATCTGTTTCGTCATCATCATCAAATGAATCAGATTCTCCGTTCTTCAGCATTTCATCCATGAACTGAAACTGTGCAGCTCTCTCGAATGCATCCAAGTGTCCATCACGATTAAAGTCAAACATCTTATCAAATCCAAACATAATTTATCCTCCCAAATCTCTTTATGAAAATGGCAATTCATCATCGATGCCATCCGGAATGTTCATGAATCCATCTGCATCCGAGGATGCTGCTGATGGTCTGCTGTAATTATTCTGACCGCCATTACCTGCAGCTGCTTTGCTTTCTGCAAACTCCTGCTCCTCTACAACGATATCCATTGTGTATACTTTCTGGCCATCACGATTCGTGTAACTTCCGGTCTGAATTCTTCCGGTCAATACAATCTTTGTTCCCTGGCGCAGATACTTCTCTGCAAATTCTGCGTTACGCCCGAAGGCAACACAGCCGATGAAGTCTGCACTCTGCTCACCGTCTCTTTTGCATCTGTGATCAACTGCGATAGTATATCTTGCAACTGCAGTAGAATTCTCTCCGGCGCCATACCTTACTTCCGGATCTCTGGTCAAGCGTCCCATCAGGATTACTTTATTCATCGACTGCTTCCTCCATCTTCTTATGTTTGTTATCAATCAGACTCTTCTTACTGAGACTGCAGATCGTTCCATGCGGTGTTACCAGGACAACCTTGGCCTTTGCAGTGTTACCGATCTTGTCATAGATGCGTCCGGCACTCATGCTCTCACCGATAACGGTGTGTGCGCTATTTGCCACATGTCCGATTTCGCCAAGTCCTTCCGTCTTTACAACGATGGCCTCTTTATCGAACTTGTTCTCCGGTTCCTTCTTAAGTTTCAGTTTCATTCCCGGCTTCAGGAATTCATTGCCGTGATAGTACTTGGTTCCTGTCAGTGTGAAATAAATCTTACTCATTGCACTTCCTCCTTAGTCTTCCATGAATTCAAAATATTCTTTATCGCTGGCAAATAAAATGTACTTGCCATCTACGTATCCCATGTATCCGTTGCTTGTAACATATCCCTTCATTTGCCGTCCTCCTTGATTCCTTTTCTGATGCTACCAGTTTACAACAAATAGATGTGCAAAAATCCCGACAGCCAAATAGTCTCCGGGCAGGTTTTGTGCCCGAATTTGCACTATCCGGGCAATTTTTCAGAGCAGTTTCAAAAATGTGTCTAAACTTCCCCGGACATTTTTGTATTTAGTAGTTGAGGGATAGAGAATAGCAAGGACAGGAAGTGTCATGACATTCCACTTCCGGGCATTCGCCATAAGACCGGGACCCTACCCAATCTTCACGCAAGCTACGAGCTTTGCGAAGACGGCCTGATTGTACATTGGAAGCTTGCTTACAACTGTACAAGTCAGGATGGCTTCATACGGCGACAGCCGTGACCGAGATGAAGCGCAGCGTAATCGAGGTTGAAAGCTCTATCCTCAGAAAGGAGATTTACATGGCTAACAGAACCAGAGATATCCCAATTCAGTTTTTTGTAACCGCTGAAGAGAAAAAGATGATTCGTAAGAAAATGATTCTGTCCAGGACTGCAAATATGGGAGCCTATCTTCGTAAGATGGCAATTGATGGCATCATCGTAAACACAGATACGACTTACCTTGAGAAACAGTTTTATGAGATGCACAAGATCGGTGTGAACGTAAACCAGCTGGCAAGGCTTGCCAATTCCACTGGTGCTGTCGCACCGGAAGAAATGAAAGAATTGAAAGGGATGATAAAAGAGATATGGCATATATTAAGATCTTCGGCATCAAATCTACAGTAAAGAAAGCCGTCGATTACATCACGAATCCTGATAAGACCGATGACCATAATCTGGTTTCTTCCTATGGTTGTTCACCGGAAACTGCCGATCTGGAATTTGCTATGACTGCAAAGCTTGGAAAAGATAATGTGATGGAGAAGGGAGATAACCTTGCCTGGCACATGATCATTTCCTTCAAGCCTGGTGAGATCACAGATCCCAATGTTGCTCATGAAGTTGCAACAAAGATTGCAGATGCCACCCTGAAAGGAAAACATGAATATGTTCTTTCCACTCACGTTGACAAGGATCATGTCCACTGCCATCTAATTTTCAATGCAACAAATTTTGTAGACTACCATAAGTATGTTTTCAACAAACGGAACTATCACAAGATCTGTAAACTCAGCAATCGCATTTGCCGGGAATATGGTCTGGAAGAGTCCATGCCCACCGGACAGAAAGCAAAATCATATAAAGAAAATATGGAGTACAAACGAGGAAACAGCTGGAAAGCAAAACTCAAATACAACGTGGATCGTGCCATCTGGTCGTCCGTTTCCTTTGATGAATTCCTGATGAAGATGAAAGAAGCAGGATATGAAATCCGGCAGGGAAAATATCTGGCTTTCCGGGCTCCTGATCAGAAACATTTCACCAATGTCAAAACTCTGGGAGCCTATTATACAGAGGACAGTATCCTGAGACGTCTGGCGAAGAATCGTCATAAGGCCCGCATTCCTCAAAATGCATCATTCAAAATAAGGATGTTTGTGGAGATGACTTCCTATGTCGCTGACGGCAATCGCCCCGGCTTCGAACAGTGGGCCATAAAAAATAATCTGAAAGAGGCAGCCAGAACTTTCAGTTATCTTTCACAGCACAATCTATTGAACTATGAAGAATTCCAAAATCACATTTCTGATCTGGAGGCTTCTATTCAAGCTGCGGATGTTCAGATCCTGCAAACACAAAAAGCTATTCAAAATCAGAAGATTATTATGAAGCACTGTGAAGTCTATCGTGCATGTCGTGATGTGGTTCGTGCTGAGAAGGATGCTCCGGACAAAGCACTCTACCGCATACAACATCAGGCAGAATATCAGTTGCATGATGTCACTTTAAAAGAACTGGCTGAGTTTGGTATTCACAAACTTCCGTCTTCCGAAAAGCTGCAGCGACAACAGCTGGAACTGGAAGAAGAACTTGTCTCTGCCAAAAAAGAAAAGCAGGATCTCCTGAAACAACAGAAGACCCTGGGCATTATCGAAAGCAATTATGAAACGATGCTTCGAGGTGCAGGCATCGATGTTCCTGATCGACAGCCTGGAGGCTTAACCAGGGAAGAAGTAATCTCATAAAAGCAAAAAAAGGCACCTCATGGAATGACTGACAACACTTCACTCCACAAGGTGCCTAAACTCTGATTTTTCGATAATTATTTTGTCAGAATATACGCTTCTATCGCTTCGTTAGCAAAGACTGCAGTACCCTCACCTGCGTACTTATCTATATTGGATGTCATATCTCCACCGCCTGCATACATCTGTCCCAGACTTTCCAGAATCTCATCGGTACAGGTATAGTAATGCTCGGTGATATAGTTCTGCAGTTTCTCTACCAGGGCCTGTGCTTCTTCTGATTCCGGTTTCTTATTTCTGATCTTACCGAACCCCGCAAAGATTTCCATCATCTGAACACCAAGTACCTGTTCTTCTTCGCGGCTTCTTCCAGCAGACTTCTTCTCAAACTCTTTATAGGCATCGGTAGTTCCCCAGGATGCTTTTGCCTGGGCTGCATATTCATCAATCTTTCGTGTATCGAAAGCATCAAAACTCATTTTGCTCATTTTCTGAACTCCTATCATCTTTATTCCACGAGCCAGATCGATCAGGTTTTCCAGATGTTCTTTCCGAAGTTCCAAAAGTTTTATCTGTTGTTCCAGTGCTTTGCTTCGATCAAACTCCGGATTATCAAGAATCGTTGTAATCTCTTTTAATGGAAACTGAAGTTCTTTGAATAACAAGATCATCTGCAGTCGCTCCAGGGCCTTATCGTCATAAAGCCTGTAGCTGTAACTTCCGTGGCCGGCAGAAGACCAATCTTGTCGTAATG
This sequence comes from Blautia sp. HCP3S3_C4, assembly GCF_052064095.1. Lineage (NCBI taxonomy): Bacteria > Bacillati > Bacillota > Clostridia > Lachnospirales > Lachnospiraceae > Blautia > Blautia sp. HCP3S3_C4. The sequence goes on from NZ_JBQHWF010000021.1 coordinate 14,068, forward strand.
ATGCAGGGATCGTATACTCACCCCTGATAATTTGCTTACTTCATTTACCGTCATCATCAATATCAAACCTTCTTTCCTGTCGTGGTAAGTTCATAATAAGGTATGACATTATGTCAGGGTCAAGCATTATTTTTATTAATCACGAAGTTTTCTTCCCCAAGCAGATATCTCTCATAATCCACACGGATCAGCTCCTGCTCACCGATACGCTTCGCTGATTGAAATGCCATATGGCCAGTCCATCCCACATGGCTGATCGTCCAATCACGATTGACCACATAGAGATTATTTCCCGGTCTGGCTGTTGGCTTTTCTCCATCTCCAAAAGTGAATCCCTCATTCTCTGCATCCTGCAAAAACCTTCTTGCAATCACTTCATCTCTCAGATACACATACACTTTCCCATTCAGTTTTGATAATTCAGTTACATTGCGCATGCTCTCATGCCTCCTCTTCGATCTATGATCCTATGAAGAGCGGCAAAAGGAAAAGGCCCCCATCTTTTCCGACAGGAGCCATAATTCTCAAATACATAACGCCCATCGGTCAAGCTTTAGCACCTTGCAAATGCAGGTTGCTGTGCGGTCATCGAGCTTGTCTCTCGCGCACTCTTTATAGGTCTTTATCATTATAGCTGAGAACGAATATCTTCTCAAGGTGCAGATGTGCCACCTGCTATTCAGCAAGACTGCTGATCCACTCAGTCACATCTTCTTCAGATGCATTGTTAAATCGTTTACCAGTTACAATATGTAAGTCTGGATACAGCGTCTGCAGATCAGAAATACTCTTTTCAATACCACTTCCACCTGAGGTACAGAAGGTATAGATTGTGGCATCTGTCAGGTCATAAGTATCCAGGAAGGTCTGGATGATACGAGGGTTTGTACCCCACCAGATCGGATGTCCGAGATAAATGGTATCGTATTCTTCCACCGCACTCAGATTATTTTCAATCGCAGGTCTTGCATCAGGATCATCTTGTTCCTTATTGGCCCTGCAGTTGTCATCATTATAATTCAGATCTTCGTCTGCATATTTTTCTGCAGGAATGATTTCGAATAAATCACCACCGGTTACATCGGCAATCGTCTCTGCGACAGCCATGGTGTTTCCGGTTCCGGAGAAGCAGACCACTGCAGTTTTAACCTCAAAAACTTCTTCCAGAACAACTTCATCCGATTCATTGGTTCCGTTTATCTCTTCGGTGCTCTCACTATCCTCTGTGGCTTCCGAAGTACTCTCTTTAATAGCCTCTGTAGATTCATTCTCTGAGCTTACAGCCGGAGCACTGTTTCCGCACGCAGTCATAGCAAAGAGAAGTACAAAGCAAAGGAGAACTGCCCATAACTTTTTCATCCGGAGTCGCCTCCCTTACAGCATCTTGATCAGGGCATCGATATCTTTATCTGTCGCACGATTCAGAAGCTTTCCTTCCATGATTTCTGCTCCAGTAGCGGAAGGTTTCAGTTCTTTTACCGTGTTTCCAAAACCGCTGCCGCCGGAGGTTGCGAAGAGAACAATCTTCTTTCCGGCAAAATCATAGCTTTCAAGGAAAGTATTAATGATGGTTGGAGCCACATACCACCAAATCGGGAAGCCAACCAGAATAGTATCGTACTGAGATAAATTCAAATCATCTTTCACAATTTCCGGTCTGAAGGACTTGTTTCCCATCTCTACGCTGCTTCTTGATTTCTTATCCATCCAGTTCAGATCAGCCTTGGTATATGGAACTGCAGGCTTGATCTCATAGATATCTGTCTTTGCTGCAGATGCCAGCTTTTCTGCTGCTTTCTTTGTTACACCACTTGCACTGAAATATGCTACTAATGTTTTTGCCATAATTGTCACCTATTCCTTTATGAATTTCTTGTCCGAATCCGGTATGCCATCTTCTGATACATAACGCTCAACCTTCATATGAAGATTATACTTTTCTCGTAATTTCATGATAGTATTCATCATTGGAGATGCATGATGCATATCAATCGCTTCCTGATTTTCCCAGCTATCGATCAACAATACCGTTTCTTCATCATCTAACGGCGAAAAGTATTCATAGCGGAGATTTCCAGTTTCTTTCCTGATAGCATCCACCGTTCCGCTTTCTGTCATTTCCCTTGCAAATTGTTTTGCTGCAGACCCAGTCCCTTTATAATAAATATTTACAGTTATAGCCATTGCAATTCACCTTTATCATTAATCGAGCTTGCCATATTTCTCATCATCTACTGCTTCCAGCCACTCATTGGAGCCATCCTTGCCAGGCACTTCAATTGCCAGATGGCTGAACCAGGAATCCGGTGCAGCTCCATGCCAGTGCTTTACGCCTACCGGAATATTGATGCAGTCTCCCGGCTTCATTTCTACTGCATCCTTTCCCCATTCCTGATAGTAACCACGGCCTGCCACGCAGACAAGGATCTGTCCGCCGCCCTCTGTTGCATGATGAATGTGCCAGTTATTTCTGCACCCCGGCTCAAAAGTTACATTAAAGATTCCAACCTGATTTGTTGATATAGGTGCAAGAAAGCTTTTACCAGTAAAATATTGTGCAAATCCATCATTTGGTGCTCCGATCGGGAATACCATTTCCTTTGCATGGGCTCTCATAGCTTCGTCTTCGTAAGGAAGATCACCTTCGCCTGTTTCCCATACTTCTTTAGCCAGGTTGAATACGGCCCAGCCCTTTGGCCATCCTGTATAGAATGCCACATGTGTGATCACTGCTGCGATTTCCTTCTGAGTCACACCATGGGCTTTCGCATTCTGCAGATGATACTTCAGAGAAGAATCCGTAATGCCTGAGGACATCAATGCAACTACAGTGATAATGCTTCTTGTCTTTACATCGATATCCTGATTATTCCAGTTCTCTCCAAAGAGAACATCGTCATTATAATGAGCAAACTCCGGTGCGAATTCACCAAGAGCAGCTCTGCCTGCTGTCTGTACTATCTTCTTCATAATTTCCATTCCCTACTTTCTGATTGTTAAGGTGATATATCCATTTGAGAGAAGCGCCTCAAGCGTGTGCTGAGACAGATCCCTCCCAACAGCTACAACGGTTTCCGCTTGAGTCTCTTCCTGTTGACTCTGTTCGTAACCTGATAAAGAACTGATCACGAAAACACTGAGCAGGATTACCCAAATTTTTCTCATTTTTACAGAGCCTTTCCGAGCTCATAGGCCCTCTTCATGGTCTCTTCATGATTCGGAGCGTCATTCGCATCACCGATGCCGCCACCCGTTACGAGACCCTTGAGCTTGGCCTTTTCAAAGCAGTCCACCCAGCCTTGAAGACCGTTGTAGGCTTTTTCAAATGCGCTTTCCTCTTCCTCTGCGGCAGTTGCGATCATATAGATATCGCGGTAAGCATAATCCATCGGATACATCGGGTTCATTCTGTCCAGAAGCGTCTTCATCTGTCCGCTCATCTCGTAATAGTAGATTGGAGTTGCATAGACGATAACCTCGGCAGCCAGCACCTTTTCCATAATCTCTGCCACATCATCTGTAAGTACGCAGCTGCCTTTTGTCTGACAGGTCAAACATCCGATACAAAACTTAATGTCCTTTCCCTTCAGGGAAATGTATTCTACCTCATGTCCGGCCTCTTTTGCTCCCTTTTCACATTCCTTTGCAAGAATGTCGGAATTACTGCCGCCACGAAGGCTTGTCGAAATAATAAGTACTTTCTTTGCCATCTTAACCTACCCCGTTTTCCTTTAAGAACTGCTGCATCTTGTCAAATGGAATGACTTTCAGATTGTCATACAGATCTGTATGCACTGCACCCGGGATGGTAAGAAGTTCTTTGTTCTCTGTATATTTGCTGTCCTTGATCATAGCTTCATAAGCATCCTTGCCAAAGTAATAGCTGTGCGCCTTATCACCGTGCATAATCAATACGGCACTTCTGATCTCATTGCTGTATGTAAGAATAGGCTGATTCATAAAGGACTGGCAGCCAAGACTATTCCAGCCTTCGTTAGAGTTAAGGCTTCTCGCATGGTAGCATCTGCCCTTGTAGTATTCGCTGTAATCCTTTACGAAGAATGGAGCATCTTCCGGTACCGGAAGTGGAAGACATCCGCCGGCTCTTGAGTATTCACCCTTTTTGTATTCCTCTGTTCTGAGGGCATTCATAGCCTGCTTCTTTGCAAATCGTACCTCCTCGCTGGCTTCTGAATCGAAATATCCGTTGGCATTGACTCTTGTCATGTCGTACATGGTAGAAACAACAGTAGCTTTGATTCTGGTATCAAGAGCTGCTGTATTGAGGGCCATGCCGCCCCATCCACAGATACCGATGATACCTATCTTGTCTGCGTCAACATTATCCTGAACGGATAAGAAGTCTACTGCAGCCATGAAATCCTCTGTATTGATATCCGGAGATGCCATATATCTTGGCTGGCCGCCGCTCTCACCTGTAAAGGAAGGATCAAATGCTATTGTCAGGTATCCTCTCTCAGCCATAGTCTGGGCATAGAGTCCCGAACACTGCTCCTTTACGGCACCAAAAGGTCCGGAAACTGCGATTGCAGGAAGCTCGCCTTCTGCATTCTTTGGTGTATACATATCAGCTGCCAGGGTAATTCCGTAACGGTTAATGAATGTCACCTTCTTGTGATCTACCTTGTCGCTTTTTGGAAATGTCTTATCCCATTCAGCAACCAACTTAAGTTCTTCTGTCTTCATCATTATTTTTATCCTCCTTGCGGTCATTTTTCTTGAATATTACTGGAATATATCTTATAATGATCTTATCATACAACCTAAACCTAACTTTAGGTCAAGAACTTTTTTTGAAGGAAGGTGCATCATGTACACGATTGGTCAGGTTTCGGAGATGTACAATCTCCCTATTTCGACTTTAAGATATTATGACAAGGAAGGATTCTTCCCGAATCTGATGAGAAAGGGCAATATCCGTTACTTCAGCGACGATGAACTGGAGGCTATCCGCGTGATTGAGTGCCTCAAACGCTCCGGTCTTGAGATCAAGGATATCAAGCAGTTCTTCCAGTGGGTTATGGAAGGCCCTTCCAGCTATGGGAAGAGAAAAGAGATGTTCGAGACCAGAAAAGCTGCCGTGGAAGACGAGATCAAAGCCCTGGAGAGAACCCTTGCTCTGCTGAAGTTTAAATGCTGGTACTACGAGACCGCGATAAAAGACGGCAATGAAGATGGCATCAATGCCATGCTGCCGGACAAACTCCCGGAAGAGATTCAGGAGCTTTACGATATTTCACATGAATAACCAACAACGAAAAAAGCCCACTGAAAGACCTGCTGTATAAACAGTCCTCCAGTGGGCAAAATTGTCACTTTACATCTCAGCCGGAGTCTCCGACTCCTCTTCCTCCGAATCAAGCTGATGCTCCTTTTTCATCTGGAAAAACTCCTTATTCGTACAGATTTCAAGCTGTTCCATCAGATCTTCAAGAAGTTCCAACATCTCCGGATCTTCACCTGTGCTTCCCAGTTCCTCCATGGAACTGTGCATTTCGCGGATGACTTTTGTCTTGCCACCTTCATAACAGTTCAAAATCATTTTCTGTTCTTCTGTAAGTCTCACCATGCTAACTCAACTCCCTTCTGCGGACTATCTTTTCCCGGCTTTTGTGCAATTTCTTTTTTCTTCTCCTGTAATCTGGCATGGATTGATTTCTTTGGAGATTCATCAATCGGAGCGGCTTTTGCAGGTTTTGTCTGCACCGCAGCTTTACCTTCTTTACCGGAAGGAGTAGCCTTAGTACTTTCTTCTACGATAGCTGTGCTTTCTCTTTCCTCCAGACTGACAAACTGCTGCAGATAAGGAAGGGCATGTTCCTGGGTATCACGAAGCTCTGCTATATAGGACTGGAAGTTATCTGCGCCCTGGCCCTTCTTATAGTCCAGCCAGTCCTGATTGTGCAGATGCTCTTCCACTTCCTGCTGCAGATTTTCAAGAATACCGCCGCGTCCATCACCGATAAATGCCGTACCCGCCACCTTCTTCATCTGATCCTCTTCTGCGTAAATGATCTCATAAGATACAATCAACACTCTGGCTTCTCCTGAATGATCGGCATTGAAATCTGCCTGTCTTTCATCTGCTGCACGGACTCTTTCATCAGCTTTTGCCAGAGGGACCAAGCTTCCTTCTTTGAATTCCGGATCCTGGCTGAACTGAATTTTCACCATCGGTTGAATCTCCTCCGTAAGCTCCGGACTATATTCTTTCAGTTTTCCAAGTAAGGCTTCTGCTTTTGGTGCCATCTCTCTGCTTTCTTCTTTCACATCCTTTAGAAACGCCGCATACTCCTGCATGCCATTTCCAGCCAACAGGTTATACTTAATTTCCATTAATGCATCTTCAGGATTTTCTACCCGATCCATAAATTCATAAGCATCAAATTCTTTTGCAAGATCCATAAGTGCTCCAGCAAGTTCCTCTGTGGTCATATGCTCCGGATAAAAACTCTCTTTGATTTCTGCAGGTGCTACAAATCGATACTCCGGAAATGCTTCCCAGATCATTTCCAAAGCTTCTCTTGCAAGAGGATGAACTGCCAGTGCTTTTACAAAATCCAGGTTTCCACCTTCGATGACAGATCCTTCAACCAACGGAAATGCATAGCCATCGTAATGTTCCAAAGATTCATCGTGAATCTCTACACCCATGGCATTTCCATAATAGGCAAGTCTCGGATCCTGACGAATCTCTTTGTATTTGTCTACGGCTTCCGCGAGGGTAAGTCCCTCATAACAGGCCTGCATGCTGTGAAACTCTTCGCAAACAGCAGCATAAAATGTCATGCTGGCTCCGGTCTGTTCCTGATATCTGGCCGCTTCCACACGGATCATTTCTCGTCGTTCCTTCTCGCCATATCCATTGTTCAGAACGTTATCAACCATGTTGTAATTCTGTTCTTCCATTTCTTCCACCTTTGCAAGTGGTCGATACTGCTGCTGAGGTGAAGCCTCCTGCACCACTCCGGCCATACTCTTAGGATCGACACGATTAAATTCAAGAGTCATCTCATGAAGATGACTAAAGGAAATACGCATCATCCTGCTGTTGCCATCGATATTTCCCTGCACCGGTAATCGGGTATAAGTTCCTGTCTCTGCATTGAAAACAGGTTCTCGTAAATCCTGAACGATGTCCTTTGCAGCTCTCATAAGATCCACATCACTCTCATATCTGCCACCATCAATCAGCTGATAGTGTTCTGAATAAATTGAATAATCATAACCGCCATCTGTTTCATGAATCTCCAGATATCGGTCTTCAATCTGAAATGCTGCTTCGCTGATTTCTTCCGGACGCTCATAAAAGCGGCTCATGAATTCCTCTGTCACATCTGCAAAACCAAAACTGTCTACGAAATATGCCTTAACCTCACCCCCTCTGTTCATGACTACGATATCGCTGACAGAAAGTGAATGTCCCTTGAAATCTTCCGGGCAATCAATATTGAAACGTTCATAGATCGTATCCAAAGTATCTGCCTCCGTCAGTGGAGCCACATATTCCAGACGATAATCCTCTCGATTAAGCTCCATCTCTTCTGACTCCATGAAATCATGACTCAGGAAAATGTATTCTCTTCCATTACCTTCCGGATCAATCTGATAAATACCAAACTGATTCTCAGGCATATAAAGAAGCTGCGTTTCCTCCAGAGTAACCATCTCCTCATGCAGATCCATTTCTGTTCGAAGTTCCACATATACTCTCATCTGATCCTTCGGCATTCGAAGCCAGGAATCATCCGGCATTTCCATAACCTGATCCGCGGTAACTTCTTCAAATCTTCCTTTGCTGACGGATGTATATACCGTCCGCCCCAGGGCAATTGCTTCAAGAGCATCTGCCTTGTCCATATAGGTGAAGCGCATTTCCTCCATCTCTTCACTGATGCCGGTGATGATCTCACCTGCTGTATCTTTGATCACCTGAAGGGATGCTGTAAGCTCCGGAAGTTCTTTATTTCTGGACCAGGATGCTACGTAACCCCAACTGTTAGCACTGGTGTCGATACCAAAGTAAGAACTGACTACGGCAGCAATACTTTCAGCCTCAACCTCCATGGTTCTCTGATCCTTGCCTCTGGCCTTTGCAGATTCCTTCAAGTTATTGGGATCCAATGCATGAAGCTTGGCATGGGCCAATTCATGGATCATAGCAGCCATAGTCTGCGTCTCACTCATATCCTCATTGATTGCGATACGCTTCTCCACCTGATGATAGTAACCATCCTTTCCTTCCATCTCCTCAAATCCCACTGGTACCGGGGAAATGTTCCGGATAGCCTGCACGAAATCCTGATATCTTTCCACATTTCCTTCTAACTCATCCACCAGAGTAGGAAGAGGAGGGCCTCTGGTCTGAGAGATATCAAATACATTTGTTACTCGAAACGACGGTACTGTTACCTCAATGATTTCCTTACGAACAGATCCGTCCGGATTGCGAAGGGGCTGACCGGTTGCCTGATCGATCATGTCCACTTCCTTCTTTCTCTTATAGGTCATCGGTGCAAATATCTTGATTGCCTTTTCACCACGGTTTACCTGACGTCCAAAGTTCTTCTGCCAGGCAGTATAACCGGCAACCATGGAAGCCTGACCGCCGGTCTGCATGGCAATGAGGATGGTGTTATTTACAGAATAATGAGTAAAATGAGACATCACCTTCAAGTACTGTGCATACTTCTCTGACTCAAAGACGGATTTTACGCCATCTTCCAACTGCTGAGTCAGATCCTGAACCTGCTGCTGACGCTGTTCATTGGTTAATGTATATCTATTTGCCATTGTTTGTTCTCCTTTCCGACCGGCTATAATTCTGGTGCTTTTGATTTATTGATACCTGACGTCTTGCGAACATTTTCGTGCGTCAGTTTCTTTTTCTCTGCCAAAGAAACCTTGATGGACTTCTTCGGCTTTGCTGTTTCTATTTTCTTATATCCGTATTTCTCTGCTTCTTTTTCGGCCACCTTCAGATCCACATCGGAAAGATCCGTGGAATAATGGATGTCATCCATAGGAAGGACACTCTTTTCCCGGAAGGAATAATAGAAATTGTTCTGTCCCAGGATGATATGATCCACCACGGGAATGCCTGCCATTGTGCAGAGCTGCTGCATGCGATTAGTGATTGCGATATCCTCTCTGGATGGCTCCAGACTGCCACTTGGATGATTGTGGACCATCATGATCGCGGCAGCATTCGACAAAAAGGCCGCCTTCAACATTTCCCTCGGATGAACGATGGATTGATTAAGGCAGCCCATACTTACGATTGTCATATTGATCGGTACATTATCGCTTCGAAGATGTACCACACCGACCACTTCCCTGTCATAGTCTTTGAATGCATCACCCAGAATGCGAATGGCATCCTGCGGATTTTGAATCTTTTCATCACTATAAAGCGGAGCCTCCCGGATCATACGAACGGAAACCTGATCAAGTCCGTACTTCTCGTTCAACCGTAGTCACCTCTTTTCTAAGGGGAATCTGAAGAATGAATTCCTGATCCTTTATCTCCTGCAGATTCTGTCGAATCACGTTGGAAAACGTCGGTTTTTCGTTATTCCTGTACTCTCTTTTTTCCATCCTTACACCTTCTTTTCGCTAGGACGATCAGTCGTCCATTGGTACTGGAATACTCGCAGGTAGATAAAGAAAGCAGCTCATCATCCTTTGTCACAGTAAATCCTGTGTCATAAAGCTGATAAGCTGCCATCTTGTTCTGCAGGTATTCAATTTGTTCTTCTCTGGTATTTCCGTGAAGGTAATTGTAATAGCCTCCACTCCTTGCAATGTTGGTCACATAGACCGCCACCACATCGTAGCTGTATTTCTGATTACGAAGGTACAAGATTATCTCCGGATGCTCCTTATAGAAGTCCTTATCCTTGTATCCATTCAGCTGCTTGAACATAGATCCGTCCTTCATCTGATGCCCGTAAAGAATGAGATGCTCTCTGGCCAGATCAATGTCATTGCGGTAATCCATGAAGATTGCTCCACAGATTGCTGACTCCTGATTGAAATTACGGTGAAGATAAATACTATTATCTGCCGCCTGCACAACCGGATAATCTATATCTGTTCCATCGATACGGATCCAACCAACACAGTCACTGTTGATGGCCAGTAAAGAATCATAATTGAAGTCACTTGCCTCCATTTCTTGCTCTGTTTCATTTTCGGGATCATCCTCATACTGATTATCTGTGCTGTCCGAGAAGTCAATGTCTATGATGTCTGCATAGGCATTTTTATTTTCCGTAGACTGAGCAAAGTAATCGTATAGGTACTTCCCGCATACACCAATCATGCTGCAACAGAGCATCAGCATGATCAGTTTCCTTGTCTTCATCTTGTATATTACCTTCCCTTCTAATAGGAAAAGAAAAGCAGCGACTCTGAGGAATCACTGCTTAAATCTTTGAATATCAATTATTTATTTGTTGCTTGGAGTCTATTAACATTCTGCACTTTAATAGGTGATAAATTACGATACTTTTGAAGAATGCTATCATACAAACTTCCATCATATTTAGGAACATCAATCGTAATAACAACATTATATCGTACCTTTTCATGAAGTCCTTCATCTCTACCAATAGCATGGAGCGAGATAAACGGGTTTAATAGTGACGATGTTCTCATAGAAACAAATTTTCTAATAATTGTATCCCACTTAAAATCAGAATTACGTAAATCGGCTTCGCGGAAGCTTTTCTTAGCTGGTTTCGATGCAGGCAAATCTGATTTACTGTAACCATCGTCCATTAATCTTTGAACTTCTTCATATTTGCTTTGGTCCATAAGATTAATCTTCTTTGTCGCAGATCCATACTTAGAAAAATTGAAAGTCATTTCATGCGGATAAAAAGTATCCTCTATACAATTATTAGTATATGCATCAGAATCCTTCATGTTTGGATTAACCACGGTGCTTATTGTCCATTTAATCTTTGCTGTTCCTTTATGTTTATTGACTTCTGGCATATATATTGGGAGTTTCACACTGCTACCTGCCATTATTTCTCCAGAATACAGAATGGTAACGGAGTTATCATCACATTCCAATAACGCTTCAACGTCATCAGGACAATATCCAAAGCCTTCTTCATTTGTACCTTCTAATGTTTCCGATTCTGCATGATGAATCAAGATTGTTCTTGCAAGATGTGGAATTATTTTCTCGGACGCAGCCATTAGTTTTCCTATCTTTCCCGCAACAACAGGTGCGGAAAAACTTGTTCCCTGTTCAGCTCCTGTAAGATTTCCTTGATTCATTACCGCAATAAAAAGGCGATTCATAGATCCACCAAACTCTAACAAATCAGGTTTGATTTTTCCACCCTCTCTGCCTGGGCCCACGCAACTATAAGAGGCAACTGTTCGCTCGCCTAATGGCGTATAGCTGTATGAACCAACAGCAATTCCATTAACCATGTCAGCAGGAGCCTGAATACGATTTAACGGTTCTTCAAGATTTCCGTCGTTTCCAGCTGCAGTAACAAAGAGTGGATTTATTTCCCCCTCATCGACATCATAGCTCAAAAGATCACAAACATATGTAAATCGGCTTATTTCATCATCAATAATGGCTCCTCTTGGTCCCATGGAAATATTAAACACCTTTATATCTTTTCTTTCTCGAACCACCTTCTCGATAATATCAATAGTTGTATACATCTGATAATCTTTTTCAGCATCGCCAGTTCTTTTCGCAGGTCTTACACGGAATGATTCAACAGAGACTCTTGGATTTTCAACTTTATCATAGCGTGTTTTCCCATATAAATCTCCATATAAAATTGCTCCAGAAACAGCACATCCATGTTCTAACCCTTTTTCTGTTGGTGGATCATCTACCATATCATAATTGGTAACATATGGAGCTAATAACGGAATATCATTAGGAACTCCACCATCAAATACACCGATTTTTAAATCAGGTTTAATAATTACATCCGGTAACTGTGGAGCCACATCTGTTATCGGACTCATGCGAAAGGGATCATCCCATTCATCCTCAATTGGCTTGATACTACGAAGCGGATTGTAATACATTGCCTTGGTTAACGTTTCAGCATTCATCTTTGTACATACAAAGGTCAATCCATCATCATATGTTCGAACTGCAGCATCACTTGGAGATATTCCAGTTGTATTGAAAAATCCATTAATTGCATCTTGATAATTAATACCTAATGGATGGATAACAACCTCGACATCACCTTCTGTCCACTGCTCGTCAAATCCCAAAGCCTTTTCTTTTGGTTGAAGCAAATCGATGGTTCTAATTGTGCAAATTTGATCCTTCCAACTTTGATTACCATCTTTTCTTGTCGAAGACAGGGTGTTTTTAAACTTTGCCAAATCACCATCTTTTGCTCGGACAAAGTATAGTTTGCCCTTCGTGTCTGAATCAATAACATACTTTCTTCCACCAACAAGACGCATTGATGTATCTGCTACAATGGAGCTGGGCGTATATGATTTTGCCTCATATTTTTCTTCAAGTCTTACACAAAGAATTTTATCTTCAACAAACACTTCTTCAGAAGAAGCAATAGATTGTTGAATTCTATCAATATCATTCCATAACCTAGACTTTGCCTCATAATACTCATGTGGGAATTTATGCGAATTCGGTCTTGGTTTTCTTATCAAAGATTCAATATATGCTTCACCATTTGCAATAATGGGATGTCTCTGACTATTAGCCATTTTCTCACTCCTTTAAATATCTTCCTACAGTTGATAACGGTATACCTGTAATCTCTGAAATTTGTTTTAATGTTGCGCCGCTTTTTCTAATTTCTTTACATGCAGCAATCTTATCATCTTTTGTTTTCAAGCTGACTAACTCACAATACTCTTTAAAAATGTTATACTCAACAGAAATATTGGGATTTAATATAATTCTCCGCTTTATATGCATGCATAGTTTACACATATCAGCTGCTGAAATTCCAGATGTACCATCACATAATAAATCGATTACTGCATCTGAAATTGAAGAGGTTCTCTCTCCTAGCTCGCGCAAAACTAATGCTTTTCTCTCCGCCAGTTCTGGCAAAAAAACTTCAATATTTCTGTCAAATCTTCTCCAGATTGCTTTATCTAACAATTCAGGATGGTTAGTAGCAGCAATTACAACACATGTTGCCGGAAAATCTTCAAGTTCCTTAAGAAGAACATTTACTAACCTTTTTAATTCACCCAAATCACTTGCATCGTCTCGGCGTTTAGCAATAGCATCTATTTCATCTAAGAACAAAATGATATTTTGGCTTCTTGCATATTCAAAAATACTCTTAATATTCTGACCACTCCTGCCCAAATAACTAGAAATGGAATTAGCCAAATCTACTGTAATCAATGGCATATTAAGCATATACGACAGCCATTTTGCTATGTATGTTTTTCCTACACCTGGTGCTCCGTACAGCAAAAGGGAATTAGGTGGAGTAATTCCTTCATTAAGAAAAACATCTATTAGTCTTCGTTCTTTTAAGAACTCAGTCAACTGATTCTTAACAGAATCACACAATATTGGTTCTTCACAATAAAGTGGCTCCTGTAAATTAACCAGTTGATATCTGGTCTCCTGATCAACAGGTATGTGAGACAGATCAATACTCCTATACACATCTGTTCCACCATTTACACAAGAAAGTATCTTCATTATTTCTGCTGATGTTTGTGGATCCTCTTTTTTTATTTTCCTTCCAATATACAAACCAATTGCTTCAATATTTTTTCGATCATTGCTTAATGCAGCACGTAACAATTTGGGTATGTATGAATTATCCATTTTTTCACCCTCTATCACATTATTCCAATATAGCAAATATCATTATACTTTATTTTCTCTTCTTAGTCAATTATATTTCTCACATTTTGCAAATAGTCGCAATATAAGAATCATACATTATCTGTAATTATAAAGTTTTTTATTCTAATATTCTCATATATTATTTTTTATATTTATTTGAGAATGCAATTTACATCTTCTTTCTCTACAAAAAGGAAATGCAATAGTCACTCAAAAATGACTATTGCATTTTCGTATTTCTCATTTACACACTTACAATTCCTGCCCTTTATCCTTCTTCACCGCCTTATTCACAGCCTTCTCTGCTTTCTTCGCAGCACTCTGCTGTTTCTTTTCTCCAAGACGTTCATGAATACTCTTCTTGGCAACCTTTGTTTCTGCCTTCTCTTTCTCCAGACGGGATGCACGTTTCTCCGCATTTTCCATGACCGCTTCCTTGCGATCATAATGCTGGACGTGATCGGATAAGCAATCCTCTCTGGATACTTCTGTCCGGTTAATCTGCTGTACCATGGCAGAAAGTTCTTTCAACTCAATATCCACAGCTTCCGGCACTACAATCACCTCATGACAACTGGAAGGAAGGATATAGAAATCGCCTCCTACGATTTCTCCGATCTGCTGCATAATATTTCCCTGAAGGATTAATCCGGCACCATCGATCTTAACACCATTGGTAAGGCAGTACATCCCCATACCGGCTCCCTGATCAGGATTACCATCTAAAAGGTTCTTCGGTTCTGCACCAAACATCATGCTCTCCATCATACTACCCATGTCACAGAACATCGGATTACGATTCATATCTGCAGCCAAAGCATCCTGATGGAGCTGATCCACGCTGACTCCCCACGTCTTAAGAAGATCCTGAGTGACTGCCATACTGGCCGTTCCCTCTTCTGTTTCCTGAAGATTGACATGATAAGTGGCAGAAAAATCACTGTGCTCTGTGTGCACAAGATTGGAAAGTCTTTCCTGATTCTCCTGTGTATCACAAAGACGAATCTGGAGACTTTCCTTTACAACGTCATAATTCATAAGCTTCTGTGTCACCTCCGGACCAATTCCCGGCGTGTCGTATTCAATACGCATATCTGCGATATCTCCTACAATCTCGTCGATATTTTTTCCGTTCTGGTAATCGTTCCAGAAGTTCTCAATATAAATATTCGGTACCACATGCTCACCAGGCCTTGCAATGGAAATGCCGGTAAGATGTGTATCATTGTTTTTTATCACCTCATTGAAAGTGATTTTCGCATCTGCATAACTCTCAGGCAGAAAATCCTTAATGGTCTCCTGCAGATACTGCTGAAATTCTTTTCTGTTCATCATATGTTACTACCCCCTTCTGATCATGTGACGGTTCGGAAGTTTTCTGGAAATTGCTCTTTCCGCCAGTTTCTGATAAGCCTTCATACGGCTTACTACCTTCATTTCGCTCTCATGCATATTCTTTTTATTCCCATTTTTTCCCATAGCTCTCATAGATTAATCCTCCTCGATTGTTGTATTGATTACGTTCAAAATGTCCTTTCAGACTTTTGATAAAATGTTCGACAGTATCGAATGAATTGAAAAAGGCACCCTCCGGAAAAATTCCAGAGAGCACCTTCATTGATTTAGGATCAGATACTTCTTAGTCCTCTTTCTTATTCAGTTTTTTCTTCTTTCTGCTTCCAAAAAGAATACCGGCTACCATACTACCCGCAGCCAGCATAAGTGCGATTGGAAGCCAGAGATTTGTGTCATCTCCTGTTTTGGGATTACTTCCCGGAGTGCTAGGAGTGCCAGGATTTTCAGGAGTCTTTTCCTTATTGGTCAGGTTCTTTGTCACCTCAATGATCGGTGTGTTCTGATCCACATATTCAAACATGATCTCGTGCTGTGTGGTATCGAGAGTATAACCGTCAAGGGCCTTTGTCTCTACCAGATAATACTTGATCGGATCACCAAATTCACCGTTTTTGTAAGTAGCGATCTCATAGAGGCTGCTTTCTGCATGACCGGCTGCATCTGTCACAAGCTTCTCAAGTACTTTGCCATCACTGTCGCGGAGTTCGAATTCTACACCTTTCATTGGTTCTTCGTTATCTGCATCCGTTTTATTGATGATGACCTTAACCCTACCGCTTCTCGGAATAATTCTGCGATGACAGCCTTCATATTATTTCCGAATTCTTCTATATTTTCCGGATGATCAGGCTTAATTAAAACAGCGTCCACATCACTTTCGCTTATGGAATCATCGCTTAATACTTTATACTGTTCATAAACAAACTGCTGTTCCTTCTCTGGAAGTTTTGTGTATTCCCAAATCATACGAACGACATTTCCATCCAGTTCTTCTGGAATTGGCGGTAACTGAATATATTTTTCTTTTTCCATCTTCTCAACCTCCGATAATAAATCTTCCGACACAGTCTCTTGCTTCCGTCACAAGTACCAGGATAAAAGCTCCTGCAGCCAATACTCCTGCCAGCATGAATTCAGCAACTCCCAAAAGAATATAATTCATGAACTGGGTGCGGTACCAGATGAAGGTACACACAAGCATTGCTCCAAGAAGCAGTCCAACAACACCCTTTGCCACGCAGTAGAGATTAACTACTGCGCTGACACATACTCCGATAAAAGCAAGAATCAGCCATACCGGAATAAGTAAAATTCTTCCAATAAGTTTTAAGATAATTAAAATCACTCTCATAAATTCTCCTTTCAGCCAGCAAACTGTGGCATATCTGCATTTACTTCAGCTCTGTAGTAACCCTCAATAGTCGTCGGTGCATTAAACAAAGTGGCCAGTAAATATTTCTTGATGTTTTTGACTTTCGTCGTGTTTCCTCTCATACAACTGAGTACATAATCAATGTGCATGTAATTCAGCTTCAGGAATTTGCTTTTTACCAAAGCCGCCGGATATTTTTCACTGGCAATCAGAATTGTCTCACTCTGACTTACCACTGTTTCCAGAATCAGTTCGAAAATCCCCTGTATCAGTTCTTCATCAAACTTGTTTGCCTGAAGCAATGCATCGTACTCGATGTTATCCTTGATGATTTTTTCATAAGCTTTGATGATACCTTCCGGGCTCGGATCGCATCTCATCGCATCGCCATCTGCAGATAAGATATGATTCGATTTAGTATGACTTTGATAAATATTATTCGTATTAGTCTTATTATTTAGAGGTGCTGATTCCGGCACCACCAGAGGTGTCGATTTGGTAACCTCAGAGGTATCGGTTTCGGCACCTTTTGAGGTGCATTTTACTCCATCAGAGGTACGAAAATCCGTACTTCTGGAAAGTATCTGTTTTCCTGCAGAAGTTCCGCTTTCGATACTTCTGGAATAATCTTTCCGGATCAGAAAGCTCTTCACATAAATGATACTCGGAAGTCCAAATCCTCTCTTTTTCTTCTGTACCAGCCCGAAGGTTTCAAGTTCTGCCAGATAATCCATGGCTTTTCTCTTGGAAAATCCCAGATCTGACTGAATCTCCGATATCTGATAGATGATATACACTCTGTTCTCTTCATCGAACCATCCATTCTTCATGGATAAGGACATGCGGTCCAGAAGTACCGAATACAGCATCTTGGACTGCAGTGTTAATGAGGAAAATATTCCCTCCGTTAGCAGCATTCTTGGTATCCGTATAAAACTGAACTGGTCAGCTTGGGATCCATAGTAATAATCGAATTCCATATTACTCAGACTCCTTTCCCTGACTCCATTGCTCCAGAAGTTCCACAATAACACTTCTCATATCTTCTTCCGTATAATCGGATGGAAAATACTTTCTCAGCTTCTTCTCTGAAATCAGATTTTTGGTACTTGGAGTTCTGCCCGGCTGGCTATCATTAAGGATAGCTATCAGCTTACCTTCTGTCATGATCCCGGTTTTGCATGCTTCTCTCAGTAATGCAATCTGCTTCGGTTTTACCAGACCATTATCTCTGATGTACTCAAACAGCCACTTCTGGATTTCTTTATCTAAATAGGAAATCTCAACTGCAGAAGTAAATGGAATCCTCTTCAAATCCAGATATTCAAGCAGCTCAGGAATCAATTCTGTCAGACGGATATATCTCTGAATACTACGGGCACTTTCTCCAGTCTGTTCAGCCATAGCTTCATCATCTGTCATCTCTCTGATAATAGAAGGAATTGCAGTAAGTCCTGCCAATTCTGCAGCATGCAGTCTTCTGTGACCGGAGATCATTTCATATGTATCCATGCCTGTTGGCCGGATCAAAACCGGTGATAATACACCGTTTACCTTTATACTTTCCACCAGTTCCTGCATCTTCTCATCGTCAACAACTTTGAAGGGATGACCCTTAAAACCAGAAATCTTATAGATTTCAATATCCATAGCCGCTTCTTCATTTACTACACCGAGCAGTTCCTCCACACTCTTGAAATTTAATCTCTCGCTCATCTTACTTGCCATCGTTCAACACCTCCTTTGTCAATTCTTTATAAGCAGTAGCGACTTTACAATTTACACAGTGCCCATATATGCTGATTCCTTCCGCACTGGCTTCTGCAGCCTTTACCGATATTGGAATCACACTTTCAAAAATTGGAATATTGGTTCCATAGGTTTCTCTAACTTTGGTAGAAACATCCTTCGCATAATTGGTTCTGTAATCTACCATGGTAAGAAGGATTCCTTCAATAATCAGTCGTCTGTTCAATCGTCTCTTTACCATGGAGATGGTTTTGATCAGCTGCTGAAGACCCTTGACCGGAAGGTATGCAGCCTGAACCGGAATCAGCACGGAATCCGAAGCAACCAGAGCATTGATCGTCATAGTTCCAAGGGATGGCATGCAGTCAATAATGATATAGTCGTATTGCTCTCTCTGCATTTCGATGTATTCCCGCATGATCATCTCTCTGCTCATCACATTGGCCAGAGTCAGTTCCATAACGGACAATTCGATATTACCTGGAAGCAGATCCACCCCTTCCTCTTGGTGATAAATACCTTCTTCCGGATCGATATTCTTCTCATTTACGATATTCATAAGAATTGTTGCCAGTGTTGTCTTAATCTCATCCGGCTCCCCGATACCAAGACTGGCACTTAGAGAACCCTGCGGATCCGCGTCAATCAAAAGCACCTTCTTGCCTTCTCTTGCCAATCCAATGCCTAAATTCACTGCTGTGGTAGTCTTGCCGACTCCGCCTTTCTGGTTTGCGATAGAAATAACCTTACACATTTTTCTTTTCCTCCTTCTTTCTCTGGCGTTCTTTGCGTTTATAATCTTTCTCTAAAAGTGCGATAATCTCTTCCTTCATTTGCTCGACACTGTAATACCGTGGGAAGTATTTATACATTTGAGAGTTCTTGAAGATGACTCTGCTCATATCTGACTTCTTGATTTCACTCAGGATCTCATTGATTTTCTGCTGGGTCAGCTTCTTTTCCTGGCTCAAAACCTTGATCCGCTTGGCCTGAGATACAGAAGGAGCTGCCTGTGCGTAATCCATACCGTTCAGTACCCATTTCTGCGCAATTTCAGATAAAAAGGAGAGTTCCACCGCCGGATTAAAGGAGATTTTTCCCTCATCCAGCATATCCAGTAACTCCGGAACCAATAATGTCAGGCGAATATACCTGAGTACCTGCCTTGGACTTTCACCAGTTTCCTTTCCAATCAGCTGAATGGTCTTGGTTCCCTTGATGGATTCCAGCTGTCCTTCCTGGGTTCTTCTTCGTTTTCCTGTCTTACGTTTCATCGCTTCATTCTTCATGTAGTAAGCAAAGGCCTTCTCACTGAACAGGATCTTGTCCCGATGCAGATTGGAGTCCACCATGGAAATGATTGAATCCTCTTCTTTCATGTATCGAATGATCACCGGTACCTGGGTATATCCAAGTTTCTCGGCACAATATTTTCTTCGATGTCCCGAGACGATCTGATAGACGCCTTCTCTCGTCGGCATCACGATCAGCGGATTCATAATTCCATACCGCTCAATACTTTCCATGAGCTGTGCCATGGCTTCATCCTCCTTCACTTTGAATGGATGATTCTCAAATGGCCTTAATCTCTCCAGTCCGATCTCTACGACCTTCTCAACCCCAGGATGAAACAGTTGCTTTTCTTCGCCCGGATTGCTGCTCGCATTCTTTTTGCAATTCATTAGAATTCCCTCCTTTTTTGGCTATTTAAATGCAAATAAAAATGCCCATTCACGAGACCATTTACAGATCTGTGAATGAGCATTTTCATTCGATAACTTATATAGAGTTGTCATTCAATGAATTTTTGCTAAGAAAGTACTGATTTTAACAATACTTAACGCTAACCATACTGGCGAAAACAGCATCGTCGCCATAATTTCTTAGAAGAATTCATTTTCATGTTTTGGAAATAGGTACTTTTTCGTTGGGAAAATTTCTTTGCCCGAGTCCCCATTTCGTTTGCAATTCCGAGGGTAAAATGGAGTGATTTTATACGTTACAAAGACAAATCGGAATGATTTCGCAATTTCTGCTAATCATTCCGATGCCCACCGTCGACAAGAGGATTTGAACCTCCGACCCTTCGCTTAGGAGTAGACCCGATTAGTCATCGGGAAGTGACACCTGATGCTAAAAAATGCTTGGAAATACTGGGTTTTTCACCATTTCCAATCCCATCTGATACTATGCTGTGATAGCTAATTCAGAGGGATTTCACGTCGTCCGATTGGCTCGATTTTAGCAAGCCGTTCGATTTTTGGCGGACGTTGCAAGTACAATCTAATGTCACTATGTATCTGCTCGTTATGCGGAATGACAGGAAATACAGTTCATTCCCTTGTGGAGCCGCTGGTGTCACACGACACCAATTTAAGTCTGTTTAATATATCATTTCAAACCGAATTTTTCAACCAGAATTATCAGAAATTCCATAGAATTTTTCGGAACGAATGATTGTATGTAACCTGTACCTGCCGAAACAGGTACAGTATTTATCGAAGCATAGTTTCTCGATCTTCAGCTCCCAGCATATATGCGCCCTTCGCAAATTCATCTCTTGCCAGAAGTTCTGTTACATATACCCTGTCGAACAACAACCAAAGTTCTTTTTCTTTTGGTGTAAGTTTGCGGTTTCCGCTAAATAAATGCGATAACCCCAATCCCTCAAGCAGAGCCTGCTTTGCAGCTTTGTAATCATCGGCTCTATCGGAATAATCCTCATTCCTCTGGCTTGATAATTCCTCAATATCATCAGCTCGCATTTTATCATAATACTCGTCCATAAATGCTCTATCCATTTTTCACCCCCAAAAACAAAAATAAGGGCAGACCCCTTTACAAGCTATGAAAGCTATGTAAAAGGATCTGCCATTTTAATTCTATAAGGTCTTTGCCAGCGACTTCAAGAGTGCTGCCATTTCGGGGTTTTGCAGGAGCTTCAGGAGCAACTCTTTGTCATCGGTGGAGCTTTCCTGTGCAGCTGTCTGTACGGGTTCCGGTGTAGCCTGTCTGCCAGAGTAAAATGCAGCTTCCAGTCTTTCGGCGTTTAATCTGCGGTCATCGTCGATGATGTGAGAGTAAACATCCGCTACCATCTTGACCTGTGCGTGACCAGAGTCACCCTGAACGGATTTCATATCACCGCCGTTCAGCTTCAGCTTATAGGTGATACTGGAGTGTCGGAGACTGTGAAAAACCACCTTCGGCAGGCCGTTCTCCTCGATCAGCTTATTGAATGCACGATTGATAACCTGCCCCTCAATCGGCTTTCCGTTGGAAGAACAGAACACCAGATTGAAGTCAATGAACTCGTCACCGAAAAGGTCTTTCAGTTCTTCGATTTCTGCCTTGCGCTGAACCAGCATTTCTGCCACAGTTCTCGGCAGAAAGACCTTGCGGACACTGGTTTTCGTTTTCGGGGTCTTGAGAACTAACGCCGTGTGAGTGCTTGCAAAGGTTGGCGGGAACTTGAACATGATGTCCTTACCGTTCAGATCAGCCATCGCTTCACGGTTCACTCTCTGCAACTCCTTTTCTACGAAGATGCTCGCCTGACCAAGTTCTATGCTTGCAGGAGAGATGTCTACGCAGTCCCATGTAAGCCCCAGAAGTTCGCCCATTCGCAGAGAACAGGAGAAAGCAAGGTTGATTGCCAGTCTCAGAATATCGTCATCACAGGCTTCCAGAGCCTTCAGGAGAACCTCTGCTGTCCAGATGTCTCTGGTCTTGTGTTCTTCTTTCGGCAGAGTAGCGTGTTCCACGGGGTTTCTGGTCATCAATTCCCATTTAACTGCCTGATTGAACGCATTACGCAAAACTTTGTGAATCTCTCTGACCGTATGCGGCGTCAGATATTCGTTGCGGGGCTTTACATTCTTCACCACCACGGACTTCACAGAAAGCAGGTCTCTGTAATACTTATCCATGATCCTGGGGGAAATATCCTCCAATTTCATATCACCGATGAGTGGACGAATATAGTTCGCAATCAGGCTCTTTCTGCTTTCGTAGGTAGACATTGCCCAGGTATTCACACCATAGATGGACATATATTCTTCCAGAAGATCGTTTACGGTCTTAGCAGATGGAGGAATAAAGGTTCCTGCTTCCTGCTCGTATTCGACCTGCAGCTTTCTTTTCTTTGCTTCGGCATTGGTGTCAAAGGTTTCCCACTTTTGACGCTTGTTGCCGTTCTCATCGGTGTATGTATAAACTACGGAATACTTCTTTTTTCTCTTAACGATGGATGCCATACGATCATCTCCTTTCTTCTCCATCCTCCGCTACCAGTCTGTAGCGGTTCTGATTCTGATACCATTTTTCAAAACTCTCCTTGGTGGCTCGGTTGTATCTGCCGACCTTGATAAGCTCGAAATTGCCACTTGCGACAATATAGTAGATTGTCTGGCGATGCACCCCAAGCATCCTTGCGATTTCCGGAAGACCATAGGTCGATGCCATGATGTCAGCGTCCAATTCCTGATCTTCCACAGTGCGGTAATCACTCTGGGAAGCGTACCATTTTTCAAAGCTCTCTTTAGTAACTCTGCGTTTACCCAGGGCTTCTACAATCTCGAAATGCCCTTTGGCAACCAGTTCGTAGGCAGTAGCTTCTTTCAATCCAAGACGCTGACCAAGCTCCTCTACTGAATATGTAGTTTTCTTTAGTGCCTCGCCGGGAGGAGTACCATCAACCTTCTGATATTTGAACTGGTTGGCATACCATTCTTCAAAGCTGTCGATCATCACTCTCATGGTGCCGCCGACGGTGATTGTTTTGAAGTAATTCTTCTTGATGAGCCAGTATGACTCTGTTTTTCCGAGACCAAGTAACCTACCCATTTCAGGTACAGACATACTCGTGCGTTTTCTCGCATTTTCCATCTCATAACCTCCTATGTAAAAATGTAGCCATGTGTTTGCTTGTCATGGCTACATTTTATCGAACTCTTGATTTATTTTGAAGTTTGTCGCCGGGTAGCACGACATCCTTGACAAATATCAGATTTGCTGATCCAGCCACTCGTCGAAACTCTTTTTTGAGATTCGGATGCTGCCGCCGATGCGCACACTATGAAAGGCTTTCTTCTTCACGAGGTTATATGCACTTGTTCTGCTGATACCCAGGATGTCCTGAATCTCATCAACGGTATATGTTCTCTTATCGAACTGGCCTGCGGAGGCTACAATGGATTCTTCGGTACGCTGATTCATAGCAGCGATTCTTTCTTCAAACATCTATGTTCACTCCTTTTCTTTCTTCGGTATATGTTTTGTGGAACGCTTTTTCAGCTGTTCCATTGCCAAGCTGATGGATAAGGCTTTCTCAATCGCTACCATTTCACGGGACGTAACCTTACCTAAGTAATTATCAATTCTGCGCTTATCAATGGTACGAATCTGTTCCAGCTGCACCACAGATGCTTCTCTGAACGCAGGATTGTCTTTAATTAAAAGATGGGTCGGCATATTCTCCTTCTTGCGGATTTTTGTTGTAACAGTTGCCACGATCAGCGTAGGAGAGTGCTTATTACCGGTATCGTTCTGGATCACAATCACCGGTCTGACACCACCTTGTTCAGACCCAACTACCGGGTCCAGATCAGCGCAATAAATATCGCCACGGCGATATACCCAATTTTCTTTCATCATGTGCCATGACCTCCTTTCGTTGGGTATGTAACAAACGACTGCCCGAAATGAATCAGGCAGTCATTCCAAAGTCTATGTGTCCCATATTTGCCACGCACCCCTGGGAAAGAGAACAGTCGTCCTCAGGGAATCATCAAACGGCTGATTGCGAATCAGCTCCATAGGAGTCTAACCTCTGCCGGGTTCTCCGCCAGCTCCGTAGAGAAGTATCATTAACCCTGACTGTTTTCATTGCCGTATTGGTAGCAACCCAATATTTACGAGCCGGTATTGATCGCTGGCACCGGATGAGAGACAACTGCGTCTATATAAGAAAAAGTCGTTTTGTTTCTCTTTCCGATACGTCACGGCGTACCGCTGATGTGGCTGATGCTCTCGCACCGACAGCAGGAACGTATTTGATGATTGTCTATTCAGTTTTCAAGGAACAATCAGCCGTTTTTCTTTGGCTGTGTCTAAATTGTACTGGTTTTGGTTGCAGTTTTTTATGACCTCTCACGGTGGATACCCACCGCCATACGGCGGATTTTATAATTTCATCTTCAAAGCAACCAACTGATTTATAACGGAATCCAATTCCTTTGCAGCTTCATAATTGCGAATCTCGCAGCCAATAAGTATGTAGTCAGTTGAAATACCAAAGAAGATACCAATTTCAATCAGCAGATCAATGGAGAATCCCTGAATACCTCTTTCGATTTTTCCAAGGGTACTTGTACTGATGTTTAATTTCTCTGCAAGCTGTTCCTGTGTCAGCCCTTTTTCTTTTCTAAGTGCGGCAATTCTTTTTCCGCTTTCTTTCTGGTCGTAATACATATCGTTTCCTCCGGTTTCTTGAAATTTTGAAAATGAAAATTCCAAGAAGCCGGGAGGAGAATGGTTGCGGGGAATATCCCCTGAAACAAAAGAAGCGCACCCAATCTCACAATTTCTTGCAAGAACAGGTGCGCCATTGCGCTGATTCTGATTCAAAAAAAATACCCCCGCCAGTTACATTTTCTAAGGCAATTTTGCTCTTGCCCTGAAAACATAACTGGCGAGGGTGTTATGACCGGTGTTGCGCCGGTTCGTATCGGTGTTTTGACGGTGTTATGATGGTGTTATGAAAAAAATCGAGTGTTATGATGGTTTTTATTGGTGTTATGCCGGTGTTATGCCATAACACGCACAAAAACCGCTGGCTTTCAGTCTCTCCGAAAGTTCAATACATTCTTCTGCCAGGAGATTTCTTTGCGCCATTCGCAGTTCTCCACGAGCCATTTCTGGATGGTCTAATTTGCACAACGCCAGAATCATCCAGTAGTACGCATCAATGCTATGCGGAGCAATATGAAGTGCCTTCGCCGCATAGTGCTGAACAGAAACGTAGTCGTGTATCTGGTCGAGCATTTTCAGCAGTTCACTCACAGCACCGAGATAACGGTACTCGAAAGCAACCGATGCAGACATAATCCAATGTTCATATCGTGCGGAGGTAAACAACGGCCCCTGATACAGATCAATGGCTTTTTTCAACACTTCAACTTTTTCCTTTGTATCGGTGGACTTCATTGCAACCGCCCACTTT
Organism: Blautia sp. HCP3S3_C4; assembly: GCF_052064095.1. Classification (NCBI taxonomy): domain Bacteria; kingdom Bacillati; phylum Bacillota; class Clostridia; order Lachnospirales; family Lachnospiraceae; genus Blautia; species Blautia sp. HCP3S3_C4. The sequence goes on from NZ_JBQHWF010000021.1 coordinate 39,631, forward strand.
GTTTCAAACAGCTGACAATCAGTAAATACATTGAGCTTTGGGTTGATCTGATACCCACTGGCTGTCGATTCAATCAGGCGGTAATCTGACAATAATTCAAAAGCCTGACGAAAACGATATACAAGACCTTTTATATTTTTAACGGATAACTCAACATCTTCTTCTGGCCATATTGCTGTGGCGATCTCTCGTGGTGAGGAAGCCGTCTTGCGCTTCAGGAGCAAATAGACCAGAAGTCTTGCGATCTTCGGGGACTTCAATTCGTGTTCAGTCAAAACCCCCTTGTTTGTCGTAATCTTTATTTCCCCGAACAGGTTGATATAAACATCAAGGTCGTTTGCGATTCTCGGTGAAATAATCGTCAGTTTTCTTGTTTCCAACAGGTAGTGTTCATTCAGCGACGAAATAACCGCATAATTCAGCATACGCAAAAAGCTGGCATGGGCTCTGTATCTTTTCGCATTGCGCAGAACAAGGAACCCAGTCGGACCTTTCCAAAAAGGAACAGCGATCACCGACTTTGCATCCAGTCTCTGGTACAGCACATATTCCTCTGGATATTCTTCTTTAATTTCCTCAATATCCGGAATAATAACCGGTTCATGATTCTCTAAACAATATATCCAGCGCTTGTATTTTTCTGAGTATTCAAACTCGTTGAACTTTGTTTGCCCCATTTCTCCAAATTCCGTATCATACCACCAAATAGGCGTAAATACACCCACCTCTGTATCAATATCAAGAATCCCGCACCAATCTGCATTGTAGAACTCCGTGGCAACACGCATAATGTGCAATGCTACTTTCTTCGGTTCCAAGCAGTTGGAGATTTCTTTCTGCATTTTATGTAAGGTACGCTCAATTTCAATCGCAAACTGAACATACTCCTTGGTATCTCCAATGTTATACAGGTCAAATTCGATGTTTTCATTCGTTCCGGATTGTGGCATAACAAGTACCTCCTTGCGCTATATATGAAAAAAGCCGCAAAGCACCACTGACCCATTAAGGATCATGACAGCTCTGCGGCTTGCTTAATCTGTTTTGGGGTTTTGGCTGTCATATCAGTTTGATACCGGCAGTCAAGACAACTTGCTACATGAAATGCAATCTGTATTCAGTTATTCCTGATATACTCAATGGGCATTCACAGGAGTTGACCTGTTTGCACAGGTTAGCTGGTGTGTCTTGCTCAGAAGCAGTAATTCCAAGATGCCTTTGTTATTAAGGTGCATAGGTGACTTTTCGATTCTTGCGAATCACAGTCTTTGTTGTATGTATAATCTCCAGCATCGCTTGCAGCTCTGCGGCATCACAGTCTGCCAGTTCCTCTGCAATTTTCTTGTCGTAGACAGGTTTCACCTGTTCCAGACTATCACACAACAATTCATCGACAGAAACAGACAATGTATTAGCAATCTTTACGACAGTCGGTAGAGCCACTTTGGTTTGTCCCGTTTCGATATGGCTCATATGAGAAGTAGTCAGTCCTGCACGAAAAGCAACTTCTGCCTGCTGCCAGCCCAATTTCAATCGAGCTGCTCTGATACGCTGCCCAATCTTGATATAATCCACTTCATTTACGTCCATCGCTCCGATCACCTCCCATCCGAATCTGTGGTTTTTATTCTATGGGCTAATTGCCTAAATGTCGATTTTGTATAAGGCGATAATGCCCATACAGACAAATTCCGGCAGAATAAATTTAATTGTATGGTCACTGATTGTCTCAAAAAAAGAAGTCCACTCACCGATATATCAGACCGGTTTTGTGGACTTCCTTATTAACTGCTTCTCTTCCTATATCATATTTCCATCTAACTGATTGAATAAGTCTCCTTCGATACCAATTATTTCGTCGATTGAGATGTGTGTGCCACTCCGCATAATGACGGTACGTTCATAATAGTCAATTTTTTTGATGATTCCTGTTTCCGTACAATATGCGCCGCCAGACTTTCTTTCATCCGGGACAAAATATGTAATTGAGATTACCGGAGTATCCGACAGCCTTTCCTGCACGATCTGAAGCCGGTCATTAAGAGCCGATTTCTCATACTCATCCAACTCAATTCGATTCTCGGTAAGTCTGGCGGTCTCCTTTACAGCAGTATCGTATCCAGTCAGAGCCGCAAACGGTGAGAATTGAGCCGCACGATCAATCATCGTCATACGTGGCCTTGTGGGCGAAGTATGGTGCGGCAGATTTATTATGTCATCGTATTTGTGTCTGTTGTTTGAATTGCTCATACCGCACCTCCTTATGCTTGGCAACTTCTTTTTTGATCTCAAAAAACTGGAATTTCTATTTTTCATCAGGAGCCTGTCCATCATGTGTCAACCACTTACATTCTGTTAATTCCATATTTGTAAATGTAGCCTTAAATGATGAATTTTCTGGGCTACAAGCATAAATTCCAAACCGTATTTCATCATTAGCTTTATACACATGGCAAATTCTCATCTGCTTGTACTTAATTCCATCTTCAGAACACTCAATACAATAATCATCCTCTCGTCTACTAAATCTATACCACATAGACTTGATTCCTGCATCTATTTCGGTTGTTGCCCAATCTGAATATCCATTATTAGTCACTACACTTCCTAAATGCTGAAATTCTTCGTTCTCATACTCAATTGAACCCTTAAGCCAGTTCTCACTATCAAGGTACATTACAATACCACACTGGTCAAAACGCACCTTGCTCTCAAATTCAGTTTTAACTACGAAGGAAAAGAATTTCTCAGAAGTTTTCATCTGAAGCACAGGAGCATTATCGTTCCTGAAATGATAATAAGTACGCTGCCACAAATCAGTATGCGGATTAGTAATTATCTCAATCTTATCCTCTGATATTGAATACTGTTTAGGTTCTCTTGTCCATTTCCATTGTTCTTTATTTATCTTCATTTTCATTTCCTTTCAATGTAAAAACTGGAATTGTCTAAAATAGTAAGGCCGTACCGCTTACTATTTTTTCTTTTACTGCTGAAACAGTATCTTTGATCGAATGCGTAGTTGTATCTATAACATTTAATTCATAGATTCCTAAATTGGAAAATTGATTCCACATTGTTTCAACTAATTCAATATTTGTTTCTCTGTCTAACTTTGATCGTTCGATAGCTCGCTTCATAGTTTCTTCTTTACTTGCCCTTAAAACGATATAGTGTACTTCATAATGCTCTTGAACAATGTTGAGCCACGGCTCTAAAAACCACGGTCCTACAATGCCATCTACAATTACGTCATATCCACCACGAGCATATCGCTTCGCAGCTTCTAAAAACGCTTCAATGACAATCAAATTTTGCTCATTTGATTCTGGCAAATGCGGTGGTATTGCCCCTTTACTCAAATAATGATAAAAGTCATCTGTGTGCATATGCACAGACTTTTCCAAATCTGATTCTTTTG
>NZ_JBQHWF010000022.1:0-24724 GCF_052064095.1 Blautia sp. HCP3S3_C4
TGTTTTCTCGGGTGCTCCGTATGGCTCGGATTTTCTGATTCTTACAAAGGAGATTATCAAAAAAGTGCCAAAGAGGAGTGCTAAAAAATATTTTCATTATTCAAACTCAATCGTACCTGGTGGCTTGCTGGTCAGGTCATAGAATACGCGGTTAACGCCTTTAACTTCGTTAATAATGCGGTTCATAACCTTATTCAGTACTGCATACGGAATCTCAGCAGACTCGGCTGTCATGAAGTCGATGGTCTTCACTGCGCGGAGCGCTACAGCGTAATCATAAGTTCTGAAGTCACCCATAACCCCTACACTTCGCATATTTGTCAGTGCTGCAAAGTACTGGTTCGGCATCCATGAAGGATCTTCACCATGTTCTTTCTTATACTCAGCTGCAGCATTGTCTACCTCTTCACGATAAATGAAATCTGCATCCTGTACAATACGAACCTTCTCTGCAGTAACTTCACCGATAATACGGATTCCAAGTCCCGGTCCCGGGAATGGCTGACGGAATACCAGTCTCTCCGGAATTCCAAGCTCCAGACCTGCTTTACGAACCTCATCCTTGAAAAGGTCGCGGAGCGGTTCGATGATTTCCTTGAAATCAACGAAATCCGGAAGTCCGCCTACATTGTGGTGAGATTTGATCACTGCGGACTCTCCGCCCAGACCACTCTCTACAACGTCCGGATAAATAGTTCCCTGTGCCAGGAAATCTACCGCACCAATCTTCTTGGCCTCTTCTTCAAAAATACGGATAAATTCTTCACCGATGATCTTACGTTTTGCTTCAGGCTCTGTAACACCTGCCAGCTTGTCATAGTATCTCTGCTGTGCATTAACGCGGATAAAGTTCAGGTCAAACTGACCGTTTGGTCCGAATACACCCTCAACCTCATCTCCCTCATCTTTACGAAGAAGACCATGGTCTACAAATACACAGGTAAGCTGCTTTCCGATTGCTCTGGAAAGAAGTCCTGCTGCAACGGAAGAGTCAACACCACCTGACAGGGCAAGAAGAACTTTTCCATCCCCGACCTTCTCGCGGATTTCTCTGATAGTGTGCTCAACAAAGGCATCCATTTTCCAGTCTCCGGCACATCCGCATACACCAAGTACAAAGTTGGAAAGCATCTTCTTTCCTTCTACTGTATGAAGCACTTCCGGATGGAACTGGATCGCATACAGCTTCTTCTCCTCATTCTGTGCAGTTGCTACCGGACAGTCTGCTGTGTGAGCAGCAATCTCAAATCCTGGTGCAACCTGGGAAATGTAATCTGTGTGGCTCATCCAGCAGATTGTTTTTTCAGATACGTCTTTGAAGATTTTGGAATCTGTCTTATCTACCAGAACCTCTGTCTTTCCATATTCGCTCACATCTGCTTTCTCAACTTTTCCGCCCAGAATATGCATCATAAGCTGTGCGCCATAGCAAAGTCCCAGAACAGGAATACCAAGCTCAAATAATTCTTTATTGCATGTAGGTGAATCTGCCTCATAGCAGCTGTTCGGACCACCGGTAAGGATGATTCCCTTAGGATTCATTGCCTTAATTTTCTCAAGATCGGTCTTGTATGAATAGATTTCGCAGTATACGTTACATTCTCTCACACGTCTGGCAACCAACTGATTGTATTGACCGCCGAAATCCAGTACGACAACTGTTTCTCTTTTCATGTTTTCCTCCTTGTTTCTCATTATTTGTAACTGTAAAGATATTGAACCGTTACCATTGAATTTTATTATAAATTACAGTTCGGATTTTTACAATGCTTATTTTCAGTTTTCCACCTTGTGTTTTCTTCCTGCCAGTTTATAAGTTTTTTAGAATTTAATCACGTTTTTTTCAACAGTCCATCACATTTTACTCACAAATTCCCTGTATATTAATAAGCAAATAAAGCAAATGCTTTACAGAACAAATGCAATTGCTTTTTCATCATATAAATTTTAACTTTTTTCTTTTTCATACTTAGCCGGATCGAAAGATCCGGCCCTCCTTCTTTTTACAGGCTTTTTACGGGTCTGTTTTTTTATCCCTGCAGGCCATTTTATAAGTTTTTTAGAATTTCATCACATTTTTTTCAATTTCACATCACATTTTGCTCACATTTTCCCTGTATAGTATTAAACAGATAAAGCAAATGCTTTATTGATAAAACTTTTTCTTTTTCATACTTGCCGGGTCGCAAGACCCGGTACTCCTTCTTTTTAAAATGTGAAAATCCCGTCAGCAGTACGCACAAGTTGCTGACGGGATTGTTTTTTCTACCATATTCCACCTATTAAATGTACGATCCATGCAACGATCCACGCAATGGCACACTGCCACAGAACTACAAATGCCGCCCATCTGCCACCCAGTTCACGTTTCACAGATGCAATTGCTGCCACACATGGAGTGTAAAGCAGACTGAACGCCAGCAATGATGCTGCTGCCAGTGGTGTAAGCACAGACGTAATACTTCCTGCAAAAAGGACCTCCAGAGTGGACACTACGCTCTCCTTTGCCATAAATCCGCTGATTAAAGCTGTACAGATTCTCCAGTCTCCCAGTCCAAGGGGCTTAAAGACAGGTGCCAGACAGCCTGCCACTAAAGCCAGAATACTGTCAGAGGAATCCTTTACTAAATTCAGATGCAGATCAAAGCTCTGAAGGAACCAGACTACCATGGTTGCCAGAAGAATTACTGAAAATGCCCTCTGCAGAAAATCTTTCGCTTTTTCCCATAAAAGCTGTGTCACATTCTTCGCTCCCGGCAGACGATAGTTAGGAAGCTCCATCACAAAAGGTACCGGATCTCCTTTAAAAAGAGTTCCGTTATACAAAAATGCTACCAGAATTCCTACTAAAATTCCCAACAGATAAAGTCCTGCCATGATCAGTCCGCCCTTCTTCGGAAAGAAGGAACTTACAAAAAAGGAATATATCGGAAGCTTTGCCGTACAGCTCATAAACGGTGTCAGCAGTATGGTCATTTTTCGGTCACGCTCACTGGTAAGAGTACGCGTAGCCATAACTGCCGGAACTGTACATCCAAATCCGATTAACATAGGTACAATGCTTCGTCCGGATAAACCGATCTTACGCAACAGCTTATCCATTACAAATGCCACACGGGCAATATATCCGCTGTCCTCCATCAGGGACAAAAAGAAAAACAGGGTTACAATAATGGGCAGAAAGCTGAGTACACTTCCCACTCCTGTAAAAATACCATCGATCACCAGGCTGTGCATAGCACTGTTCACATGAGCTGCTGTCAACGTTGCATCTGCCAGTTCAGACACTTTATCAATTCCCATTTCCAGCAGACTTTGCAGCCAGGCACCGATCACATTAAAGGTAAGATAAAAAACAAGAACCATAATTCCAATAAAGCAGGGAATTGCCGTATATTTTCCGGTAAGAATCCGGTCTATTTTCTCGCTTCGAATCCTCTCTTTACTTTCCTTTGGTTTCACAACTGTCTGCTCACACAATCGTTCAATAAAGTCAAACCGCATATCTGCAATGGCTGCACTTCTATCTACCTGACGCTCTGTCTCCATCTGCTGCACAATATGTTCCAGCATTTCCGACTCGTTTGTATCAAGTTTCAGCTTTTCCAGAACCAGCGGATCCCCTTCGATCGCCTTGGTTGCCGCAAAACGTGCCGGAATGTCCGTCTGGGCTGCATGATCCTCGATCAGATGCATGACCGCATGAATACACCGGTGGACAGATCCCTCATGATCGTTTTTATCACAAAAGTCCTGGCGCAGCGGGCGCTCCTGATATTTCGCAATATGTAAGGCATGCTTCACTAATTCATCCACGCCCTCATTTTTTGCTGCAGAAATGGGGATTACCGGCACTCCCAGCAAAGCTTCCATCATATTCACGTCTATAGAACCCTGGTTTCCGACTACCTCATCCATCATATTCAGAGCTACAACCATAGGAATATCCATTTCCAGCAGCTGCATGGTCAGATACAGATTTCTTTCTATATTAGTGGCATCTACAATATTAATGATAGCCTTTGGCTTTGACTCCAGTACAAAATTACGGGAAACAATCTCCTCGCTGCTGTATGGTGACATAGAATAGATACCAGGTAAGTCCGTGATTTCTGTATTGGGATGTCCTTTAATGGTACCCGTCTTACGGTCAACAGTTACACCCGGGAAATTTCCTACATGCTGGTTGGAGCCTGTCAGCTGGTTAAACAAGGTAGTCTTTCCACAGTTCTGGTTTCCTACCAGAGCATAGGTCAGCATAGTATCCTCCGGCAGTGGATGTTCATCCTTCTTGGAATGATATTTTCCCTCTTCACCCAGACCCGGATGCGCTGCACCACTTAATGCCTCAATTCTCTTATGGCTGTTGCTTCGCCTGGGGATCTGTTCGATCTCTATCTGCTCTGCTTCTGCAAGTCTCAGGGTCAATTCATACCCATGTACCTGCAGTTCCATAGGGTCTCCCATGGGCGCAAATTTCACTACTGTAACCTCTGCTCCCGGAATCATACCCATATCCAGGAAATGTTGACGCAAAGCCCCCTTGCCACCAACTGTTTTGATCACAGCACTTTTTCCGATTTCCAAATCTTTTAATGTCATTGTAATTCGCTCACCTTTTTAATTTGCCATAGTTAGTAATTTATGATTATGTCTATTTCACAGCAGAAGCTTTTATCTCAGGTTCCTGCCATCCGTTATTATTGAAGTTTTTTATCAATAATAATTTCTGAGGATAGCTTATACTAACTGATATTTTTTGTCAAGTAGGCAAGGTGAATTCTCAACAAAGAAAAACACCGTCCCCGCAGCTCCTACGTCTGCAAAAACAGTGTCTTTAGTGCGCCTTCAGGGGCTCGAACCCTGGACACCCTGATTAAGAGTCAGGTGCTCTACCAGCTGAGCTAAAAGCGCTTATCATCTTTAATTTTCTGAGGTATTGTGCCTCAACGCAAGTGATATTATATTAAATACCTCAGAAAATGTCAATAGGTATTTTAAAATTTTTTTATTTTTTTTGTTTTTCCTTTTTTTTATCCTTTTCAGACAGCTTATTCAGCATATTGTTGACTTCTTCCACGGATTTTCGCAGTTCATTAAAGGCATTTGGCACGGTTCTGTGCTCATAGCTGAACTGGATCATTTTATTATGGAAAGAACCCTTCCGTTTACGCTTCACCGGCAACTCCTGCGGACATTCTGCACAGGCAGCCTGAAGATCAGCCCTCCTGCCTGCACACCTGCCCTGGCAAACTCTTATTCTTATTCTATGCTCTGTTCTTCTCTATCTTTCACTTCTGTCCTCTGAATATCGTTCTCACGCCTCCGTATCACTCCCATGATACGATTCTTCTCCATCTTTCAGTTCTGTCCTCTGGAGATTACCATCTTACAGATAGGATTTCCCATAGAGGAAAATTTCTCCTCATATTCCGTCATTACATTTCCCTCAGACATCTGAGCATCATGATGCAGATCAAAGGTAAATGCATCCAGATTCCATCCTGCATCCTTCACCTCTTCCAGGGAAAACTCAAACAGCTCTCTGTTATCTGTCTTAAACTCTACCTTACCCTCTGGCACCAGGATCTGATCATATCGTGTCAGAAACTGCCTGGAAGTCAGGCGTCTTTTCGCATGACGTGCCTTTGGCCAGGGATCAGAGAAATTCAGGTAAATCTTATCCACCTCACCCTTTGCAAAAATCTCCGGCAAAAGTCTGGCATCCACCCGCATAAAATAAAGATTCGGATAAGTGATCCCCTCCTGCTCCAGTTCCGCCCTCTTCTGCAGCCCTCTCAGAAGCACGCTATCGTACATCTCAATTCCTACATAATTAATTTCCGGATGCAACCTGGCCAGATCCATAAGAAAACGTCCTTTTCCCATACCAACCTCAATATGAAGGGGCTGCTTTTTCTCAAACACATCTCCCCAGCTTCCCTTATGCTTCTCCGGTTCCTGAACTACATAAGCACTCTCCAAAATCGCATCCTGCGCTCCCGGTATATTTCTTAATCTCATAAATCCTCCTGATACCCTTTCTATCGTCATGGGGATAAAACCCCAACATCATCTTTATAACGTACCATAACCGCCCCCTCCCGTCAACTACCATCCACACTGCTGTCAGCCTCACCAATCCCCTGTGTTACTGTTCGTTCCCTTCTTTACAATACACTTCCCTACTTGCTCATAACCAAATAACTGCTCCGCTGCTTCGGTAAATAATTATCAAATTTTTACCCATATGCAAAATTTAGATGGTTTTTTTCTCCAAATAGGTGTATGATATCTAACAGATATTACTATTTTGCACATAGTACATCTATCTTTTTTGTAAAATTTTGCCAACAAAGGAGGTTGAAGATGGAGCAGATACTTAACAAATTATCTGAAATCGAACTTACAGCCCAGCACATCATGGAAGACTGTAATCAGATTAAGCAGCAGCTATCTGCAGAAGCAGAAAAAAACTGCCAGGATTACGACCAACAGCTGGAAGCTCAGACCACTGCCCAGATCCGGCAGATCCGTCAGAAACTGGAAGAGGAAAAAGATACACGCCTTTCTGCCTTGCGTGCAGAAACAGAAGCAACCTTTTCCGCTCTGGACACATATTACGATGAAAATCACGTGCGCCTTTCCAAAGAACTTTTCCAGAAGATCCTGGAACTGTAAAAAGCACTGTTAATAGGAAAGGAAGTGAACACAAAATGGGAGGTGTACTCTCCTACAGCGGACTTTCCACGAAAATCCGCGCAATGCAAAGCCGGCTGACCACTATGGACCAGTTTGAAGAAATCCTTCAGCTGGCAGATGTCCAACAGGTAGCCGCCTATCTGAAACGAATGCCGGAATATTCCTCCAAATGGAATTCACTGGATGAAACCACTCTGCACAGAGGGCAGATTGAAAAGCTTCTAAAGAAATCTATTTTCCAGAATTTCTCCAGGCTCTACCATTTTGCCAATCCGGAACAGCGCAAATTCCTGGATCTGTATTCCAGTCGTTATGAAATCCGTGTACTCAAGGAGGTCATGACCAATATTTTCGACCACCGTACCACGGACCCTGTAGATGTCTCCCCTTACCGGGATTTTTTCCGACATCACTCCAAAATTGATGTGGACCGGCTCACCACCTGCACCACTATGGAGGAGCTGATCAACAGCCTGAAAGGAAACGAATTCTATCATCCCTTGTGTAAAATCCAGGAGCATGAAAACGCCCTGCTTTTTGATTACGGCATGGCACTGGATCTGTATTACTTCACACAGATCTGGAATCTGAAAAAGAAGCTTTTCAGCGGCAAAGACCTGGAAGAAATTACCCGGACCTACGGTGAGAAATTTGATATGCTGAATCTGCAGTTTATCCAGCGTTCCAAACGCTGTTATGGTATGCAGCCGGCAGACATTTATGCCCTGCTGATCCCCATGAACTACAAACTGAAAAAGGAAGAGATTACCGCTCTGGTAGAGGCTCCCACTGACGAAGAAAGCCGCAGGATTTTCCGGAAGACCTGGTATGGCGCCAAATATGACAAACTGTCTATAGCCAACCTTGAGGAATTCTACAACTATATTCTGCGAACTGTCCTGGAAAAGGAAGCACATCGGAATCCATACTCTGTGGCTATGATCTATTCCTATTTATACCACAAGGAACATGAGGTAAACCGTCTGACCATCGCCATTGAGTGCGTTCGCTACGGTGTGGCTCCCGCAGAAGCCATAGAATATATTAAGAACAATTAACCAAACAGGAGGTGACAATATGATTGAGAAAATGAAATTCCTGAGCATTACCGGGCCCAAGGCCGATATTGACCGGGTGGTAAATACCTACCTGTCCAAATACGAGATCCATCTGGAAAATGCTCTCTCTGAGCTGACCACAGTTCAGAACCTGACTCCTTTCCTGGAGATCAACCCTTACAAGGAGGCACTGAACACAGCCAATCTGTTCTGCGAGGAACTGAACAGCTTTACAGCCGATACTGTAAAAGCTGAGACAGCACAGGCTGCAGCTCAGACAATGGATGTGGAGACAGCACTGGATACTATCCGCCGCATTCAGACAGTCTACCAGGATCTGGACAAAAAGCGGTCTGATCTGAAGAATCAGCTGACTACTGTGGACGAATCCCTGCGAGTGATCCGGCCTTTCCGTAATCTCGACTTTGATATTTCCTCAATCCTGAAATTCCGGTTTATCCGTTTCCGTTTCGGAAGGATAGGAAAGGAATATTATCAGAAATTCGAAAGATACATCTACGATAATCTGGATACTATCTTTATTAAATGTGACGAAGATGACCAGTATATCTGGGGAATGTACTTTGTTCCGGAACCTGAATCCCAGAAGGTAAAGGCTGTATACTCCTCCATGCACTTCGAGAAGATTTACATGCCGGACTCTTATGAAGGCACTGCAAGAGAAGCTTTTGAGCAGCTTGCCCAAAAACGAAGCCTGATCCTGTCAGATTTCAACACTGTCAGCCAGAAGAGAAATGATTTTCTCATTTCCCACTGCCGGGAAATTCTTGCTGCCCAAGCTGCCATTGCCAGACTTTCCGGCAACTTTGATATTCGCAAGCTGGCAGCCTGTACCAAGGGCAAGGGCGAAAATGATATCTTCTATATCTTATGTGGATGGATGACGGAAAAGGATGCCCATTCCTTCCAGACAGATATCAAGGATGACAGCAAGATTTTCTGCATTATTGATGGTGAGGACGATGAGCATATCCAGCCTGAAACTCACCAGCAGCCGCCAACCAAGTTAAAAAATCCGAAGCTTTTCAAGCCTTTTGAAATGTATATCAATATGTATGGCCTTCCGGCTTACAATGAGATGGATCCCACCTGGTTTGTGGCCATCACTTATTCCTTTATCTTCGGCGCCATGTTCGGAGATGCAGGACAGGGACTGCTGTTGTTTATCGGCGGTTTCCTTCTTTACAAATTCAAACACATTGCACTGGCAGGCATCATCAGCTGTGCAGGTGTATTTTCCACTATCTTCGGAATCCTGTTTGGAAGCTTCTTCGGCTTTGAAAACCTGTTTCCGGCATTGTGGCTGCGCCCGATGAATAATATGATGACCGTACCCTTTATCGGTAAACTGAATACGGTATTTATTGTTGCCATCGGTTTTGGTATGGGACTTATCCTTCTGTGCATGGTCTTCAATATCATCAATGCATGGAAAGCACACGATACAGAGCATATCTGGTTCGACACCAACTCTGTGGCAGGTCTGGTCTTCTACGGCTCTGCTACCGTTTCCATCGCACTGATCCTCACAGGACATACACTTCCGGGAGGAATCCTGCTCTTTATCATGTTTGGCATACCACTGATCCTGATCTTCTTCAAGGAGCCCCTTACAGCTCTGGTGGAAAAGAAATCTGAGGTTATGCCAAAGGAAAAAGGAATGTTCATTGTACAGGGTCTGTTCGAAATGTTCGAAGTCCTGCTGAGCTATTTTTCCAATACACTTTCCTTTGTCCGTATCGGAGCCTTCGCAGTCAGCCATGCAGCTATGATGGAGGTTGTGCTCATGCTTGCCGGCTTTGAAAGCGGCCATCTGAACTGGATAGTAGTAATTCTGGGAAACCTTTTTGTAAGCGGTATGGAGGGTCTGATCGTAGGTATCCAGGTCCTTCGTCTGGAATACTATGAAATGTTCAGCCGCTTCTACAAAGGTACAGGACGCAAATTTGAGCCATTCCGCCCTACAAAATAATAAAAAAATCAACGAATAAAAAGGAGATCAATTATGACAACAATAGCACAGATTATTTTAGCAATCGCACTGGTACTCAGTATTATCCTTCCCTTCGGCTACTATCTCATCGGTGAGAAAAACCGGGGACGTTACAAAACCGCCATTGGTGTAAACGCATTTTTCTTCTTTGGCACCATGATTATCGCCATCGCAGTTATGTTTACAGGTGCTTCCTCCGTACAGGCAGCAGCAGGCTCTGAGGCAGGACTTGCTACAGGTATGGGCTACATTGCAGCAGCTCTTGTAACCGGACTTTCCTGTATCGGCGGTGGTATTGCCGTAGCCAGTGCGGCAAGTGCAGCCCTGGGCGCGATCAGCGAGGATCAGAGTATCCTTGGTAAATCCCTTATTTTCGTAGGTCTTGCAGAAGGTGTTGCCCTCTATGGACTGATCATCTCCTTCATGATCCTGGGACAGTTATAAGATGCAGATGTTTCTGATCAGCGACAATATCGATACCTATACAGGGATGCGGCTGGCAGGTGTAGAGGGTGTGGTTGTCCACACACATAATGAATTAAAGGATGCCCTGGAAAAGGCCATCTCCAACAAAGAGATCGGGATCATCCTCCTGACCGAGAAATTCGGCAGAGAATTCCCCTCTATCATTGACGATGTGAAGCTCCATCACAAAACCCCTCTGATCATCGAAATCCCGGACCGGCATGGTACCGGACGAAAACCGGATTTCATCACATCCTATGTAAATGAAGCAATCGGATTGAAGCTATAAGGTATGAATAAAAACAACAGGCAGGTATTAGCATGACAATTGATGAAAAACTCAGCCATTTCTATGATGTTACTATAGAGGATGCCCAGGCAAAAGCAGCCGGCATCCTGGAAGAACACAGAAAAGCTCTGGCACAAATGACAGAAAAACACAAGGCTGACAGCCAGGAAAACGCCCAGGTACAGATCAAGGCAGAAACTGCCAATGCCAGACGCGAGATTAATAAAGCACTTTCTGCAGAACAGCTTACCATCAAACGTGACTGGACCAAAAAACAGAACGAATTAAAAGAAAAGCTTTTTGCAGAAGTAAAAACACAGCTGGAAAATTTCCGAAATACCCCGGATTATCCGGCTTATCTGGAAAGCAAAATCAAAGAAGCCCTGGATTTCGCAGAGCAGGATAAGATTAATATCTACATCTCTCCTGAGGACAGTGCCCTTCTTCCGGATCTGGTAGAACGCACAAAAGCCTTCATTACAGTTTCTGCTGAAGACTTCCTTGGAGGGATCAAGGCAACGATCCCCCACAAAAATATCCTGATCGACCATTCTTTCGCAGGAAATTTCCAGGCAGTATACAAAGAATTCAAATTTGACGGAGGGCCAAAGCATGAGTAATACAGGTATTATCTACGGTGTCAACGGCCCGGTCATTTATCTGAAAGGTGACAGCGGCTTCAAAATCTCCGAGATGGTCTATGTAGGTCCTGAAAATCTGGTAGGTGAGATCATTGGCCTGAAAAAAGGCATGACAACTGTACAGGTTTTCGAGGAAACCACAGGACTGAAGCCTGGCGATACAGTTACAGGTACCGGAGATGCCATCTCCGTGCTTCTGGGACCCGGAATCATCCACAACATTTTTGATGGTATCCAGCGTCCTCTGGAGGAGATTGCCAAAGCCTCAGGTAAATATATTTCCCGTGGTGTCAGCGTAGACTCCCTTGACACACAGAAAAAATGGAACACACATATTACAGTAAAAGAAGGGGATGTGGTAGGACCTGGATCCATTATCGCAGAGACCCAGGAGACTGACTCCATCCTGCATAAATCCATGGTTCCTCCCAATCTGACAGAGGCTACCGTAATCCATGCGGCAGCTGACGGAGAATACACAATTCTGGAACCCATCGTAACGATCCAGTTTGCAGACGGAACCACCAGGGATCTGGCACTGGCACAGAAATGGCCAATCCGTATTCCCAGACCTACCCACCAGCGCTTCCCTGCAAGTGTACCGCTGGTTACAGGACAGCGTATCCTGGACACCCTTTTCCCAATTGCAAAGGGCGGTACTGCTGCAGTTCCCGGAGGTTTCGGTACAGGTAAGACCATGACCCAGCATCAGATCGCCAAGTGGTCTGACGCAGATATCATCATCTATATCGGCTGTGGAGAGCGTGGAAATGAAATGACCCAGGTTCTGGAGGATTTCAGTAAGCTGATCGACCCCAAATCCGGCAATCTGATGATGGACCGTACCACCCTGATCGCCAATACCTCCAACATGCCTGTTGCAGCTCGTGAGGCTTCTATTTATACAGGTGTGACCCTTGCTGAATATTACCGGGATATGGGCTATGATGTAGCCATCATGGCAGACTCCACTTCCCGTTGGGCAGAAGCTCTCCGTGAGCTGTCCGGACGTCTGGAAGAGATGCCTGCAGAAGAAGGCTTCCCTGCATACCTTGCCTCCAAGCTTTCCGCTTTCTATGAACGTGCAGGAATGATGCAGAACTTAAACGGAACCGAAGGCTCTGTTTCCATTATCGGAGCAGTTTCCCCCCAGGGCGGTGACTTCTCAGAGCCTGTTACCCAGAATACCAAGCGATTCGTCCGCTGCTTCTGGGGACTGGACAAGGCACTGGCTTATGCCCGCCATTTTCCTGCTATCCACTGGCTCACCAGCTACAGCGAATATCTGGAAGATCTGACCCCCTGGTACAGAGAACATGTCTCTCCCAAATTTGTAGCAGACAGAAATCAGCTCATGGCTATCCTGAACCAGGAAAGCTCCCTCATGGAGATTGTTAAGCTGATCGGAAGTGATGTTCTCCCGGATGACCAGAAGCTGACTCTGGAAATTGCCAGAGTAATCCGTCTGGGCTTCCTCCAGCAGAACGCCTTCCATCAGGAGGATACCTGCGTACCTATGGAAAAGCAATTCAAAATGATGGAGATCATTCTCTATCTCTACGAGAAATGCCGCGCCCTGATCAACCGTGGAATGCCGGTTTCCGTACTGAAGGAGGACAATATCTTCGAGCGGATCATTTCTATTAAATATGATGTAGCAAACAATGAACTGGACAGATTTGAACAATACCACAAAGACATTGATACCTTCTATGACAAAGTCATGGAGAAAAATGGCTGATAACAGAGAGGAGAAGTTTATATGGCAATTGAATATTTAGGACTAAGCGAAATAAACGGCCCTCTGGTTGTCCTGGAAGGCGTGAAAAACGCTTCCTATGAGGAAATCGTAGAATTTCACATGGATGACGGAACACGTAAGATCGGCCGTATCATAGAGATCTATGAGGACAAAGCTGTTATCCAGGTTTTTGAAGGAACAGACAGCATGTCCTTAAGCAACACCCACACCAGACTGACCGGACATCCCATGGAGATCGGGCTTTCCCCTGAGATCCTGGGACGTACCTTTAACGGTATCGGACAGCCCATTGACGGACTGGGCGATATCACTCCTGAGGTAAACTTAAATATCAACGGACTGCCTCTGAACCCGGTAGCCCGTGAATATCCCCGTAACTATATTAACACCGGTATTTCCGCCATCGACGGACTGACCACCCTGATCCGTGGCCAGAAGCTGCCCATCTTTTCCGGCAATGGTCTGCCCCACGATAAGCTGGCTGCACAGATCGTACAGCAGGCCTCTCTGGGCGAGGATTCCGATGAGAAATTTGCCATTGTTTTCGCAGCAATGGGCGTTAAATATGATGTGGCAGAATTTTTCCGCCGCACCTTTGAGGAAAGCGGAGCCTCCGATCACGTAGTTATGTTTCTGAACCTGGCCAATGACCCGGTAGTAGAGCGTCTTCTTACACCGAAAATCGCCCTGACTGCTGCCGAATATCTTGCCTTTGAAAAAGGCATGCACATTCTGGTCATCCTGACAGATATTACCTCCTTCTGTGAGGCCATGCGTGAGGTATCCTCCTCCAAGGGAGAAATCCCTTCCAGAAAGGGCTATCCCGGTTATCTGTACAGTGAACTGGCAACCCTGTATGAACGGGCAGGTATTGTAAAAGGCAAACCAGGCTCTGTAACACAGATTCCGATCCTGACCATGCCAAATGATGATATCACCCATCCGATCCCTGACCTGACCGGATATATCACCGAGGGCCAGATCGTACTGGACCGCCAGCTCCATGGCCAGGCAATCTATCCGCCTATCAATGTACTGCCTTCTCTTTCCCGTCTGATGAAGGACGGCATTGGTGAGGGCTACACAAGAGCAGACCATCAGGATGTAGCCAACCAGCTCTTCTCCTGCTATGCCAAGGTTGGAGATGCCAGAGCCCTTGCCTCTGTTATCGGTGAGGACGAGCTCTCTCCACTGGATAAAAGATATCTGGTATTTGGCAAAGCCTTTGAGAGTGAATTTGTAGGCCAGTCTGAGACAGAAAACCGAAGTATCACTGAGACCCTGGATAAAGGCTGGGAGCTTCTTGGACTGCTTCCAAGGGAAGAACTTGACCGAATCGATACCAAAATCCTGGATCAGTATTACCATGAGACAGTACGCTAGAGAAGTGAGGTGATTACATGGATCCCAATACCTTTCCCACCAAGGGAAATCTCATACTTGCCAAAAACTCCCTGAAGCTCTCCCGCCAGGGCTATGAGCTGATGGACAAAAAGCGTAATATCCTGATTCGTGAAATGATGGATCTGATCAATCAGGCCAAGGATATCCAGACACAGATCGACGTCACCTTCCGTACTGCATATGCAGCTCTCCAGAAGGCAAATATGGAAATCGGTATCGCCTTTGTACAGCAGATTGCAGGCACAGTTCCCATTGAGAACTCCATCCGGATCAAAACCCGAAGCGTTATGGGTACAGAGATTCCTCTGGTGGAATATGAGCCCACCACCAACCGGCCGACCTACGCTTACTACAGTACCAAAATGTCCCTGGATGAAGCTAAGGCAGCCTTTGAAAAAGTAAAAGAGCTGTCCATCCGCCTTTCCATGGTGGAAAACGCAGCCATCCGTCTGGCGGCCAATATCAAAAAGACGCAGAAACGTGCCAACGCACTGAAGAATATTACCATACCAAAATATGAAACACTGACCAAGGATATTCAGAATGCGCTGGAAGAAAAAGAACGTGAGGAATTCACCAGATTAAAAGTAATCAAAAGGATGAAGCAGGGAGCATAGCTGCAAATCCGGAATCAAAAAATTGCCAGGTAGTTATTTCCTGGCAATTTTTATTTTTCTGTAGAAATATTGCTAATGTCTGTTCCCTTCTCAGTAATCTGATGTGCCTGCTGACCTGTAGAATTATGCAAAATTCAGTTTTCATATTATGTGGAAAAGTATTTTTCAGACTATATTCTATGTGGATTATTAGATATTACAGACTTATTACATATATTTTACGTTGCGTTTCATATCCATCTGAATCGCCCATAACCCTTTCCCTGCTCACAGATTCTTTCATTCCGCTATTCAGCCTGATTCCAAATCAAATTCAATAATATTCTGAAATCAATCCCATATATCTCTATATTTTATCTTTTTCCCAAAATATTCTATGATTATTAGAATATAAAAAAGTCAATAGACTTCTTATATCTTTTTTAATATTTATGTCGATTTATCACTTTATACAAAACATTTGTTTTTTTCTTTTTTATGTAAATCAAGTATTCCACACACATAAAATGTGGATAATGTGGATAACTTTGTGCATAACTCTATTTTATGGGCTTTTCCTCAATTCTCATGTGTGGAAAAAATGTGTATGGTTTTCCACACCTTTTTCTTTTTTCGACAAAATTTGTGCAAAATGTTGAAAGTTCGATTTTCATCTCTGTTCTGCGCAAAAATACAACAAAAGGAGCCATAGGCTCCTTATGCATTCTCTATAAGATATTTCTGGGCAGAGACCACAGCATTGGCACCATCGGCCACTGCAGTTACCACCTGGCGGAGCATCTTTGTACGGACATCTCCTGCAGCAAAAATCCCCGGCGTACCGGTAATGCCTTCCTCTCCTGCAATAATATATCCGGTCTCATCCAAGGGCACCAGCTCTCCCAGCCATTGGGTATTGGGAATAATCCCCACAGCAATAAATACGCCATCTGTATGGATCACAGATTCCTGTCCTGTCTTCACATTGGAAAGCTTCACTCCTGTCACCTGCTCTGCTCCCTGTATTTCCACAGCAACACTGTCCCAGATGATTTCCACATTCTCGCAGGATCTCAGGCTGTCCTGCAGGATCCTGTCCGCACGAAACTCATCCCTCCTGTGGACAACATACACCTTCTCGCAGATTCTTGCCAGGAAAATGGCATCCTCCACTGCAATATTACCGCCGCCGATCACCACAGCCCTTTTATTTTTGAAAAAGGCACCGTCACAGGTTGCACAGTAAGAAACTCCCATACCGGACAATTCTGCCTCCCCCGGAATATCCAGAGTACGGTGGCTGGCACCGCAGGCCAGAACCACAGTTTTCGCTCTGTATTCATGCTTTTTTGTGCGGATGACCTTCTCACTGCCGGCATTCTCCACAGCCAGCACTTTCCCCCTGACAGGAGCAATTCCCAGCTTTTCCGCGTGATTTCCCATAGCCTCTCCCAGATCCATCCCTGAGATTCCCGGAAGCCCCGGATAATTATCCACCTCATAAGTATTCAGCACCTGGCCTCCCTCTACAAACTGATTATCCAGCCACAAAGCCTTCAATCTGCCCCTGACTGCATAAATTGCCGCACTGATCCCCGCCGGACCAGCCCCCAGAATCGCTATATCGTAAAGTTCTGACATCTCTCATACCTCCGTATTTTATGGAATCGCTATAGTAATAATAGCATACTGCCCCTCTGTTTCCAATAAGATAGTAAAAAGTCCTCCTTCGAGGTTTCTATGAAAATTCTGAAAAAAATACTTGCCCTCACACTGGTCTTTGCCCTGGGGATAGGTGCAGGGTATGTGTCCGAACATCCTGTCACAGAAAATTCCCGTTTCCAGGCCTTCACAGAAAAGCTTTTCCAGACTGAAGTCTCCGCCAATGCCCTGACCCTCCACTATACACTGGCAGACCCGGCAGGGGCAGGTATCCGCCCCACAGAAATGACCCTGGGCGCCCTGGACACAGATTCTTCTGAAACAACCCGGCTCTGTAACGAATATGAGAACCTCCTCCGGTCCTTCTCTTACTCCAGATTGTCCAGAGACAATCAGCTTACACTGGATATGCTGCTTCTGTATTTCCACACCCGCGCTTCCCTGGGAGAAAATTACATACTGGAGGAACCTCTGGGGCCAAGTCTGGGAATCCAGGCTCAGCTTCCTGTCCTGCTGGGAGAATATGCCTTTCACTCCACCAGAGATCTGTCCGATTACCTGAAGCTTCTGGGCACCATCCGGCCTTACTTCCATAGTATTCTCCAATTTGAAGAAAAAAAATCCCAGGCTGGCCTCTTTATGAGTGATGCCACCCTGGATCGTATTCTGACTCAATGCCGTTCTTTTATCCGTGACCCCAATTCCAACTACATGGATGAGCTTTTCGCCCAGCGCCTGAAAACCTTCGGGAAGCTGACAGAAAAGGAGCAGAACCATCTCCTTACCTTCCATCACCAACTGATCACAAAGCAGGTGATCCCTGCTTACCAGGAGCTGATAGACGGACTGGAGAAGCTGCGAGGCACAGGCAAAACCAGCCGTGGGCTGGCATACTTCCCCGGTGGCAGAGAATACTACCAGTATCTTCTGCGTATCCAGACCGGCTCCTATGTTCCCGTAAAGCAGATCCAGAAACGGCTCTCTGATCAGCTTCTAGCGGATTTCAGGCAGATCAAAGCTCTCATACAGGCAGATTCCTCCCTGGTTGCTTCTCTGCAGAAATATTCCGGCCAGATTTCCCTTACTCCTGAACAAATGCTAAAAGAACTTCCCGGACTGATGAAAGAGGATTTCCCCCTATTAAAAAATATCTCCTATGAAGTCCGCCAGGTTCATCCCTCCATGAAAAAATTCCTGAGCCCTGCCTTTTATCTGACTCCTCCGGTGGATACCCAGACTCCCAATGTAATCTACATCAACAACTCCAAAGGCACCTCCAGCCTGGAGCTTTTTGGCACCCTGGCCCACGAAGGCTTTCCCGGACACCTGTATCAGACCGTATCCTTTGCCAGAAGCGCTCCTGACAATATCCGCTATCTGATCACCAGTCCCGGATATATAGAGGGCTGGGCAACCTATGTGGAAGGCTACGCATACAGATATGCAGCCTCACTGATCTATGATATTACGAAAAATTCCGCTGCTGCCACCTCTGATGACACACTCAACTCTGCGCCTGACCGGAAGCTTATCCAAAATGCTACACAGCTGGCATGGCTCAGCCGCAGCACCAACCTGTGTCTCTATTCCCTGCTGGACATCGGCATCCACTACGAGGGCTGGGATCAGGGCAGAACCACAGCTTTTCTCAAAGCCTTCGGCATTACCCAGGAATCTGCAGTAAAAGAAATCTACCAGTACATTGTAGAAACTCCCGGCAATTACCTGAAATATTACTGGGGCAGCCTGAATTTCCAGGATCTGCAGACACGCTGCAGGAAACAACTGGGTCATGATTTTAATCTGAAAGAGTTTCACCGCCGGATCATGGAAATCGGCCCTGTGCAGTTCCCGGTGCTGGAAAAATATCTGTTCCTTTCCTATGCCTGATAGCTGCGGAAAAATTTCTGCAGCTTGGTAAGGGCCCGGGTCAGGGCCTCAGTCTCCTCCACATTCAGATCCTTCAGGATTGCCAGAACCATTTTCTCATGGAAATCCCTGTGATGACAGAAAGCCTTCTCCCCCTTCTCTGTGAGAGAAATCAATACTACTCTGCGGTCCTCTTCACTGCGCACACGCTGAATATATCCCTTCTTTACCAGGTTATTCACTGCAATGGTCAGGGTGCCCACAGTCACATTCAGCGCCCTGGCTACTGTGGACATATTTTTCTGCTCCCGGATCCCCACTGCATCCATAATGTGCATATCATTTACAGAAATATTTTTATACTCCGGCGTGATCAGCGCCCGCTCTTCCAGATCCAGAATCTCATTAAACAAATTTACAAGCACATCATTGATCGCCTCATAATGGTTCATCCGGTCCTCCCCCTTTCACATATCAGTCACTGTCTCAGTTCTCAGTAACCTTTGTCTCTCATTATACACTATATTACTTTGCCTTACAAAGCATTTTTAGGCATTTTTTATCTGAAAATACAGTTGGTAAATATCTCTTTCTTTCAATAGTAAAGTTTGATATAATCATTACAATAATAATTCTGCCATTATCTATGGTATCAAAGGATAGATTTTATGAAAAAAAATAATATTCCCCTTAATTTCAGGGAAAAAAATAATTCAAGGATCAGTCTGCTATGTTCCGCGGCAGTTCTGATCGTACTGGTTTTCCTGATGCATCAGCTGGACTACGGCCTGATCACCAAGCCTGAGGAAAAAGCCGCCCAGGAAGCACAGAAGAAGGAAGAAGAGGCAAAAAAAGCTGCGGAAACCCCGGAGATCACCACTGCAAGTGTGATTGCAGTCGGAGACAATCTCTATCACAGTAAGCTGTACGAATCCGGTGAGTATGATTCCGGCACCTGGAATTATGACCATATTTATGCCAATGTTCTGGATGAGATCCAGGCTGCAGATGTGGCTATGATCGACCAGGAGACTGTCTTTGCTCCGGATCATGATTCCGTCAGTACCTACCCCTCCTTTGCAACTCCCCAGGAGGTTGGAGATGCCATCATCAAGGCTGGCTTCGATGTAGTGGAATCTGCCACCAACCATGCAGATGATTATGGATACGATTATCTGAAAACCACTCTGGATTTCTGGAGTTCCAAATATCCCACAATTCCTGTGCTGGGTATCCACTCCACCCAGGAGGACGCAGACATCGTCAAGGTCAAAGAAGTAAACGGGATCAGGATTGCTTTTCTTGATTATACATATGGCACCAACAACTCAGGTGCAGGGGAAGGCTACGAATACATGATCGATATCTTTGATAAGGACAAGATCACCACTATGATCCAGAAAGCCAAATCCATCTGTGACTGCCTTATTTTTGTTGCACATTGGGGTACAGAAGACGAGACCATGCCAAACGAATATGAGAAGCAATGGGCTGCCTTCCTTATGGAGCAGGGCGTAGATGTGATCATAGGCGGACATCCTCATGTACTTCAGCCTTATGGCCGTCTCTCAGATGACCAGGGACACAGCACACTGGTATTCTATTCTCTGGGAAATTTTGTTTCCACGCAGCAGGAGCTGCCGGAGCTGCTGGAGGGTATGGCAAGCTTTACCATTCAGAAAACAACTCTTAACGGCAAGAGCACAATTGAGATTCTTTCACCTGAAGTAAAGCCTATGGTTATGCACTACAACCATGATGCAGGAGAATACGGCCCCTATATGCTCTCTGATTATACAGAGGAGCTGGCTTCCCAGCACAGCGTCCGCAATGTGATCGGTGATGAATTCACCCTGGCAAACCTCCAGGCCAAATTCAAGGAAATCATGTCCATGAATGTGAAGCCGTCTACCAACACCAACCTGCTGAACGTAAAATTTGACTGGCAGGGCAACATGATCGACAAAACTACAGGAAATGTGGTAGAGGATA
Organism: Blautia sp. HCP3S3_C4; assembly: GCF_052064095.1. Taxonomy (NCBI): domain Bacteria; kingdom Bacillati; phylum Bacillota; class Clostridia; order Lachnospirales; family Lachnospiraceae; genus Blautia; species Blautia sp. HCP3S3_C4. Next base: position 20,455 of record NZ_JBQHWF010000022.1, read on the forward strand.
CAGAATCCATCCATTCCTGGGAATACCTGAGTTCATCGGGAGATACTTCGGATTCTTCCGGCACAGGAGATTCTTCTGGCACAGGAGATTCCTCCGAGGATAACGGAGACTCCTATGATGAATCCTATGACAGTTCCTATGATGACGGATCCTATGACGAATCCTATGATAATTCCTATGATGACGGATCTTATTGACAGTTCCTATCATAACGGGTTCTACGATGAATTTTATTAACAATTGATAATCTGCAAAATAAAATAAACATCTGGTTTCGCACTCACTTGTATTATCCGGCAGTTACTTTGTCGGTATATACAGGCTGAGCACTATGAAATCAGATGTTTTCTTTTTATTTTTACAGATATATAACTATTGAATTATTTTATATTCCCAGCAATCTGTGTGTATTTTCCCTGGTGACCTCAATAACCTCCTCAGGGGTTACCTGCTTCAGTTCTGCAATCGCCCGAACTACATAGGGTAGATACAGAGAGGAATTGCGTTTACCCCGATTGGGCTCCGGAGCCATGTACGGACAGTCTGTTTCCAGCACCAGCTGTGACAGAGGTGCATACTGTACAACCTCCTTCAGCTTCTTTGCATTTTTAAAAGTAACTACGCCTCCAATTCCCAGGTAAAGTCCCATATTCAAATATTCTGCGGCGATCTCACGGCTGTAGGAAAAGCAGTGAATAATTCCTCCATACATGCCTCCCTGCATATATTCCCTGACAATATTCAAGGTATCCTCCGCTGCATCCCGGCTGTGGATCATAAAAGGAAGCTTCTCCTCCCTGGCAATCTCCATCTGGGCGCGGAACATCTTCTGCTGTATCTCATGTTCTTTTTTCTCCTTATGCCAGTAATAATCCAGACCAATCTCTCCAATGGCGATCATCTTGTCCATATGGGAAATACGGCGGATCTCTGCCAGGGTTTCCTCTGTCATCTGCTCCGCATCATCCGGATGCACTCCCACAGCTCCGTATATAAACGGATACTTTTCAATCAATTTCACCGTATCCTGCAAGCCATCTATAGATGCACAGACATTTACAAGCTTCTCAATTCCATGCTCCTGCATAGATGCAAGAAGCACCTCTCTGTCTGGGTCAAAAGCCTCATCATCATAATGGGCATGGGTATCTATGATCATTTTTTAATTCCTCCTTATTGTCATTTCTTCCGAAAATCCCCCATTCCGGAATATGGGTAACTCCGGAATGGGGGAAAATGTATTACTTGTTTGATTTTTTATTTTTCATCTTTTCTGCGGCGTTTAAAGAATACGGCTGCTCCGGCAATCACTGCTGCAGCTGCAAACAGTGCAATAAAGCCTCCGATCGGTGTAGAATCACCGGTTCTCACTGCAGATTTTCCTGAAAATCCACCTGATGTATTTGGTGTATTCGGCGTATTCGGTGTGCCAGGTGTAGGTGTAACCTTTGTTGAATTCTCTGTATTGGTAATGACTACATTTGCACTAAGATTGTCATCATTCAAGGTTACCTGCGCATTATCAACTGTCACATCATACTTAAAGCTTGCTGCTCCTGCAACCGGCTTTCCATTGGAATCAACCTCTGTCACATACAGGGTAATGGATCCGCTTTCCGGAAGTGCCACATTAACCAGAGCAGTTGCTTCTGAACCACCGGCCAGATCTAACGGTACAATATTCTGAGAAACATCTGTTGAAAGCTGTGTGAAGCCCTCATCTGCAAAAATTCCTGCATAGAAGATCTCATTGCTGTTCTTTGCTTTTCCGTCACTGCCAACCAGCTTCTTGGTAATGTTCAGTTCGGCTTCCTTATAGTAACCATCCGGAATATTCTCAAACTGGTTGTCAAAGTATACGGTTGTGCTGCCGTCAGCGTTGTCAACTGTAACTGCATTTCCGTCTGAGAAATCTACCATATACATGGTTCCGTCTGCACATATATTTGCCAGATAACAGGTTCCGTCTGCCTCACACTCGCCTACATAATAGGTCTGTCCCTTCTCCAGTCCTGTAAAGGTTACTGTAGATGAAGAAGCATTCTTAAAGTTAAGCGCCAGCACATCGGAAACTCTCTCTGTACAATCAGCATCTGAATACAGAGCCACATAATAAGTTGCATCCACAGCTCCGATCACTGTTCCGTCAACAGTTACCAGTTTCTTGGTCACAGATACGGAAACATCCTTGCTCTCTTTCTTCTCATCTTTTACAAGAAGTGTATCATCACTGATGGCTGTTGTAGTATTTTCAGTATCAATTGTTCCATCCTCATTCAGCTGGAATGTGGTATCCTCTGCCACCTTATAGCCCTTCGGCGCTACTGTCTCGCGTAATGTGTATGTCTCACCTGTCTTCAGTCCTTTGATGGTATATGCCTTGTCAGTAGAATCCCACTCTTCAACAACCTTTCCATCCTTGTCAAGAATCTGGATATGCGCTCCGGCAAGCTCCTTCTGACTGGTAATATCAACCTTACTGATGCTTACAGATGTCATATTATCTTCTACCAGAACCACACCTTTATCAGATACTGTTGCTGTAGTCTTTGTCTGATCTACAGTTCCATCTTCCTTCAGAGTAAAGGTCGTGTCACTGGTTACTGTGTATCCGTCTGGTGCTACTGTCTCACGAAGAGTATAAGTCTCTCCTGGTTTCAGATTGTTCACTACATGAGGTTCCTTACCAGATGTCCATTCATCAACAATCTTACCATCCTTATCAACAATCTGGATATGTGCTCCCTCCAGTTCTTTCTGGTTAGTTGCATCCACTTTTCCGATCTTCACTGATACCGCTTTTGTATCCTCTACAAGAAGCACTCCATCTTTAACTTTTGTTGTTGTCTTAGATTCATCAACAGTTCCATCTTCCTTCAAAGTAAAGGTTGTGTCACTGGTGATCAGATATCCATCTGGTGCTACTGTTTCACGAAGAGTATAGGTCTCTCCGGCTTTCAGTTCTGTCGTTACATGAGCAGTTTTTCCAGATATCCACTCGTCAACTACATTTCCATTCTTGTCAATGACCTGAAGCTTTGCACCCTCCAGTTCCTGCTGACTTGTCACATCCACCTTACTGATCTTGGCAGTTGGGCCAGATGGTACATCTGGAGTTGGAATTGCTGTGTCTTCTACAAGAAGAATACCCTCTTTGGAAATGGTAGTAGTTGTCTTCTCTGTATCAATACTTCCATCTGCTTTTAAAGTAAAGGTTGTATCCGCTTTAAGGTAATATCCATTCGGCGCTACTGTCTCACGAAGAGTATAAGTCTCTCCTGGTTTCAGATTGTCCACTACATAAGGTTCCTTACCAGATGTCCATTTATCAACAATCTTACCATCCTTATCAACAATCTGGATATGTGCTCCCTCCAGTTCTTTCTGGTTAGTTGCATCCACTTTGCTAATCTTGACTAAAATTTTAGTATAATCATTTGTAATTGTAATGCTTGCTGTCTTTTCGTTTGTTACGGTTACTTTTCCACCATCTACACTGTAGGTAGTAGTCAGTTTATAGCCTTCCATATCTGCATTTGTTTCTGTCACTGTATATTCGCCAAGGGGCAGGTCCTTTATCTTCCAGCTTTCATTTACAAACTGGTCATAGGTTTTGCTGGTCTTGTAGCCATTCGGCCCATTTACGGTAAATGTCAGGGCTTTTTTCTGTTTCTCTGTCAGGGTCAGGCCACTCACTGTCTTTGTTACTTCCAGTGTTCCGGTCTTCCTGCTGTAGATATTGGTCACTAACACACTGGCTGGTCCCGTGGATGTCACTTCTGTCTTTCCATCTGTTACACTGTAAGTTGTGCTCAGCTTATATCCCTCATACAGGTCTTCTGCACCACTCTCCACTACCTGGTAAGTTCCGGTCGGCAGGTCACTCAGGGTGTAGGTTCCATCCTGACCAAACTCATTGTAGGTTACAGTCCTACTGTAATTGTCCGGGCCGGTCACTGTGAAATGGATTGCTTTCTTCTGGTCTGCATTCAGGTCTGTTCCATCCTTTTCACCTCCAAATGTCTTTTTCAGCTCCAGGCTTCCGGTTTCCCTTGTGTAGGTGTTCATGATTGCAATGCTTACAGGCTGACCCTCTGTCACTGACACATTTGTTTTCTCTGCATCTTTCCCGTTTACCTTATAAGTAGTCCTACGGCTATATCCACTGAAATCTGCATCTGTTTCTGTCACTGTATATTCGCCAAGGGGCAGGTCCTTTATCTTCCAGCTTTCATTTACAAACTGGTCATAGGTTTTGCTGGTCTTGTAG
>NZ_JBQHWF010000023.1:0-21722 GCF_052064095.1 Blautia sp. HCP3S3_C4
GGTAAGAATTGCCATTGCCTATTTTATTATTGAGAAAAGAAAGCTGCGCCACAGCCTCGGCAGGCCATCGCGCAGCGATTTTGTTCAATTCAAGTTTGTCGAATTAAAAAATAGGAATAGTTATAATAGAAAGCTGTAAAAATTCACGTTGAATTTTACAGCTTTTTGTGTATAATATAAGTAGCAGAAACAATATAAAATCAAGGAAGGAGCTGAAAGAATATGGCAAGTATTTTACCAGTATCTGATTTGAGAAATTATAACGAAGTCCTGAAGAACTGCCATAAAGGCGAGCCTGTATATCTTACCAAGAATGGTAGAGGACGTTTTGTGGTTATGGATTTTGAAGATTATGAACGTGATCGTGCGGAAAAGAAGCTTTTAATGAAGCTGCAGGAAGCCGAAGAAGCAGTGAAAGACGGCGAGGGATGGCTGGAGTTAGATGAACTGAAGGCACTTGTGGGGGAATAAGATGTTAAAATTACGGATTAACCCGATTGTTGCAAAGGACCTGAAGAATATCCGGGATTACATCGCTGAAGATAGTGAAGAATATGCCGCAAAGACTATAAAGGAAATTTATGGTAAATTTGAGAATCTCCAGATGTTTCCGGGAATGGGTTCAGACCTTTCAAAGCGAGTCAGCTTTCGGACAGACTATAAATATGCGATATGGGAAGATTATGTGATTATCTACAAGGTAAGCAACGAGTATGTAGAAATTTATCGTGTCATCAATCGGTATCAGGATATTACAAGAATTTTTGATTGATAACAGAAATATGATAACAAATTGATAACACCGTTCAGTACAGTCCGTGGACTAAGGATAGTGGAACACATATAAAACCAGATAGAACCATAACGCCTATACAAAATTGTATAGTGGCAAAAACTCATTTGCGAGTTTGAATAGAAGTCAAATCCTCGGAAAAGCCTGTATTTATGGGCTTTCCCGGGGATTTATTTTTGTCTCTGGAGTGCAAATGGAGTTAAAAATTATTTTTTTTACTAGCTGGATTTCTTGAATAGACAAGGTTTTCCGGAATATCATTGCATTTCCAGAAGAGAATATCGGGATATTTTTATAGAACAGTTTGTTTTGATGAAGTAGTTTTCATCATGGCAGGCTGTTTTTTTATTGCTTTTGAATTTGTAAGGAAATTTTACCTGTGGAAAATTTGCAAAATTTCGGAAAAATGTGTCCTAAAATCCTACTGCCAGTCCGGTGTACATGAAGGGAAAACTTTCAGAACACAAAGGAGGTACTGATTATGCAGAACAAATTATTTTTAAAAGCAGCAGATGTATGTGAACTTTTGGAGGTATCTACAACCTCTGCTTATGAGATCATTGCAAATTTGAACAGCGAACTGGAGAAGAAAGGGTATCTGGTTCTTAAAGGCAAGGTTCCGACCAAGTATTTTGTGGAACGTTTTTACGGGATTGAGGATGTCTGCCAGATACCACAGGAGAAGGGAGTGGAATGGTTCCATGCGTAAAAGAAAGATGTATTTGTCAGTGGAAGACGTAGCGGAAGTATTTGATATCTCGGTCTCTTTTGCTTACAGGGTAGTGGAACGGATGAACGCTGACCTGGCAAATAAAAATTATTATGTGATATTAGGACGGGTGCCCACTCGTTATGTTGAGGACAAGATTTATGGTTTGGAACATGTAGAACAGTATTTATCGGAGGAAAAAGCAATATGAGTATGACACAGGAAAAAATGTATATGAACGTAGATGATGTTTGTGCAGTATTGGGAGTATCGAAAGCCTTTGCATATAAAATCATGAAAGGCTACAACGAGGAACTGAAAGAAAGAGGATTTCTGGTCATTCCGGGAAAGATATCAACGAAATTTCTTGCCGAGAAGATTTATGGCATGAAAGTGGAGGAATAGTAAAGGTAATACCGGCGGACATGCTGGCTGCAAACAGCAGTGTATAGACGCTTTCCTGTGCGAACCTATGCCAGTCTTTTTGCATCATGCAGTTCATGGAACGGTACAGTGCCGCTCCGGGAATCAATGGAATAGCCGCGGATACCAGAAATACGGTGACGGGAGTTTTGTGAACCCTTGCCATACATTCTGCATATAAAGTAAGCATGACAGAGGATATAAACCCGCAAAGATACGGGTTATTGCTGAAATGAGCTGCTGCAAGATAAACTCCCCATGCCAAAAATCCTCCGAAGGTTGAAAAACACAGTTTTTTCCCTCGGATATTAAACAAAACTGCAAATCCCAGAGATCCAAAAAAGGCGGCTATAAGCTGGATTGCTTCCTTCATAATTCTTTTCCTCCTGTAAAAATCTGTTTAGAACAGAAAATTGGCAAATGTAAATCCAAGAGCTATAATAATCGCCAGAAGTATGGATTCCATAAAACGTATCATTCCCGTAATCGTATCGCCTGAAAACATATCCCGTAAGGAATTCGTAAAGGCAATTCCCGGAATCAGCAGCATGATATTTCCGATACTGATCAGATCTACATGGACGCCAAGCCCTAGTGCCACAGCGGCATTTGCCAGAAAGCCTCCTGCGGTGGAGCACAAAAGTGCTGTGATCAGCCCGTTAACAGAGATTTTTTTTATGTAAGTCTCCATATATTTCAGAAGAATGCCTATCGCTGCCGAAACAATCATATCTTTCCAGTCTCCTCCGAAAAACACCGTAAAAGAACCGGAGATCAGCGCATAAATCAAAAGCTGCACTGTGAAGGAATAACGCGGTCCATTCATGATTTTTGTCAGATCTGTCCTGATTTCCTCCGGTGAAGGCTTTTTTTCACATACTTTTCGGGAAAGCTGATTCAGTTGATCCAGTTTGTGAAGATCGTTTTCCATTGAGGAAACACGTCTGGTTTGTGTACAAATTCCAAAAGAATCTCCATACATAGTGGTCACAATGCTTGATGTTATGGAAAAAACATCCACTCTGGAAGCGCCGTAACTCATACAGATTCGCCGTATGGTGTCTTCTACTCTGCCAACCTCTGCGCCGCTGATCAAAAGCTGCTCTCCGATAGACATGGCATAGTAAAGATATTTTTCTGCCTCATTCCGATTCATAAAATACTCCAATCATATCAGGTTTTTGCAGTGGCCTGCTGCAATTTTATTCTGCATACTTCAAAAAGATATGTCAAGTGAAAGATGATCAGATAAAAATATACATGATAACAAATTTTTAACTTTACTCATGTTTAACATTTTTTTACATATTTCAGATAGAAGAGCGTATTCAAAATGATTATACTGATAATGTGATTCAACAAATACAATTTGCAAAAAGCAGAGGAAGGAGAAACATATGCATTTTTCGAGAAAAAAACTTATGGCACTATTGATGGCAGGTTTATGTACCATTTCTTCGTTGGGGATGACAGGCAGCATTGTAAAAGCAGAGGAGACTACAAGAGTAGTTATGGCCAGAGGGATTGATTCTACTACATTGGATCCGGCTATGGCATCAAAAAACCAGGATATCTGGATGATGAATTTTGCACTGGAGGGTCTGGTTCGTGCGGCAGAAAATGGAAAGGATATTGAACCTGCACTTGCGGATACCTGGGAAATCAGCGAAGATAATCTGACATATAAATTTCATTTAAGAGAAGGAGTGAAATTCTCTAATGGAGAAGAGGTAACTCCGGAGGACTGTATTTACAGTATTACACGTACCAGAGATAAAGAAGGAAGCCCCTGGCAGGGAATGCTCAGCGTGATTGAAAGTGTGGAAAAAGAAGGGGATGACACGATTGTGGTTAAGGTGTCACAGCCTACACCGGCATTATTGTCTTTGCTTGCGATGTTCCCGTGCAGCATTATGCCGCAGAGTTACTGCGAAGAGGTTGGAGATGATCAGATTGCCAATGCTCCTGTAGGAACGGGTCCTTTTATTCTGACTTCCTGGGAGAAGAACAGCCAGATGGTGTTTGAGAAAAATCCATATTACTGGCAGGAAGGACTTCCTACAGTAGACGAATTTGTTATGACAGTTGTTGCAGATGAAAATACACGAATCATGCAGCTCCAGTCCGGTCAGATTGATATGACAGATGTACCGCTGGCACAGCTGGATCTGGTGAAAGCAGATTCCAATCTTGTAGTAGACGAGTTTCCGTCCACGGCGGTTGATTATATTATCCTGAACTGTGCAAATGAGAAACTGGAAGATGTGAGAGTAAGACAGGCTCTGCTTTATGCAACAGACCGTGAAGCTTTGAATACCGCACTTTCTTTTGGATACGGTAAGCTGGCAGACAGCTTTATCTCTCCGGCAGCACCGCATTATAATACAAATCTTCCGGAAATTACATATGATGTTGAAAAAGCAAAAGAACTGCTGGCAGAGGCCGGATATGCAGATGGACTGGATCTGCGGGTTGATGTAGGTTCAGGTTATTCCTCTGAATTGCAGGAAGCAACCATGCTGAAGGAACAGTGGGCAAAGGCCGGCGTTAACCTTGAGATCGAACAGATTGACCGTGCAACAGCCAGCAGCAATTGGAGTGCCGGAGACTATGAGGTATACTTCAGCTATCTGACCAGCGATATGACAGATACTTCTCAGCTTTCAGAGCTTTGGTGTGTATCAGAGAGCACTAATTGCTGGGGAAGCGGCTGGCATGGAGAAAAGCAGCAGGAAGCAGAGGCTCTTGTAAAAGAAGCCGGAATGGAAATGGATGAAGAAAAACGTGCGGAACTGTATGGACAGATGCAGGAGATTGTGCTGGAAGAGGTTCCGAATATTCCGCTGTACACCACTCCTTTCTACGTAGCTCACAGCAAAAATATCGACAATGTAAAACAAAATCCTCTTGGAAACTATCGCTTTGAAGAACTGACGAAAACCAACTAAGGGATATTGGAACGATTATGAAGGAATTTAATTATATTATCAAGAGAATCCTCCAGATGATTCCCGCACTTCTGGTGATTACAGTGATTATTTTTGCAGGAATGCGCTTGATACCGGGTGATCCAGCCATTACTATGCTTGGGACACATTATTCCGATGCGGCAGCAGAGGGACTTCGTCACAAGCTGGGGCTGGATCAGCCTCTTTTTTTCCAGTATCTGCTGTTTTTGAAACAGGTATTGACTTTTGATTTTGGCAATTCGATTACCATGAATGCGCCGGTGTGGGATTTGTTTAAGCAAAAGGCAGTGGTAACCCTGACGTTAACTTTGGTTACGGCAATTTTTACGATAATCATCAGCTTTATCTTTGGATATGCTGCAGGAATGAGCCGTCATCCGTTAATTTCCAAAACCATTGATTCTATTGCTCTTGTTATGTTATCTATTCCGGAATTCTGGATAGGTATTCAGTTAATGCTGATTTTTGGATTAAATCTGAAATTGCTGCCGGTGGGCGGCTGGGGAAGCACATGGCCGGAGCATATCCGTTCTATGATATTGCCGGCTATTTCCGGAGCAATGGGTACTTCGGCGTTAATGATCCGTAATATTGAGGAAGAAATTACAAAAATTAAAAAACAGGATTATGTGGATTTTGCGTACAGTAAAGGTCTGAAAAAAGGAGTTGTCCGAAACAGATACATATTGAAAAATGTAATGGTTTCCACTGTGACGCTTTTGTCCATGAGAGTTATCGGAATGTTTGCCGGCAGTGTGGTTATTGAAACTGTATTTGCACTGCCGGGGCTTGGCTCCCTGCTGATGCAGGGAATCATGGCCAGAGATTATACTCTTGTGCAAAGCCTGGTATACATATTTGCGGTAATCGTATTGGTAATGAATCTACTGACGGATATTTCCTATTCATTCCTGAATCCGAGAATCCGCCTGGAATAAGGAGAGAGCAGATGAAGAAAAAGAAAATAAGTATTTCCTTTCTGGCAGGAGGTGTCGTTCTGCTGATTATTCTGGGTATGGCAGTTGTTCCGCAGGCGTTTACCTCCCAAAGCCCCATAAGTCAGGATATGTCGGCGCTGCTTCAGGCTCCGTCATCGGCTCACTGGTTTGGAACGGACGAGCTTGGAAGAGATATTTTTGCGCGTGTAGTCTATGGAACCAGAATTGATCTCGCCATTGGCGTGTTTGCCATGCTGGTTCCGGCAATTACAGGAACTCTGCTGGGGCTTGTGGCTGCCTATTATGGAAAGACTGTGGATGCATGTCTGATGCGTGTCCTGGATGTTATGACAGCATTTCCGTTTATTATTCTGGTAATTGCGATTGTTGCAATTATGGGCTCCGGTATCCGGAATATGTTTATTGCCATCTGGCTGGTAGGCTGGAAGGACTATGCGAAGCTGGTACGAAGCGAGGTGCTTTCGGAGAAAAACATTGAATATGTTGCGGCGGCAAAAACGCTTGGTTATTCTAATCTTCGGATTATGCTGCGTCATATTCTTCCAAATGTTATTGATGGCGCATTTGTTTATGCGATTTCCGATATTATGATGTGTATGCTGGTAGGGGCTTCTTTGAGCTTTCTGGGATTGGGGGTCTCTGCACCTACACCGGAATGGGGAGCTATTATTTCCGGAGGCAGAACGTTTATTACCAGAGCGTGGTGGATTTCTGTGTTTCCTGGCATTGTTCTGGCTGTGACAGGAGTGGCAATCAGCCTTGTGGGAAAAGGAACCGCTGATATGATGAAAGGCAGATAGGAGCGGAGCATGGATGAGATTTTAAAGGTTTCAAATTTAAAAACCGTGTTTTACGATAATTCCCGGGAGGTTCATGCTGTCAACGACGTGAGCTTTTCCATACGGGAAGGGGAGACATTCGGGCTGATTGGAGAAAGCGGCTGCGGGAAAAGTGCAACCTGCCGGTCTATTATTGGATTATTAAAAGAAAATGGAAAAATCACGGAGGGTGAAATCCTCTATAAAGGTAAAAATCTGGTGAAAATGTCGCGGAAAGAGCTTGAAAAGATCCGGGGACATGAAATCGGGATGATTTTTCAGGAGCCAATGACCACATTAAATCCTGTTGTAAAAATAGAAACACAAATCACGGAGTGTCTGCCAAAAACAATGAGCAGAGCAGATAAGAAAAAACGGGCAGAAGAACTTCTGAAGATGGTGGGAATTGCTGATGCAGGCCAGCGTTTGTCCGCATATTCTTATGAATTAAGCGGCGGAATGCGCCAGAGGGTGATGATTGCTATTGCATTGGCTGCGGGTCCAAGGCTTTTGCTGGCAGACGAACCAACTACCGCATTAGATGTTACCATTCAGGATCAGATTCTGAAACTTCTTATGGATCTGAAGCAGGAATTAAAAATGAGTATGATTCTGGTAACCCATGATTTGGGTGTTGCGTCTCAGACATGTGACCGGATCGCAGTTATGTATGCAGGGAAAATTGTGGAAATGTCAGATGTGCATGCACTGTTTCTGAATCCATGTCATCCCTATACCCGTGGGCTTTTGGAGTCAATTCCTACTATTTCTAAAAAAGGAAGCAGGCTGATCCCTATTGAAGGAATGCCTCCAAACTTAAAAAAATTGCCGGAGGGATGTGCATTTGCGCCACGATGTCGCTTCTACCGTTCCATTTGTCTTCAGCAGGAACCACAGCTTCAGGAAGTGGAGACGGGGCATTTTTCCAGGTGTCATTTCAGGGGAGAGCCGGAGGGTGAGAAATAAGAATGAAGAGTGAAGAAAAGATTCTTTTAAAAATAGAGCATCTGTCAACGACATTTCCGATTAAACAGACAATAATAGAAAAGGTTCAGAAAAAGCCGGAAAAAACAGTTCAGGCTGTTTCTGATGTAAGTCTGGAAATTCATGAAGGCGAAACGTTGGGACTTGTAGGTGAGAGCGGCTGCGGGAAAAGCACATTGGCAAAAACGATTCTTCATTTATGCGAACCCACAGCAGGGAGCATTCAGCTTGACGGGGTTGGTGAGTTGGTTAATGCCAATAAACCAGTAGTGAAGCAGATGTACAAAAACGTGCAGATGATTTTTCAGGATCCCTATTCGTCTTTGAATCCCCGCATGAGCATTCGAAAAATGTTTTATGAGATTATGGCAGTTCATCATTTGTGCGAAAAATCGGAATACGAACAAAAAACGAAGAATATTCTGGATATGGTGGGCATGCCTGAGGATATTCTGGACAGAAGACCTTCTGCTTTTTCAGGAGGCCAGCGCCAGAGGATTGGAATTGCAAGGGCATTGGTAATGAATCCCCGTCTTTTAATTGCGGATGAACCGGTTTCTGCCCTGGATATGTCCATTCAGGCACAGATTATCAATCTTCTGGTGGAGCTGAAGGAGAAATTAAATCTGACAATGCTGTTTATTTCTCATGACCTGCGAGTTGTTCAGTATCTCTCGGACCGTGTGGCGGTAATGTATCTGGGGAAAATAGTGGAAGAGGCTCCAGCGGAGGAACTTTTCAAAAATCCCCGGCATCCCTATACAGATATTTTGATTCATGCGGCGCCAGAGGTAAATCCTGAGGTTCGAAGCCGGGAATATATGATTGAAGGGGAAACGCCCAGTCCCATTAAGATTCCAACAGGGTGCAGATTTCATCCGAGATGCCCTTATGCCAAAGAGATTTGCAGAGAAAAGGAACCGGAACGGAAATACATAAAAGAGCATTGCAGTGTGGCGTGTCATTTTCCATTGCATATTCAGGAAATATAAAGGTGAGAGAAAATATGGAAGAATTCAGGAACATGGTTTCGCGGTGTATGGAGCGCTGGCATATACCGGGAGCGGCAATGGCTGTTACATCGGGAGATTCCGTATTGCTGGAGGAAGTCTGGGGTGTAAGAAATCTTTCTGATAAAAAGCCGGTTACACCGGAAACAAGGTTTGCGATGGCTTCCTGTACCAAAGCAGTTAATGCAGAAATGATCGCATCACTGGCAGATGATGGAATTATAGAGTTTGACACTCCCATTGCGAAGTATGTTCCGGAATTCAGGCTTTGGGACAGAGCAGCAACAGACGGAATTACCATGCAGGACATGCTGTGTCACAGAAGCGGCCTGGGAGGACACGATGCTATGTGGCCGAATACCTGGGAACGAAAGGATTTTTTGTATCGGCTGCGTTTTCTGGAACCCAATAAGCCCTTTCGCTATTGTTCCCAGTACAGTAATGTCATGTTTGCTGCGGCGGGATACCTTGCGGAGTTAATTGCCGGAAAACCATGGGAGAAGCTGGTGCAGGAGCGGATTTTAGATCCTCTTGGAATGAAGCAAAGTGGTTTTTCGGCAGCAGAAATGTGCTGTATGGAAGATTTTGCAGTTGGTTATCGATGGCATGAAGATAAGTTAGATGAAATGCCGCCATGGGAGATGACAGGGGCAGAACCTGCCGCGGGTTTGTATTCAAATCTGCGCGATATGGAAAAATGGATGCAGATGCAGGTTCAAAAAGGCCGATATGGCGGGAAACAGATTATCTCGGAAAAAAACATAATGCAGACACAGTCACCTCAATCAGCGATGCAATCATATCCATGGAGTTTTCCGGAGTTTCCCGGGATTGGTGCTTATGGAATGGGTTGGATGATTCGGGTATACAGGGGAGTTCCTGTCATTTACCATCATGGTGAAATTGAAGGCTTCTGTACCTTTCAGGCGGTCATACCCGCTTTGGAACGTGGAGTCGTGATTCTGGCAAACAGACATTCAAGCTGTCATGGTTTTCAATATACGCTGCTTTTTCAGATTTTGGATAAAATGCTTGGTGAAGAGGGTGCGGGATGGGAAGAGCGCCTTTGGAAGCATGGACAGAAGCTGGAAGCAGAGGCAAAGCCGGGTACGGAGGAAAAAGCGCAGGCATCTTTGTCAGGTAAAGATCATAATCCGGTTTATCCGTTGCAGGAATATACGGGTAATTATGTGAATCCGGCTTATGGGACACTGCAAGTTGTAAAGGAATTGAAGGAATTGAAGGAATTGAAGCTTTACTTTAAGCAATGGAAGCTGCCTATGAAATGTCTGTGCGGGCAAACCTTTCAGGTAAGCAATCTGAAAGAAGATACCATGTTTATGGATGTACCTCTGACATATGACTTTGATGAAAAAACGGGAAAGGCAAAAGGTTTTTTTATTAAGCTGGAACCCCTGGTAAAAGAAATCTGGTTTGGGAAGGAATAAAAAACAGTCCGGCAGAATCATGTTAAAAAAAGTTTTTGCACGATTTATCTGAAATCAAATCAGGTTGTGGTGAGAATCGCTTTGAATATCTTTGCAGAAGGAATCGCCACAACACTTTACCGTATGATTTTCGGTAGTGAAGCACTAAGATTGTTAATGAAGGATGAGATAAAAGAAGAACTGAAAAACGCCAGAGAAAAAGGAGAAGAAGGGAAAAAAGAAGGAAATAAAGAGGGCATTAATAATATGGCTGCGTTAACGAAGATGCTTTTGGATGAGAATCGTATGGAAGATCTGAGAAAATGTACAGAAGATGTAGCATATAGAAACCGACTTCTTCAACAGATGCAAGGGAGTTTTGACTCTGAAGCTTGAGAATGCAGTTTTTCACTTGTTTACCAGCGAAAACACAAGATAAATGATGATGATATTAGAAAGTAGTTAATCTCAATTATGGTTTTATACGAAAACGTATATATACCGGCAGTGAAATAGCTGTCGGTTTTTTCATATTTGGAAGGAAAAATGAAGACTGTAAAGAGTGGTTAGGAAGTGCAGCTGGTCGAATTTCTTTATTGTTATTTATCATTAGTCTTCTTATGTTATTTATTGCGTGTTCTTCGTGGGAGGCTACAAGTGAAAGAGCAGCGAGTAATATCAATAATATTTTGTTTGGTATATCAACTAATTTGTTAGGAATTATCGTTACAGTTTCGTTTGTGCAATATTTTATTGATATGCAAGATGAAAAACAAGCACAACTAGAAGAAGTTGCTTTGATTAAACGATATGACAGATTTATGACAGTACTTATAAATCGGTATTTAATGTACTTTCATTGTGTAACTACACCAATTAATAAGAGAAAAAATGAAAATCCGCTAGAAATAAAAAATGATTTTATTTTTGAGGATATGTGTGATTTATATGAACAATCTCTCTATACATGTGAAGGAATTTTTGAACCCTCAATAGTTCTTTTTTATAAAGCTGAAGAAAAACTGCGTAACTATATTATTGATATGGTGGAAAATATTGATTTTAAATACAATGAGGAACTTTTACAAATTCTTATGCGCTTTGTAGAATCATCAATTGAATATGATATGAGGGGAGCTATATTAGGAAATATTAATACACAGTCAGGTGGTGAAAAATTAACAAAAACAATAAGTAAATACATAAATGATTCATCGCAACAATGGGTTGAGAAAGGTAAACGAGGAGAGTTAAGTGCTAATATAATGTTACCGTACGTTCAATTGTATCAAGTGTTAAAAATAGAAACAGATTTATTGATTCGATATAATCAATATTTAGGTGGGTTGAAATAACAGATACTTTTGTGTTCTTCCTTTTGGCTTTTGCGTTTTTTGAAGAAAATTATATTGATTTTTTTAATAGAACTGCATATAATATAAGTGAGCAAAGAAATTTGCTCGATTTAAGTGCGTTGCTACTTTGAGTGCAAACCTTTAATTTAAGTGCTTCACTACTTTGAATGTGAACCTTTAATTTAAGTGCTTCGCAGCTTAAAATGCGAATCGTTAATTTCAGGGAGATAAGTATCTTATCTCCCTGTTGTGTTATACTATGGAGGATACAAATGGATTTTTACCGCATAAATGAGGAGTATAATAGATTTCTCCAAAGATACGAAAAGGAAAAAAGAGGCGTTACGAAAGTGCCTAATATTCGTTATACAGACCGTAATAAATTTGCATTTGGTGCTGTTATGCAAGTAAATGGGATGAATTATTATGTGTCGGTATCCTCTTTTGATAAGAAGCAGGAAGCGAATATTTTGATTCGTGTTCCGGGAGATGAAAAAGAAGTGAAAGGCTCCTTGCGATTTAATTACATGGTTCCGGTTCCAGATGAATGTATTGAAAAACTGGTGATTAAAGATGTTGAGGATGAGAAATACAGACTATTGCTAAATAAAGAATATCAGTTTTGTATGAATAATGCAGAGCGAATTCAGAAGAAGGCTAATAAAATATATGAGATGGTTACAACAAATCGTAAGCAGATTTTAACTGACAATAGCTGTGCGTTCCATATTTTAGAGGATGGGTGCCGGGAGTACATAGAGAAATATCTGAGTGATTCGAAGTGATTATGATTGCAAAATGCTTGCAAAATGTCTTGGAATGATAAAGAATGCATAGAATATCAAGAACAATAATACAAAATATAGCAATCCAAAATTTAAATAGCGATAGACACAATATATAGTTGCCGAAATCGAGTTTGAATAATGAGTAAAATCCCAGAAATCCTTTATTTACAAGGGTTTTCGGGATTTTATGTGCGCCTAGCGGCGCACGTCGCTAATGGATGAAAGTTCCTAATCCGCCCTAGTAGTGGGAAGGATACAGCCGAGACCAAGGGTGTCCTATTCATGGCAACGACCATGATTAACGCGAGGGGAATCTTTTCAAATGTCAGGAAGTAATCAAACTGTTCCCTTGTCCAGATGCGCATCTCATCCGCGCTGCTCTTTCCAATCGCACCAGCTGCAAGGCAAGGATTACTCTGGAGCTTATAGTATTTAACTGCATAATTCATTATAGCGGACATTTGGTTATTGATAGTCTTCAGATACGTCTGAGAATACATCCTGCCGTTTTCATCCTTGTGATTAATCATAGCGTCCTGCCAACGATGGATCACGATCGGCGTGATATCCCCTATTTTCATATCTTTAAAAAAAGGCAGCAGCTTTAATTCAATCAGGTACCGCTTGTTTTCCAGAGTAGTCAGCTTCAGACGGGAACTGCAGTCGGACATATAGTTCTTAACAAGAGCAGAAAACAGGATGTCCGGATCCTTCGCACCCTGTGCCAGAAAATCCCGTTCCCACTCTACAGCCTCTTTCTTGGTTGAAAAACCTCTCTTACATTTGTGCTGCCGTTTTCCAAGCCAGTCCTCGTAATAGAAGTTTGCATACCATTTTGTCTTTCCGTCTTTAGTAAAATATTTATAAGCGGGCATCTGAATCCTCCAATTAAACAAAAGTAGTCAACAAAAGTAATAAACAAATGTTTGACAAATATTTCTGACAACTGTATAATATACTTAACAAGAGAACCGTTGGTCAGCGTACACCTGACCGCCGGATAAAACAACAGCAAAAAAATAGCGCCTTATCTTACCAGGACGAGGGCGCTATTTTTTATGCATTAAATTGATAACAAGAGTTACAACTGCACAAAGCATAATTACAAAAGTAAATAAATCACCATATGTAACCATCAGCACCAGCCTCCTTTCACCAAAGTGTCCGGCGGCTGACATAACACCCCAACGGTTCCCCAGTTAAATATACTATTCTGTTTTTTCTTCTTCCATCTTCTCCATCATTCCCAAAAAGATACGTTTTCCCTTCTTGGATAACTGACGGTACCGCAGGATGATCGCTAACTTCCCATGTTTTTCCTACTCAAACCAAAACACGCCATCAATCACATGCTGTGAATGATGGCGCTAACTGTTTATGCACTCTCAAGAAATGCTAGGATTTCGGCTCTGGTTTTTGAACTTTTTGCGATGGCTTCTAACAGCTCTTTCTTCTCAGCATAGAGGCCATCGAGTTCATCGGTCAGTCTATCGCATCTTTCTTTCAGTTTTCTCAGTTTTTCCTCGCATTCGAGAATCTTATCATCAATCGATTTCGTCGTCTTCAATCGTGCCATATTCATCTTCCTCCTTTTCAGGTTCTTCGGCATGCATTAATTCTTTACCAATCGCCAGAGCTCGTGCTTTTGCATCTGCCTCGTCAATTCCGAAAGATCCGAGTATCGTTTTCTGTGTAGCTGTGATTGCATGATCCAGCTTATAGTTTCCACCAGGCTGCCTTATTAACTCAATCTTTTCCAGTTCTCTCAAAGCAGCTGGGACTGTCATGAAGTTCGGACGGTTGATCATCTCAGCTTTTCTTTTTCTAAGCTGTGTGTAAATCTTGCAGCGTATGATCAAGGCAATGAAAGCTACAAATACTTTTCCCTCAAATGTATTGCTGCCTGATACTCTGAGTGTACGGTTACCCAGGAAAGATTTATCGCTGCAGAACAGTTTTTCAGAAGTATCACGGCTCTTATACAGAAGCAGAGCATCTTTTGCTGTCATCTTCCTGGATGTTACTATGGCGAAGTAGCCACAGAGCTTCAGTTCTCGTTCGATTACATCCGCCTTCTCCTTATAACCATACAGGATCTGCTTTCCGTTTTTTTCATGATAGGTCAATTCGTAATAATGAGTATACTTCTTTGGAAGCGTAGCCTCTTTCCCTTTACATTTATTCATGGCTTCTTCCATGCGGCGGAGTTCGTTTTCCAGCTGGGTACGTTCAGCACTTTCACGCCTGATGCTGTGGTACAGGTGGAACCATCGTTCAACTTCATCATCCGCATACAGTTTTGACTGAAGTGTCATGCCGTATGTTTCGTATTCATCGATATAACAAGCTCTTTTGATCTCAAATGTGCCTTTCTTATCAAGAATCAGCTGATTTACAAAGGAACCGCGTCCCTTCACCATGATTACAAAGTCATACTTGCATTTATCCATAAAGGCGATGTTATCTCTGCTGAAATAGCCTCTGTCCAGAACAAATCCAATGTTTTTATATCCGTATCCCTGAAATTTCTCCAATACATACTGTAGCTGCGAAACATCCACAACACTTCCAGGGTAGCTTTCGTATAACAACGGTTCCTGGTTCTTAAGGTCATAAGCTATCGCATAATTAACGATTGGAGCCCCGACATCTTCCTTTGGATAACCGTATTCTGCCTTCTCCACGTCGCCAGCCTTGCAGTTCTTATTCGTAGAATCGTAGGAGATATAAATTTTCTCACGATGATTTCTTTTTTCATTCCAGTCATTAAGAAAAGCAATTCGTTCATCTTCACTGATTTCAGACAGAAATCTGGAGATGGTTGAATCACTGTATATCTTATGATTAGGTGTCAACACCGGATGATTGTATGCATAATCAGGATAATACTGGGCTGCATTGTTCTCACTGATAATGGAATATGCTGCCAGATCAAGGAGCAGTCCTTTTCCACGGTCGTCCCAGCTGCTCAGGTAGTTCTGAAGTTTATAATCGTCAATGATCTTTTTGATTACAAGAAAAGCTCCGACACGAATACAGGAACTTCTGGAAGCATCCTTCTCTGTATCAGGAAGTACAACATCCGGAAAATATTTTTCGAAGTTTGGATTTGGATACATCATGGTTGGATCAGAAGGATCCATCTTTCCGATGGTAGTACGCAAAGGGACGTTGTATTTCTTCTCAGGAATATATTTTCTATCGTAAGTGTATTCGATGTAAGTGACATCCTTACGCTTGTTTTTGGAGATTTTGCCGGTGTTTTCCGGGATTTTCACTAAAAAATCGTAGTACATTTTTTGCACCTCATAAGTTAGAAATCCTACTTAATAAGTATAGCCAAAAAATCCGCACATTTGCAAGAGAAATGTGTGGAAAACGTTGATTTTATAAAGAAAAAACCAGTTTGATAATATAAGAAATCAGATTGAGTATGACAATTCCTGGGAAGTTAGCAATGATATCCTGTTCGTCTTCTGAAGCAATGGCACAGCTGTATTCAGAATTACCCACAAGGTAATCCATAGAGGTGTCGAGGGCTTTTGACAGGCTTGCAGTGGCATCTATTCCAGGAACAGTCTTTCCGGCCAGAATGTCACAGCAGGTTTCCTCTGTCAGCATTGATTTTTTGATCAGGTCCGGAAGGCTCATCTGCAACTGAGCCAAACGGGCTTTTGTTCTTGCTTGCACTGCGGAAACTTCTTTCGGATCCGCAACAGCATATCTTGAAGTAGTCCGGCCAAGAATGTAATCTGCTGGCACACCGAAGCATGCAGCACTGCGATTAACAAATTCTGTTGACGGGAAAGAGTAACCTCTTTCGACATTCGATACTACTTGGCCAGAAAAACCTATTGCTTTTCCAAGTTCGGACTGACGCAGATTAGCCTCAGCCCGCAATTCTTTTATTCGTTCACCAATTGTCATAAAATCTCCTTGATTAGTTTGCCGGTTCATACTCGTATCCGCTTTCGGAAGCCGATATATAACCTAATGGAGTTGTCACACACCCTTCATCATCTAATTCGCCATATGTTCCAAGACCGGTGAAAGAATTGGAAAATACTATTCCAGTTCCGTCATCACATATTATAGAAAACCAGTTATATCCACTATTTTTTATTTTGTTCTCGAGAAAATTTGCGTATCCGTTTTCTGAAATCTGCGACAAGACTTCTTTAGGTATAACAATATATGCACGCTGCCCAATTACATCAGTACCATTTCCGTTTGTTACATCAGCACACATTATAATAGCATTTAACAATCGCTGATCGTTTTCGTTGTCTGTAGTCGAAACAGAATCTGAAGACGGAGTGTCTGAATCAGAAGTAGCTGCACTACTGGAAAGCTGCTCTTTTAACGAAGCATTTTCTGCTTTCAACTCCTCAATTTGTTTCTTTAATTCTTCTATTGTTTTCAATAGTTCTGTGTTTTCAGCTCCCTGGATCTGATCTGGCGCTTGAGAAAAAGCGTCTTTTTGAATTTGCAATGGATACGAAGCACCCGTGCCAAATGGAAATTCTGAAAAAGTTGTATTTAATACTTGAAAATCGTTTATTCCATAATCTGTTAAATCTTGTTCTCTGAAATGAAATTTAGCAACTCCTTTTTTCCCCGCAGCTATACAAGTGCCCCCAGAATATATGGTAATTTGAAAACCATCTATGTCTGAACCGTCTAAGCCAAAGTTAAAATCATGATCTGAATGATTTTGAATCATAAACTCTATTGCGTAATTCCCTCTTTCGTAAAAAATACGTTGTACATTTACTGTGTATTCTTCAGTATCACAAATTAGAGAAACAGGAGATTCGGCATCTATTCTTATGGCTTCATTGTCTGCAATAGTAGATGCAGTTTCAGAAGCAGCGTATACAAAAAGATTGTTTGAAATAAAAATATTTGAAATAAGACTACTTGCCAAAATGATAGCAACTGTTTTTCTTCTCATATGTTTATTTCCCCTTCCTGCTCCGGTACCACTCGAAGCTTATTATTTTGCTTTCTTAAGAGGTTCGACAGTATCTTCTTCCTGTCGCTTTAAACATTTTATGTACCCCTTCAATTCACCTCGAAATTCCAACTGCGCATCATGCGGAAGTGATCTAAATAAAGAAAGAACTTCCGATTCAAATTCAGAGCAGCGATATTCTTGTTCTATTCCTGTAAGTAAAAATTCACAGGATGTATTTAGCAAATATGCTATTATTATTAAAAATGTAATAAACAAATGTTTAATGCAAAACAAAAAAGAGAGAGTTACATCGATAAATCGGAGAGAAATGCTTTATTGTTTTCTTCAATCATGGCCGCCACAGCAATGATAAGAGCCTCAGCAGATGCTTCCGACATAACAGTGTTTCCGGCAGGAATACCGTTTCTTAATAATTCAGAAAGAATCCGGCGGTTTTCGTCACCATAACGTTTAAGCCCAATTCTTCTGAGATTATCAATCCAATTATCCATGATAACTCCTTTCTGATTATTTTAATGCAATCGCAAACAAATGTAATAAACATTTGTTGAAAACGGAGGTGATATTTTGAAGCGAAAACTGTCTCCATGGTGCAAAGAAGTAAAGAAAACCCTAATTGACAGAGATATGTCTGTCACGGAATTATGCGGTGAAGTTGGGATGTGCAGGAACTATGTGACAACCACCATAAATGGAAGAATGTATGCACCTGCACTTGCTGAAAAAATCAGCAAGGCTCTGGATATCGATACAGAGTACACAATTTAATTATCATAACTTGATTATACAGCTTATAGAAGGAGAGAAAAATGTCGAAATTTGCTACGAAAGCAGCGGCTAATATGTTTTGCCAGGCACGATATGAGGCGGCAAAGTCAAATGAGCGTCTGAGCAGCAGAGAAGGTGCTGCGGAAGAAATAGGAATCGACCGTACAAGGTTAGCCAGAATCGAACTTGGGAGCACGATACCATATCAGGAGGAAGTTCTTCTGATGGCTGACTGCTATAAGGCACCGGAATTGAAAGGAAATTATTGCCGGGAGATGTGCCCGCTTGGAAAGAACATGCCGAAGATCGAGAATGCAGGACTGGATAGAATCAGCCTGAGAATGCTTTCTTCTTTAAAGAAGATAAACGAGGCAAGAACCGTTACTTTAAAGCAAAATGAGATCAACAAGTATTTTACTCCTGACTATGATGAGCAAAAGATGCGTACCGTGATTATTGAGCTGCTGGAGGAATCACCAGAGGAGCAGGAAATTCTGTCAAACTATGTTGGCTGGGGAGGATTGCCGGATGCCTTTGATGAAAGCAAAGCTTCCTGGAGTGAGGAGTATCAGGAACTGAAAGATCTGCTTACCAAAGAGGAGTATGCGGCGGCAAGGGAATCCACGTTGAATGCCCATTATACACAGCCTGTTATCATCGGGAGCATGTATCAGGTGCTTCAGAATCTGGGATTTGAAAAGGGAAACATCCTGGAACCGTCCATGGGTGTAGGAAACTTTTTTGGAATGCTTCCGGACAAGTTACAGCAGTCCCGGCTTTATGGAGTGGAACTGGACAGCATCAGCGGCAGGATCGCAAAACTGCTTTATCCGAACGCTGATATCCAGATCAAAGGATTTGAAAAGACCGATTATCCCAATGACTTTTTTGATGTGGCAATCGGAAATGTCCCTTTTGGTTCCTATAAAGTGAATGACCGCCAGTATGACAAGTATCATTTTATGGTCCACGACTATTTCCTTGCAAAGACCACTGACCAGTTACGACCGGGTGGTGTGGCTGCCCTGATCACAACCAAGGGAACCATGGATAAAGCATCGCCGGAAGTAAGGAAGTATCTTGCAGAGAGGGCAGAACTTCTCGGTGCGATCCGTCTTCCGAACAATGCTTTTAAGTCGAATGCAGGAACCGAAGTCAGTGCAGACATTCTGTTTTTCCAGAAGAGGGAGAGCATTCCGGCAGATCCGTCTGTCCGGAACTACAGTTTTACCGTGGTGGATGACCAGATCTATTACCGGGTAAATTCCCTGATGAATCCGGTGAAGCTGCCGGCAACCACGGCGGAACGTGTAAAGGGTATGGTAGAGATCCGTGAGGTGGTCCGGGAGTTGATCGCCCTGCAGATGGAGGAAAATACAGCGGATGAGGCGATACGGGAGCTTCAGGTCAAACTGAATCAGGTCTATGATGCCTATACGGAAAAATACGGGGTCATCGGAAGCAATGCAAACAAACGGGCATTTTCTGATGACTCTTCTTATTGTCTGCTCTGTTCGTTGGAGGATCTCAATGAAAATGGTACATTGAAACGGAAAGCGGATATGTTTACCAAGCGGACGATTAAGAAAGCAGTGGCTGTGACCAGTGTGGAAACTGCGGATGAATATCTATTCGGGAATGTCCGGGAGAAGCTGAAAACGGCAAGAATCTTTGCAGAAAACCACCCGGAATTTACCAGCAATGTAAATGCCCTTAAGCAGGTGCAGCCGGTAGACCTGGATGCATCAGAGATTGAAGTCCGGATCGGAGCCACATGGATCGCTCCGGAAATATACCGGGATTTTATGGTAGAACTATTTGATACCCCGGGATATCTGGTTGAAAGGGTAATTGATATCCGGTATTCGGAAGCCAGTGGTGCATGGAATATCAGCGGTAAAAATACGGACAGTGACCGGAATGTGCTGACCACAGCAACGTATGGTACCAGCCGGATCAATGCCTATAAGATTCTGGCAGAAACCCTGAATTTAAAAGACGTACGGATTTATGACACAAAGCTGGATGCAGAGGGAAATGAAATCCGTGTGTTGAATAAAAAAGAAACGATGCTGGCAACCCAGAAACAGGATGCGATCAAGGAAGCATTTAAGGACTGGATCTTCAGGGATCAGGAACGGAGGGAAAAGCTTTGCCGGATTTATAATGAACGCTTCAATTCTATCCGTCCCAGGGAATACGATGGCAGCCATCTGACCTTTCCGGGAATGAATCCGGAAATAGAGCTTCGTCCGCACCAGAAAAATGCGATGGGAGAGGTGAAAAAAACGTTCCCGAAAGAGGAAGAACTGAACGAGAAACTGGAACGTCTGTCGGAACTGAATGCGTTGCTGAACATGGATGAAAAGAAAACTGTGATGGAAGGGGAAGAAGAGAAGGACGAGGAGAAAGAAGAACATCAGTCTCTTCATGACAGAATTACTGCCATCAAGCAGAACAGCCAGAAACAGGATGTGAAAGAGGCTGCAGTGAGAACCACAGAAGCGTGTATCGGGTAATCTTTTGATATACAAGACAGGTTATAAGGTGTAAAATTAGGGGCATAGGGTTATGCCCCTTGAAATGAACAAATTGGAAGTCGAGGAGACAGGGGTATTTGGATAATGTATCCAAAAGTGAGTTTAGCCAGGGAGGAAATGGGGTTAATGATTGAAATATTGTTTGGATTCAAAGAATAAATATGCAAGAATGATTTGCAGCAACAGAGGATAAAGTTGATTGACCACTTTATTTTCAGGTTAAAGAGTTAGATAAATCGGAACTTGTGAAATTTGAGGAATTGATTATTATGTGGGAAGAATTAGGTGTAAGCGGTGGAACTGCAATTATTGTTTTGATAACATTGTATTTCGTTATCAAATGGGCGGTAAAAAATGGTATAAAAGAAGCATACAGAGATATCACCGGAAAGAAAACTGATGAAGATGTCAAAAACGAAAAAGAACTGAAAGAACTCGGATTTGATTTAGAAGATAAATAAATTCAAGCTTACAGAACTGAATCAAAACAGCTCGAAGGAGCTCTTTTTCCTTTTTTATAATAGTATCATTATGGTATAATAGAGACATTAAAATCGGAAGTTGGAGGATACACGCATGAAAATTGTAATCATTAATGGAAGTGCCAGAAAAGGAAATACGCTGGCAGCAATCAATGCATTTATAAAAGGAGCGTCAGAAAAGAATAAAATTGAAATCATTGAACCCGACAAACTCAACATTGCACCATGCAAGGGATGTGGTGTCTGTCAATGCTCTAAGGGATGCGTCGATAAGGATGATACAAATTCTACCATTGATAAAATTGCTGCCGCAGATATGATTCTTTTTGCTACACCAGTTTATTGGTGGGGAATGTCAGCACAATTGAAACTTATCATTGATAAGTGCTACTGCCGTGGATTGCAGTTAAAAAACAAAAAAGTTGGCACAATTGTTGTAGGTGGTTCTCCCGTAGGTAGCATCCAGTATGAGCTGATTGATAAGCAGTTTGACTGTATGGCAAAATATCTTTCATGGGATATGCTTTTCAAAAAATCATATTATGCAACAGCCAGAGATGAACTTGAAAAAAATAAGGATTCCATGAACGAACTTGAGTGGATTGGAAAAAATTTATAAAGCACACACCAAATTGTTAAGGAAACAATCGGAGTTGGTGTAAACGAAAAAGCAGTCTTGCGGTTTTATAAAACTGCCCTTTCGTTTACATCAATTTCGA
>NZ_JBQHWF010000024.1:0-15096 GCF_052064095.1 Blautia sp. HCP3S3_C4
AAAAATAGTGCAGTATCCCGGAAGGGCCGGAAAGGGAAGTTTTTACAAGTGAGTTTGCTAAAAAAATGCAAAGTGGGTGTGCGAAGGGACATTGAGAAAAAGGAAAAAGCCGTTTTTGGGATTCTGGTTCTGGGAAAAGATTGGCGTAAAATCAATGTTTTTCAGGTTTTGGGGATTCCGGAATGCGGTTTTGGGAAAAGAAACGATGTGATAATCCTGTTCTTGGGAGGATAATGTCAGATTTGGGAACATTTCTGGGAAAGGAAGAAAGTTAGGATGATTAAAAAAGGTTTCAAGGGACGATGCCAGAAGAGGCAGATGAAAAAGTGTAAGGAGGTGGTGAGGACGTATGGGGCAATCCAGCTGGCATATGCAGAAAGACTGGAACAGGAAGACAGCATAATTGAATTTCAATGCAATGTGATGCTGTCCGGTCTGGAAGCCGGGGAATACAGTTCGGATTTTGTCTGTGAGAAACAGAATGGTGATTTGATGGTCAGGGAGTGTGTGGAACGGAGATTCTTAAAGAAGCCAATGACTGTGAAGTTACTGGATGCATCAAGGGAGTACTGGACAAGACGGGGTATCACAGACTGGGGGATTGTGACAGATGAAGAAAAATAGGGATTGCAGGATAATTAGACTTGGGGACAGGATTTTAAGGATACTGGATGCAGAAGGGGAGAAGGCGCTAGTCATAGACTGTGTAAAGATGGGGATGCCAAAGTGGATAAGTCTGTCAGAGATAAAGGACGGTGTGGAAATCCCGGGGGAAGAGTTCATGGGGGAGATGGAGCGGGATATCCCGGAAGGGATGTCTGCATCTGCCAGGCAGACCATGCATGAGAGATTCACTGTCATTTCAGGCATCCTGCCCTGTGTGGGGGATAAAAAGCAGAGGAGTTTACGGATTGCAGATGCCGCAGAAAAGTATAAGGTCAGCCAGAACACGGTGAAGAATTACCTGGGGCTGTATCTGGCATATCAGGATATCTCGGTGCTGGCACCAAGGGAGAAGCAGGAACAGAGGGAACTGACGCAGGATGAAAAGAACATGCGCTGGGCGTTGAACAAGTTCTACTATACCAGGGAAAAGCAGAGCCTTTCCACTGTCTATACCCTGATGCTGAAAGAGAGGTACTGTGACCGGAACGGAAAACTGAAAGACCGTTACCCGTCCATCCACCAGTTACGGTATTTTTATAAAAAGACGAAGAAACTGCAGACATACTATATCTCCAGAAACGGGTTAAAGGATTACCAGAGGAACCACCGCCCCCTGCTGGGGGACGGAGTGCAGGAGTTCTGTTCGGTAGGTGCAGGGATGCTGGATGGAACCGTCTGCGATATCTACCTGGTAGATGATGCCGGACATCTGGTGGGGAGGCCGATTCTCCTGGCATGTGTGGATGCATATACCTCCTTCTGTTATGGATACAGCCTGCTGTGGGAGGGCGGCGTGTATTCCCTGAGGAACCTGATGTTAAATGTGGCTGCGGATAAAAAGGAGTGGTGCAGGAGATTCGGCATCCTGATAGAAAGGGAGCAGTGGGACTGTGACTGTCTGCCGGGGCTGATGCTGACAGATATGGGAACGGAATATACCTCTGAGAACTTCGGACAGATTACAGAGCTTGGTGTGACCATACAGAACCTCCCGGCATACAGACCGGAATTAAAAGGACAGGTGGAGAAATTCTTTGACCTGATACAGTCAGAGTATAAGAAGCACCTGAAGGGCAGGGGTGTGATAGAGCCGGATTACAGGGAGAGGGGAGCGCATGATTACAGAAAAGATGCCTGCCTGACCATGCGTGATTTTGAAACTGTCATCCTCAGATGTATCCTGTATTATAATTCCCAGAGGATTCTGGAAAATTTCCCTTATACGGAAGAAATGCTGCAGGAGGGAGTCCAGCCGTTTGCGTCTTCTGTCTTTGGATGGGGAAAGCACAAAGAAGGGGCCAACCTGATTCCTGTTTCCAGGGAAGAACTGATACAGACCCTTTTGCCGAGGACAACGGGAAGATTTATGCGGTCAGGGTTAAAGGTAAAAGGAATGCGTTACCATGCAGGCGGATATACAGAGAGATATTTAAAGGGCGGCGAGGCTGTGGTCGCATACAATCCGGAGGATGTGAGCCATGTATGGCTGCTTGAAGATGGGGCTTATCAGAGGTTTGACCTGATAGAGAGGCGGTTTTGTGGGAAAAACATCGCAGAAGTGGAGAAGTTAAAGGCAGACTGTAATGAAATGATAAAGGATGCCTCTGCCGGGAACCTGCAGGCAAAGATTGATTTGGCAATGCATATACAGAACATTGCCGGGAATGCGGTACATACCGGAGACACAAAGATAAAGAACATACGGAAGACCAGGCAGAGGGAACAGAGGAAGAGACACGTGGACTTTATGAAAGAAGGTGCAGGAAATGAGAGATAAGATTGTGGATATCATGCCGGAGATGAAGACGGGGAAAGAACTGCTGGACTGTTTGAGGGAAACACCGGAATATCCTGCCTGCATATGGGAAAAAAGCAGCATGGAGCGGCTGGTGGCATTGTCAGACATCTATAACGTTTATATCCCCTCCCGGATGTCCGTAGAGATATACCATAAACTGTATATGGGGCTTTTACGGTCTATGCAGAAGAAAGAATCCATGCAGGCAGTATACCAGAAGTATGAGAACCAGCGGGGGATACGGGGCGGCCGGTGCAGGGGGATTTTAGGCGGCTCGGACTCCTTCACCATCCTCGGAGCCTCCGGTATCGGAAAGAGTTCTGCCGTATTCCGGGCGATTGACCTGATAATGACAAAGAAAGTGATAGAGACAGAAGAGCCATACTGCCGGATTGCCCCCTGCATCATTGTCCAGTGTCCGTTTGATTCCTCTGTAAAAGGGCTTCTGCTGGAAATCCTGCGTAAGGTGGATGAGGTGCTTGGCAGCAAGTACTATGTGAATGCACTGAAAGCGAGGGCATCTGTGGATATGCTGATTGGAAGTGTGAGCCAGGTTTCCCTTAACCATATCGGGCTGCTTGTGGTGGATGAGATACAGAACGTGGTGAACAGCAGGAATGGGAAATCCCTGGTAGGGATGCTGACGCAGCTGATAAACAATTCCGGTATCGCTATCTGTATGGTAGGGACACCGGAGAGCATCCCTTTTTTTGAACAGGCAATGCAGCTGGCAAGACGGTCTCTGGGATTGCAGTATGAAGCCATGCAGTTTGGGGATGAGTTCTGTGAGGTATGCAGGGAACTGTTCCTCTATCAGTATACGAAGACCAGGATGGAGTTATCGGCCGGGGTGACAGAATGGCTCTTTGAACATTGCGGCGGAAATATCTCAGTCCTTGTATCCCTGATTCATGACGCGCAGGAAATCGCGATTCTGGAAGGGGATGATGTACTGGATATGGCTATGCTGGAAGCGGCGTATCAGAAACGTATGAGTATGCTGCATGATTACCTGGAACCCTCCATAAAGCGGAAAAAGCAGAGTTCTGACAGTAGGAAGAGGGCGTCCGTATCTGTGGAGGAGCCGGAAGGGACAGGGACGAACATACAGGAAACCCTTGCCGGGATGGTCAGCAGGGCGAAGAAGGAAAACCTGGATGTCGTAGAGGTATTTAAACAGCACTTTAAGGTAGAGGAGGTAGCGGTATGATTGCTTTTTTTCCGGAACTGTATGAGGATGAACTGGCATACAGCTGGTTCTCCCGTTATTACACAAAATCAGGGTATCTGTCACTGAGATATGCGCTGGATGATTTGTATGTTAAAAGATATGTAAACCCTGACACAGAGTTTGTGAATGAACTGAGACCGGAGGTGAAGGAACTTGTGATAAAACACTGCGGTATGGAAAAACTCATCCTGGGGCATACCATGTTTTCCTCTTATGGGAGATTTCTGCCGGATGCGAAGAAGCAGGAGGCTTACCGGGCACTGCTGGACATGAACGGGAACTTCAATAACCTGCTCGCCATTCCAAAGAACCGGAGAGGGACAGGCAGGACATTGAGGTACTGTCCGCTATGCGTAAAGGAAGACAGGAATGCATATGGGGAAACATACTGGCACAGAATCCATCAGATTCAGGGGATGCAGATATGCGGGCGGCATGGCTGTTATCTTGCAGAGAGTGATGTTTCTATGGAGAGAAAAGCGGCACCGGGATTATGGAATGCAGAATCTGTCATACCGGAGAAGCTGGAAGTGCGGATGTGTGAAGAGGAGAAGGAAGCCGCCCTTGCGGGGTATGCATGCCGGATTTTTGAGGGGAGGATGCTGTTTAAGAGCCGGGTATCCGTGGCAGAGTTTTTGAAATACCGTCTGAAACGTCCTTACGGTTCGGCATCAGGAGTCAGTCTCTGCTTGGAAAGGCTTTATCAGGATTACAGGGAGTTTTATGGAAATAAAAACGTGATGACTGAGACGAAGATGCAGAAGATTCTGCTGGGGAAAAGATGGAACTTTTACGATATCTGCCAGCTGTCCATGTTCGCAGGCATCCCGGTGGAAGAACTGGAGGCAATCCCGGATAGTATCGCAGATGAGATAAAAGAGCCTGTATTTATGCAGGTGTCAGAGGAATTAGGGCTTGATTATGAACTGGTACGCAGTGTGGGGGAAGCTGTATTGAGGCGGTATGAGGCCAGGGAACGGGTGCAGCGTAGGAAAAGGACGTTTGCATGGGAGAAGATGGATGAGGAACTGCTTCCAAAGGTCAGGGAGACCATAGCCTTGTTACAGGGGGATGGGATGACACGCCCGCAGAGGGTCACGGTGTCTGCAGTCACGAAAAAGATGCACCTGCCGGATAAGAGATTTGAGAAACTGCCGCGGTGCAGGGAGGAGATTAAGGAGCATACAGAACCGCAGAAGGAATACTGGGCGAGGGAGGCAGTATGGGCGTATCGGAAACTTGTGAGAGAAGGGCGGCCTGTGAACTGGACGCAGATACGGAGGCTGACCAATATGAAAAACGTGGATTTTCAGGGATGCAAGCCGTATCTGAGGAAACATGCAGGGGAGGATGCAGACCGGCTGGAGAGCCTGCTGTGATGAAAACGCGGGACTGCCGGAAAGAATATGGCTGCCAGGTGGATTCGCGGGCAGATTACAGGAAATTTACAGGCTGATGTAAGAATCCGGATGCCCGCAAAGCCGCATAAACAGGGCGTTTGCGGGCTCCGGATGGGATTCTTACAAAGTTTTGCAACAGTGACCGCAGTTATGAAAGGAGATAGGATATTTTTTTATTAAAAACTTTTTCCTATAGGTCAGTGTATGTTGGAAAATCCTGTAAGTTTGTAAGATTTAGTAAGATATAGATATTTGTTATATATAATATATAATTATATTTAAATAAAAGGATTATAAATTAGATATATTGCATAATAAAAAGAGGGGTTTGGATGCCGTGGGGATTACAGCGGAAATGTAAGTTTTGTGTAAGCCGTGCAATATCTGAGTACTGGCAGGCTGGAGGTATTGATGGAGGGGAAAGTTATTGCAGCCGGTCAGGTATGAGTGCCCGTATAGAAAGCAGTCAGGGGTGTATGGGTGCAAATATCAGTTACTGCGGCCGTCAGGTATAGAGTGCCCGTATAAGAATCAGTCGGAATGTGCTGGCAGAGAACCACCTGCCGGCTCTGCCGATATCCCCGGCCGGCAGCTAATCTTTTTATACAGAGCCTGACAACCTGCCGGCAGGGATTAACCCGGAACGGGCAGTCCCAAGGACTGTCCCGCCAGTATCCTTCTGATAGAACATCATCCACAGGTTTCTATTCATCGCTTCCGCCCCTGCCCGTCGGTCTCTTCTGCGGCCTGCACCATTTCTTTCACCACATATGCCGCCCTGCCGGCCAGATATGCACCGTGCCGCAGGCTGTAACCGGTATTTTGTACTGCACGTTCAAAGAGATACATCCGGAAGCCGCCCTTCCGTTTCCGGATGCGCTCCGCAGCCTTCTTCTCATAATGCCCTGACCATTTTTCACGCCAGGGTTCAAATCCCTTCAAATCCTCGGCATCCAACTTTTCTTCCAGTTCCCCGTACCGCCGTTCCAGTTCTTCGGTCTGTTCCCTGCAGCTGGTTATCTCCTGTTCCAGGGTCTCCGCCTCCAGTTCCATCTGAGAGAGTATCTGAGCCTCCTGGATGTAGTCAGAGAGGGAAGCAAACCCTTCCTCTGCCAGCACCCTGTCAAGCCTTTCCCTCCGAAACCGGATGGCCTCCTGCTCTGTCTGTATCTCTCCGGCCAGGCTGTCTTTTCGTGCCGGGAAATCATCCGCCTCTTTCTTTAACCGTGCAATCTTTTCTTTGGATGCCCTGTCACGCTCCAGGGCATTTTCCCTGATTGTCCTTACCCGGCTGATTCTCTCATCCAGCCTCTTTCTTTCGGTCTCCACGGCGGCCTGCCGTTCCAGCAGGCTTTCCAGGTCATACCGGACAGAGAGGATATCGCCCCGGATTTTTCCCAGCTGCTCTGCCAGCTGGTCAAAGAGCCGTTCCTTTTTCTTTTCAATCTCCTTTTCCACCTCGTCCAGGCATTTTTGGATGTCTTTATTCTTTCTGTTCAGCTCCTGAATCTCCTCATTTGCCTTGTGCCGGTCAGAATCCGTCTGTCTGGATGCATAGGAGCCTAAGTGGATGCCGGGGATGGTATCCAGCCCCTGGTCTTTATAGGAGCGGCAGTCCACCCTTTCGGGTCTGCCTGCCCGTTCCAGAGCCAGGTTTACATGTTCCTCCCAGGATTTGCGGTATGCCAGGATGGCCTCCCGGGAGTTCCAGTATCGGGCTTTCTCATTCTGCCTGCCGGGAGTGCAGCGTGGGTATTTGGATGCCCGGATAAGGCTTCCCTCAAAGGCCTCAGAAGGGGTCAGCCAGACTTTCTTTTTGCCTTTGTAATACTGGTACTGTTTTTGCCAGCCCTCTTCCTTGGCGGCCTTAAATTCCTCAGCTGTGAAAGCCTTTGTTTGGTTTCCTTTCTTACAGAGATATTCCTTCTCCGTTTTCGGCATCCACCGGCCGTTTTCATCCAGAGGCCGGAGGGTCAGGAGGATGTGTGCATGGGGATTGCGGAAAACCATATCTTTCCGGTCAGTGACCCGGTTCCCGTCTGCATCTACGGGGATGCCGGAGGAATCCCTGACCGGCGGGTTGTGGATATTGATATCAGCAATCATGCCGTCTGAGACAAAGGAATCCTGGACAAATTCCTGTACCAGGCGGATGTTCTCCTGCAGGGATAATTCCTGGGGCAGTGCCACCTCAATCTCCCGTGCCAGCCTGCAGTCCCTGCTCTTTTCGGCTTCCTCTACTGCATTCCAAAGGACAGCCCGGTCATTCCATTCCCCGGGTGCATTTGGCGGGAGTATGATTTCGCTGTATTCCACCCAGCCCTTCTGGGTGTAGTCATCGGTCAGGCCGGTGTAATTGTTCTCTATCCGGGAGGCAGAACGGTAAGCAGCTGCAGAGACAACGCTGCGGCCTTCCCCTCTGCTGATGACCTGGATATGACATTGAAATATTGCCATTTTATTTCACCTCTAAATACTTTTTCTTTTAATATGCCAATCCCCGGCATCTGTGAAAACCGTTTTTTATGGCGTGGAAGATTCTGCATATTAATTGTGACAGGAAAAGTCCTGTCAAATAACCTACAAGGAGTTGAAGACCATGAATGGAGAATTGGTTTCAGGAGGCAGGGAAAACCTGCGCGTCCTGGTTGATTATAAAGGCTCCGGATTTCCGGGAGGGCAGATGCAGGATGATTTGCTTTTGTTCTCCCTGAGACCGGATGCGAGCCCGAACCCGCTGGCTCTGGCGGTAGTGAATTTCCCTCCCATCAGGGGGAAGAGGAGCCTGTATATCCACAGACTGTCAGGAGAGGCACCGGAGGATAGGGATGTCCTGCTGGATGCCATAGAGGCATTTGCCCGCAGGCAGGGATATCCGGTCCTGTATCTCAATGTGATGGAGCAGGAGATGGCCTATCTGTACAGCCGCGGGTTTACGGTATCCCCGGACTGCCCGATAGCGGCAAGGGAAGTGAGGACATGAACGGAAAGTTCTGGAAATGGATAAACCGCATCTTTGCAACGGGCATCTGGCTGCAGCCCTTTGTGATGGCGGGGCTCATCCTGTTCTTTCGGGCGGTCTTTGGACAGAGGCCGTCCATCCTGTCCCTGTTCCTTCTGTCCTGGCTGCCGTCTGTCTATGTGTGGTCAGAGAACCAGAGACAGAGAGCAGCGGGCAAGACAGAGTTTGGCATAGAGGATACCTTCCACGACAGGCCTACCCAGTATGAAAGCCCGCTAAAGATGCAGGCTATGTATCCGAAGGTTAATGAGGGATTCCTGTTTGATGCACCGGAGGGAGTAGTGTTTGGAAAGACGGAGATGGGGACTATCTCCAGGCAGACAAAATACCTGTGCAAACCGATGGAAGGAGTAAGATATACTGACGGACACGCCCTCGTGATAGGGGGGAGCGGGTCAGGAAAGAGCTCGGCCATCCTTATCCCGACTCTGTTATCCGTGTCACATATAGGGCTGTTCTGTATTGATATAAAGGGGGAATTATGGAGCAAGACCCGGCGTCTGGATGATGACCGTGTGGTGATTGTAGATTTCCAGGACAGGAACCTTTTCGGCTGGGATGCACTGGCAGCCCTGAACAGGAAGGCTTCCCCCTCTGACCAGGACATCCGGGAGCAGATGGAGGAGATAGCAGACAGCCTGATACCCATTTCTGCAAAAGACGGCCAGGAGTTCTGGAAACAATCGGCCAGGTCTTTGCTGATTGGAGAACTGGTTGGACTGTATAAACAGAAACATATCCATGACCTGGCGGCACTGGTCAACGGGATACTGTCCAGGGACAGCCGGGAACTGGTGCAGGAACTGATGGGAGGTGCGGCACCGGGGGCTGTGGAGGTGAAATACCTTTCCTCCTTTGAAAAACTGGCAGATGAGACTTTTTCGGGGGTCTGCCAGCAGCAAGAGGAGGCGCTGAAATGTTTTATTGACGATGATGTACAGTATGCATTTGCGGCCAATCCCCGCAGGGCATGCCCGGAGATGATAGAGGAGGGAAAGGAAGTCTTTTTATCCGTCCGGGAGGAGAAACTGGAGGCGTATTACGGGGTGGTAAACTTAATCATCAGCCAGGTTTTCGGATGCCTGATTAAGCGTCCGGAGGGGAGCCCGGGGGTGATAGTGGCTATTGACGAGTTAGGGAGGCTCTGCAGCCGGGGAAAAATCCCCCACCTGCATAACGAAATCCTCCTGACCGGAAGGAGCAGGAATATCACCTTAATCCTCATCACACAGTCATTTGAGGCGCTGCAAAACAGCTATACGAAAGAAGACGTACAGAGCATGATATCCAACTGCTCTTATCTGGCTGTCCTGGATGTCAGGAGCCAGGAGACGGCAAAGACCATCTGCAGCATGGCAGGGAAGTATAAGGAGCGTGAGACCACCTGGTCAGGGAGCGGGAAACACAGAAGCAGGAGCACCTGTTACCGTGAACATCCCATCCTGGAACCTTCAGATTTGTCCAGGCTGGTACAGATGGATGAGGTCATCCTGATAACGGCAGAATATTCCTATTGCCGGGTAAAGAAATGCTCGTATTTCAAAGAACCGGTGCTGAACGCCAAATCCATGCAGGCACAGAGATATAACCGGGAAGCTGCCGGGCTGGAAGGGAAAGCGCTGCCGGAGGTGAAAGTAACACTGCCGGAGGAGGAAGACTTCCCGGAAAGAACTGAGAGATATATAAAAAACAAGATAAAAGAATATTACACCTGGTGCACCCGCAGGCTGGCAGAGAGCCTGGAAGAGGCGGCCAGGAGGCTGAGAGGTAGATAGAGATGGAAAGAGAAGAGATGAAAAGGATACAGAAAGAGATGGAAAAACGGCTGGGGGATGACTGGGATATCCAGCCGGTCACGGTCAATAAAGTAGGCGGGCAACGGGAAGGCCTGTCCTGCCGGTATCAGGAGGAGAACATGGCTGTGACGGTATACCCGGAGAGCTGTAAGGTGACACTGGGGGAAAAGGCCGGTGCAGAGGAGATTGGGGAATACCTTGCGGGCATCGTGGAGGAGAACCGCAGGCCTCCCATAGAGGTCAGCAGGACGGCAGAGGATTTCCGGAACGGGCTCTATATCCAGATGGTAAATGCGGATGTGAACAGGGAACTGTTAAAGGATGCCGTGTATTATCAGAAGGAGGATATGGCGGCCATAGCCAGATGCAGGGCAGGACAGGAGGGAGGGGATGTCTATTCCTTCCTTGTGACAAAAGAGAACCTGTCAGAATTTCAGATGACAGAGGGGGAAGTCCTGGAGCGGGCATATAGAAATACCGCCCGGCAGGAATTTTCCCTGATAAGCATGGAGGATATCATGAGGGAGATGTTTTCTGCGATGGCATCTGCACCGGAAGATGTGGAAGCATTGGAGAGGATGATAAAAGAAAATCCCTCCCCTCTGTATGTCCTTACGAACGAGGAACGGTTAAACGGAGCCAATGCCCTGGTCTGCCCGCAGGTGCTGCAGGATGCTTATGAGACACTGGGAGAGCCGTATTATGTGCTCCCCAGTTCTACCCATGAGGTGCTGCTGGTGAAGGAGAGCGAAGGGTTCAGCCCGGAGGAACTGCGGAACATGGTGTCAGAGGTCAATATCTCAACGGTAAGCCCGGAGGATTTGCTGTCCTTTAAAATATTCCGGTATGACGGCAGGACGCTCTCCGCAGTAAAGGAAGAGACCCAGACCATGACAGAGGCTGCAAGGAAAGCAAAAGAACATGGATTTAAGCTGATATAGGAGGGACAGAGATGGAAAAGGTGGAGATGCTGCAGAGGAGCTTTGAGAACTATCTGCGTGTAAAGCCGGGAAAGATTACAGTAGATATCACCCTGGCAGATGGAAAGAAGATAGAGGGAATCAGAAGAATCTGAGAGTTAAAAAAGGAGAGTCAGCGCTCTCCTTTTTTTTCTGCAAAGATGCAGGCTTACGGTGTCGGTTTCCCGGAAAACGGCAGATGTTTTTCCAGATAATCCAGTATCTCATCCTCACTCTGCCTGTCTGCACCCGGTATCATCCCTTCTACCATCTTTCCCAGGTTCACATACCGTCTAGTCTGTTTCTTTTTGTCCAAGGCTTTCTGACGGTTCTCCTCTAACTGCCGGCGGTGCAGGGCTTGTTTTTCCCTTAACTGCCTTAATTCCTCGGCAGTCTGTTCTATCTCTGTCATCTACATGCACCTCCCCTGTACGGCCTTCACGGTCTGTTCAAGGGGCTGCTTTGCTGCCCTGGCTTTTTCCAGGACAGCAGATGCCTGGTCAATCATGCTGTTTGAGGCCTCCCGGATAGTCTCCAGGCTGGCTTTCAATTCTTTTGTTTCCCTGCCGGAACTCCAGCCTGCGATATAGCCGAAAGAATAGTCCGAGGTGTCCAGCCCGAAATACTTGCACACCACATATGCAACAGATTCGGCCTGCACCTCACGGGTGGAAACATCCCCGGGTGCATCCGGGATATCCGTGCTGTGGAGCATGGCATGCCCCATCTCATGGATGAGGGTCTTCAGGGACTGTTTCTCAGAGAGGGTACTGTCTACAACGATTTCCTTTGTATCCCTCCGGTAAAATCCGTGGGCTTCCCCCTTTATCGGCTGGAACGTGACGGGGACAGGACAGATTTTCAGGAGTGCATCCTTCAGCTCTTTCTGGCTGCTGTCCAAATCCCCGGTCAGTTCATTGGCTATCTCCGGCAGGGCTTCCCCGTCTGTCTGGGAGATATCGAAAACATATCCTACCTTGAAGTAAGGGATGACCCTCTCCACGGCTTCTTTCTTGTGGCTGCCGTCCGGTAAGAGACAGGGCTTTCCGGTCGCAGGGTCTTTGGCATCCCTGAGAACGGTGGATTTATACGGTGCGGGGCAGAAAATCTTAATGCCGGATTCGCCCTTCCTTACCTGCCTGTTAAGCCGGTTCCATGTAGTGTAGGAGGCACAGCAGGTTGCCCCGGGTCTCTGGCGCGCGATGAGGAGCTGGTTATTAAGGGAATATGTATGGAATTTTGACATGCTGGAAAGGAATGCCATATATTTTTCCCCGTTCATAAATTCGTGGATGGATTTTTCCAGGTCTTCCGACAATGCCTGCACCTTTTCCTGTCTGCTGGGTTTCTTTGTATCAGTTGTATTGTTCTTCATATTGATTCCTCCTTGGATGTTTTCTTTTAATATGCTGTATTTTTGGAGGAATGAAATTTTTTTGCGGAAAAATATACTGATTTTGAAAACGGTGATGTTTTCTTTGATAACCTTGACCAAGGTACTTATCAGATTACAGAGATAAAGACTCTTGATGGAAATTCCTTGTTGAAGGAACCTATCATTGTAACAGTGCCTATGACAATGACAGAAGATGAAGCCAACGAATATGGCAATGTCAACTATGAAACTGCAAAAGAAGATAAGAATTATTCTGGCAAATGGTATTTCTATAATTGCAAATACGACATTACTAATAATGCGACATTCAAAATGCCGATGACAGGTGATGACGGTAAGTGGAAATACGGATTTATTGGCTTAGGGATGACAGCAGCTCTTGCTTCTGTATGGCTTGTTTATGAGACAAGAAATAAAAAATTCAGAAAGCGTAAACATAAAAAATAAGCAATAAAAAGCAAAAGAGCAGCCTGCCCGCGAATGCGTGCAGGCTGCTCTATATTCTTGCGCTAGTTCATTGGCTCCCATATTGCTTTGATTGTTGTGTTAAGTGTAATATTCAATCCGGACAATGTAAATCTTCCACTTTGCCATCCAGCAAATTTATATCCATCTCGTGTTGGTTGAGGCATATCCTTAGAAAAGGTTACATGTGATTGATATGGAAATTGAGCAGAATAAACATTGCTTCCGTTAGGAAATATACCACCATTAGCGTCAGCTGTTAAAGTGCATTTTTTATCAAGATTACCTTCTGAAAATTCTTGTGTCCAAAAGTATGTGCCGTAATCATTTTGGTAAATACCAACGCCTATATAATTCGCTGTATTAGTCAGCATTGCAACTCTATGACCGTCGCTATTCATCCATCCTTCAATTGCATCAGCTGGTGTTTCATATCCCATGGCAATGTTTTCACTGGCACTTCCTCCAACTCCAGCATCAGAAAGTGCTGTGCTTGAGCTTCGTCCATCTGGTCTTGTATGAGAGAATGAAATATTAATTTCTTTCGCTCTTATCATTGCCGCTCTTCCGAGCCCTTCATGATATTGAAGAGGAGCAGAACCAACTTTCGCTCTTTCAATATTTGTCAGTCTGATAACTTCCTGCACCATCTGATTAATCTCTGCGGCATCTGCTCTATGAACTGGATTCGGTGTTGGCGTTGCTGTTGGTTTTGGGGTTGCAGTTGGCTGCGGCTTTGTAGTCGGCTTTGGAACCTCAGTTGGCTGTGGCTTAACCGTCGGTTTTGGAGCCTCAGTTGGCTGTGGTTTTACTGTTGGCTCTGGCGTGTCTGTCTCTTCATTTGGAACATATACAGATGTTCCTTTTGTGTCGTATTTTCCATATACACCATTGCTATAGCTGCGAACAGTATATGAGTTGTTATATCCGCGATAAGGGCCTTCATCTGTGTAACTTAAACTTTTGGTAGTTCCGAGTCTAAGCCATTTGGTGTTATCCTTTGTTCTGAAATATACAACGTAACTTGTTGCCCCTTTTGCCGGTTGCCATGAAATTGTTACTGTCGGGTCAACATCATCATTGAAGGTTGCAACCATTCCGGTTACCGTCTGTGGGATTGTATTCGCTGTTAAGCCTTTTTTATTATAACTTCCAGACTTTTTCGTTTTCTTATTATAAGCCTTTACGGTATAGGTGTATTTTTGCCCTACAACAATTGGATATTTGCTGGAAGAAGTGTGAGTATAACTAGATTTTTTACTGTCTAGTGTTTTCACTTTAATCCATTTACCACTTCCGGCTTTCTTATAATATACGATATAATTCGTAGCCCCGAAAACCTTCTTCCACTTGATATTAATTTTGTTGTAATCAACAGCCTTGATACTTGACAACTTCACCGTTCCGGGCTTGGCTGCCGCCTGCGTGGTTACCGGCATCAGCAGTAAGACAGCCAGAACCAGCAATGTCAGGAATGAAAATCTTTTTCTCTTCATAAACCGAATCCTCCTTTATGGTTATGTACATATTGTACTACTGGATTTTTAGGGAAGCAAGGGTATATATCAAATCACAGCCAGAAAGCACTATTAAAAGAACTAATTGTTGTAATGCCTCCAATGCCGATGACTGGTGATGACGGTAAGTGGAAATATGGATTTATCGGACTTGGAATTGTCATGGCGATAAGTGCAGGATTTGTGATTTGTAACACAAAAAACAAAAAAGCAAAGAAACGAAAACATAAAAAATAAAGCAAATAGAGAGAGCAGCTTTTAAAACTGCTCTCTCTCTGTTTGTTCTTTAAATAAGTTTTGTTGCTTATTTCCATATTGCATGTAGTTTTTCACTAAACATAATTCGTTGTCCAGTATACCGACAACCATTTTTATCTTCCCAACATACAAATGTATAACCTTCTCGAACAGGTTTTGGCAAGTCTCGTTCATATTTAATCTTAGTTCCATAATAAAAATACATATCATACACACTAACATTATTCAATGTTGGAAAATAACCACCATTTGCATCAATTGTTAACTTTTCTTTTTCACCATAAGCAGTAAATAATTGTACACAATAATATGTAGAACCGGATTTATATACTCCAACCCCAAGATGTGTTGAATTTCTATTTAGCAGAGTAACACAGTGGCCAGAACTATTCATCCATCCATTTACCACATCTTGTGGAGAATTAAATCCTGCTGCAATATTTTCTCCTCCTTTATCGTCCGGAATTCCATATTCACTTAAGATTGATGTATTATCTGTTCCATCCGGTCTCGTATGCGAAAACTTAATAGAAATTTCTCTTGCCCTCTGCATAGCGGCTCTGCTCAAGTCATCATTCGTTTGTACTA
>NZ_JBQHWF010000025.1:0-13665 GCF_052064095.1 Blautia sp. HCP3S3_C4
GATGGTAAGAATTGCCATTGCCTATTTTATTATTGAGAAAAGAAAGCTGCGCCACAGCCTCGGCAGGCCATCGCGCAGCGATTTTGTTCAACTGGAAGTTGTCAGTCTTTCATCTTTTTTATCACTCACTAATTAACTGTAATCCATTAGGATTTAGCTGATATATTTTATCACACACCTCTTCAATGTACTTTCTATCGTGAGAAATGCTAATGACAGCCCCTGGAAATTCTCGGAGCATTTTTCTTATTACCGGGCCGGATAATGGTGAAAAATTTCTTGTAGGCTCATCCAGAATAAGAACATTCGCACCACTTAAACTCATCCTCAAAAGAAGCACTTTCGCCTTTTGTCCACCAGACAACTCCCGAATAGGATGCTCCATTTCATCTGGCGTGTATTTAAGTGAACCTAGGTATGTTCTAATTCTTGTACGCTCTTCTTTATCTCCTGTTTTATCAAGGTAATCAACCGGTGTAACAGATAGCTCCAACAAATCTTCATAATTTTGGGGCATATATTCTGCTTTAATATCATTCCGATTCATAAGTTCTTCCGCTATCTTTTTTAGAAGAGTCGTTTTTCCTGCCCCGTTGGCTCCTATAATACAGATTTTCTCTGATCCTTTTATTTTCAAATAAATTCCTTCTGCCAAAATTCTTTCGCCTTCTGGAGTCATTAGCTTTGAAAGTTCATATTCTATGACCGTTTTCCCTGTTGGAATGTATGCGTTTTTATCTCCTAATTTAAAAAAGATTGCTTCTTCCTGCTCCGGCATTTGCGTCATATTTTCGTCTTCTCTTTCAAATCTTCGCCCCATAGCCTTAACTGTGTGCATTTTGTCCTTCAAATTCTTTGCCACCGACGGCGCTTGTCTGGAACAATTTGCTAATGCGCTTTGCACACTCTGAGACACTCTTTGATATTTCTCATCTCGAATCTTTTTTTCCCTACGGTCACATAGTGCCCTCTGTTCTTGAAGTTCAAATTTATGAAGCCGTTCCTCCACATAGTTTCTATAGGGAAGCTTGGCCACGGTATATCTCGCTTCTGTTTTTCGCTTAATCTGCTCGATATGTATTACCATGTTGGCGGTACGCTCTATCAATGTTTCATCGTGTGAAATAAAAAGCACAATATGTTTCCATTCATTTATGGTTTTTTCCAGTAATGTAAGCGTCGCAATGTCAATATCATTTGAAGGTTCGTCTAACAATAGCACAGAAACATCGCGAATAAAAAGCCGCATGAGTTGTACCTTGACTTTTTCTCCTCCTGAAAGGCTCCCCATCATCTGACTACTGTAGAAAAAATCATTTTTTATTCCAAATTTTCCTGCAGTAACAGACAGTTCTTTTGGCGTTTTCTCCCAGAATATTTCTTCCTCAGAAAAATACTCGTATACGGTTTTTTTCTTATCTTCATCGGGCATCTCTTGCGGAAGGTAACCAAAACGTTCGTTTCCCATTACTCTTTCCCCATCCGCTTCTATATAGTTTTCTATAAGCGATGGATCATATATCCACTTCATTAATGTTGATTTTCCGTTCCCTTCTTCTCCAATGATAACTGCTTTATCTCCATCATTTAGCACAAGGTTGAAATCATCAAGAATTACTCTCAGGTCTTTTTTATGTGTTAAATTTAATTTCTTTATCTGTAACATAAAGTTCCTCCTTTTCGAAACACGAGTCAATTATTTTTGTACACACAAAAACGAGCCTTTTTTGCATACGCAAAAATAGACTCGCCAAATAGACCTTTATTCCTTTCCCTAAGGAAAAGCAAAGGAAATGCCTCTTGCGATAATCCAACTTAAGCGTACACAAAAATAAACCTATTTTCTACAGGCTCAATAACTATATGTGTCTTACTTAAATTAAATTATCTATTAATCATTTCCTCACCTTACACGAAATGTGCCATCCTTTTTTCTAATGATAATACTATCATACTGTATTTATTGTGTCAACACATTCCACCTTATAGAAGCGCAAATTCAAAGTTTCCATTGCCTCATTTACATAGTCAGGCTTTTCAAAATTCTTACTTTTTGTAAATTTCAAATTTTCGTTTCCCAATGTTTTGCTTTTCTAGCCTTTCCCATTTCTCACAATTGATTTTCTGCTTTTTATCCATGCATACAGCTAAAATTGTATTTTCATGCGAAATTCTCCATAACTGTTCCAACATAGCATCCATGGAATTCTTACCTTGTTCCCATTCCACCAAATTTCCGTATGGAACATCCGTAATAATTATATCAGGCAATATTTCCGGCAAAGGCATCGTACAATCCGCTTGGAAAATCTCTGTCGATATATCATTCCCCAGCATAATGCTTAATTTATCGCAACTATCTAATGCCTCCTTATGAGATTCCTTACCATAAGAATTGTAAAGTTCCTCTATCTCTGCTTTTCTCTTTTTCAAAGCAACATCAGTAAGTAAGGATATATTTTTCTTTGCATGAGCTACCATATCTTCATCAATATCACTACCATATATTTTTCTGATATACTTATTTTGAAAATATCCAAGAATTGTAAGGGAATAGCCTCCCCCACAACAAGGGTCATATATGACTAAATCCTCTTTTTTATTCGAACGCTCCAGTGCCCGACCGTAAATTTCAAGCAACAATCGAATCGGGAAATTCGGTATTCCTTTTCCTCCATAAAGAACCCGACCACTTGCAAAATCCTGAAAATTATCATCTTTACAATATAAATATTCCATTATCTGCTTAACCTATCGCTTTCGTCCAAACTCTTGATTTCGTTTTTACACAAAAACCTTTCCATGCACCCAATTTATCACATCATCAGCCACTTCTTTGGGCGATTTCATTGATATATCCAGCAACTCGTACTTGGTATCCCCCACCTGAGTATGTT
Organism: Blautia sp. HCP3S3_C4; assembly: GCF_052064095.1. Taxonomy (NCBI): domain Bacteria; kingdom Bacillati; phylum Bacillota; class Clostridia; order Lachnospirales; family Lachnospiraceae; genus Blautia; species Blautia sp. HCP3S3_C4. The sequence goes on from NZ_JBQHWF010000025.1 coordinate 2,898, forward strand.
CCATAAAATAACGATTATAATCGCATGAACTATTAATCCAGTTCTCGTCCGTTATTCCTCTGCCCTCTTGCATACGTTGTCTCAAAGAATCTTCATCCGTAACTAACGCCAAACAAATAATCTCACTAAAATACCGACTGTTGTATACTTTCGGAAAACGGTCAAGGCATCCCGCCATCGTCCACAAAACCAGTGTCCCTGACTGTATAATATCCTTTGAAATATTAGCAATAATTTCAACCCATTTATTACAGGATTCCTCATCATCCCAGTTTATAAAGCCTGTGAAAATATCAGCATCCAATACTACAAAATCAACTTTTCTCCTCATAATCTCAATCGCCGTAGTAGTTTTGCCTACTCCGCTGCACCCTGTCAGAATAAGTAACGGCAAGGATTTAAACTCCCATTCCGCACCGCATTTCGGGCAACGAAGTTTATTTTCAATTATTTCTTTGTCCCATTCGTAATTCCCACAATTTGAACATATCTCAATCATCCTTACACATCTCCAACTTCAAAGTTACTTTTCCTATAAATTGAACTTTAGCGTATACAAGCATTTACGAATTTCATTGGTACATCCATTCTTTCTGCCACTTGCTCTGGTGTCATGCCACTATCCAAGAAACGTTTACAAACTACTTTTATGTTCTCGCCAACCTCAATAATATGTTTATCAGGGTCATAAATTCTAACCACTCGCTGTCCCCATGAATGTTCCTTGATAGGATGGACGTATTCCACATCATACTTTTTCAGTCTATCAGCAAATTTGTCAAAGTTATCCTCTTCAAAATATACTTCAGAACTATTACTACCGAATGAAACGTTGTCTGTACCAATAAATTCATTCCAAGTTTCAAGTGTTTGCAGTGCCAAACCACCTGTCAAAGTCTTATTTGCACCAAAATCCATAATTACATGAAGCCCCAAAACTTTTATATAAAATTCCAATGACTTATTAATATCCGTTACTACCAACATAGGGTTTTTTATTTTCATCTACTATACCTCCGTCAAATTCAAATCTTCTGTTACTTTCAATCTCTCCACAAGACTGCAAGTTAATTTACAGTTCCGTATGAGCAATTTCCGTTCCTTTCTTAAATCGATTCTTCAAGGGCAGATAGTATATCAACATCATGAAAAGCGGTTGCTGCCACGACAAGCCTATGACACACCCAATCAGTTTTATGTTCGCAGACAAAATGCCGACTATAAAGGCAAGAACAGAAGAAACAATAATTAACCATTTGGTAAATATTATCTCAGATTCCGTAACTATGTCTTGCTTTCTGATTGTTGTTACCCTAAGCAATATTGCGAAAATCAGAATAAATATCGTCGCAAACAATACAGCTGAGCCTATCACAAGAAAAATCGTCAATCCGTTTACTCCCGCAACTGTAAGGTTAGCTAATGGTGTAAAATCAGAACCGTCAATATTTATGTTGTCCACATATTTGATTAAATTTTTGCCCAACATTACATTATATATTTCTCTTATATATCCTATTGAAAATATCCAATTAAGTATTGATGCTGCAACCAGCAGAACTCGTCTGACTAAACCTCTGCCCATTGTAATTCCCCCACTAACTTCAAATTTCACTTCCTATTGTACCACGCACATCTCTTACATTCCACTTATATTTTTGTAAAGATTTTGAAAAAGGCGGACTGCTAATCTATAGCAATCCGCCCGAAAAATTACCACACTTCTAAACTATCTTCTGCATCAATCCAAGCTTGCATTTCTCCATCCAACACTAAGCGTGCATACTCCATAGGTTCATCAATCGCAAGAGCATTTAATGCGCACTGTGAATTTGGTGTGATCTTCAATCCTTCCTCCGCCTTACTACAATCTATGCGAAGAAGCATATTATCAAAAGTGGTTATATCTATACTATTGCAGTACTGGTTATATGTAGCATATATAAGTTTCATAGCTTTTCGTCCTTTCGTTTTTATTACAGATAAGCCGGTTGTATTGGTAAATTGTTGTGTGTCCTAGAATTATCCTTTAGAACATGATACACATGTCTCCCGGAGGAGGTGTAAGAATGTCTGGTGTTACATTTTAATTTTTCCGCCACTTTAAGAAAATCCAGAAATGCTCGACTATCCATATCATCTTCTCCTTGTTTAATATTGCTTATTATTTTCTTTCTCAAATCCGTATACCCATTTTCCACGCAAAAACAGATATAGGAAAATCACAGAGCTGATGCTCCAGGTCAGGGGATATGCCCAGAATATCACCCGGATATCTGAGCAATGATCTGTGGAAGAATCAATATAAATATCACCACAAGAATCAGGGAACGCAGTGAAGAAATAAGTGCGGATTACCGAAATATTTTTAATCCATATTTTTTTAAATCCACCGTTCCATTGACAACCTCAATTCCATCTGCTTCCAGTAGCTTTTTCTGTACATCTTTACCGCCGAAGGCAAAAGCCCCTGACAGTTCTCCTCTGGAATTCACTACCCGATAACAGGGAATCTGCTCCGGATCCGGATTCTTATGGAGGGCATTCCCTACCGCTCTCGACATCCTCGGATTCCCTGCCATTTCGGCAACCTGACCATAAGTTGCAACGCATCCTTTCGGAATTTGCTTCACTGCCTCATAAATCTTCTTTGTCGGGCTGTATGTTACGAGATCATAGCTTTCGGATATCATTCTTTTAATATCTTTATCCGGTACCGTCCCATTTAGAATAATGGTATTCCAATGTTCCTTATTCTGATGATAACCAGCCTGTACAGATTCATAGGCACTTCGCCAAAAATCACGCCACTCCGGGTTTGCCTTTACATTCAGATTAACATAACCGTTTCGTTCATAGATCCATAAAAAAATTTTTTTGTTTTCCCTCGCTCTTACCACCTGCCAGTTCTGGTCACGGAAAGGTCTTTCCGTATATGTATTCTGAAATGATAAACCGAATTCCAACGCTGCTTTTCGTGTAATCATGCAATTTTGATTCATTTGTTTCACCCTTATTCCCTGTCCCACATCTCGGCTGTTTTCTCACTCTGATCACATTCTTTTAAAAAGCCCTATCCTCACACGGAAAAAGTCAAGCTGTTTATTACATCTATTTTTCCCCTTCATTCGCTTCCTCTATTGTCACACTCTCCTGTACCTGCATATCCGTATACTGAACACGAATAACTGCCTGCGGCCAGTTTATGCTGACCATTGCTGTTTTGTCTTTCTCATCTCCTGCTTTCCGGATAAGCTCCAGCAATTCCTTCAGTACTTCCTTTGTCAGATAACCGCCTCTCCAGTGAAAAATAAGTACCCTGCCTTTCTTCGCCGCCTGCAAAGAACGTTTATACACATCCTCTTTCTTAGTAAAAGAAAGCTTCTTCTCCTTATAGTAAAAGTGCTCATGATCACCGCAGTGAGGCGCCGGCGCAATAAGAGGCTCATGATCCCTGAAAATCTGTGAATCATCCAAATTGAAATAATCATAGCGGATTTCAGAAGTCTCACGATCTTTCCCCAAGGTATTATCAAAGGTCGCATCCAGATGATAATATGTACCTCCTATTTTTACGATATTCCATGTGTGGCGATACTTAATCCCCTTCTCAGGATTATTTCCACAGATTGCAATCACACACCAGACTCCCAGTGCATCTAACAAAACCTTTACTGCTTTTGCGATTCCCTCACAAACACCAACGCCTTGCCCCAACGGTCCGATAATTTCATGGGAATATGATTTTTTCAGTTTGTCATAGCGGATATTTTCACAGATAAAATCATGTACATACTTCTCTTTCTCCCACTCAGACAGCTTCTGAGCCGGGCGAATCAGCTTCTCAACTCTGGCAGTCATAGCCTTTTGATGTTCGCAAATCTTCTTTTTATCAAAAAGATACTCCGGAATAAAAATCAGATTCGGAGAATCTTTATAATACCGGTATTTATAACTGCTCACCCAAAATATCTCCGGATGATCCAGACGCATCTGAAAAAATACATTATAAAGTTCTTCTCCCTCTAATGCCGGAATCTGAAATTCATCCGCCAGGTTTTTCACACCGCTAAGAATGCTGTGATATGCAGCCTGCTGCGCCTTATTCATATGGTTGTAATAATATTGCTCCATTGTTATCTTATCTCCAAGTTCTTCGTCACTTATAATCCCTTCCGGTACATTTCACTGATCACTGCCTGCGCATGTTCAGATTCCTTTTTCTCTATTATCTGTGCCCTGTCACTTAAAATCGCCAGCATCTCATCTACCAGATCTTCGATTTTAGGATTTGTATACCGATACAAATAACCCAGCATTCTGGTTGCGGTATAATCTGTATTCATATTTTTATATGCGATCTCTGCACAAAACTCCTTCGGATAACCCTTGCTGAGCAAAACCCTGTATAGTTCTTCTGTTCTTTCTGATGCCATGTTTTTGCCTTTCTTATCATGTTTCTGTGTCACCAGCCATCTGATTTACCTCGTCAAAAATCATATGATATAGCTATGTTTTTTCTTATAGTAACATACTTCAACTGATATTCGCAATCAGAACATGGAGCTTATTTGATATGGAAAAAGATTGTTACAAGGCACTGAGTAAACAGTAACACAGTAACTCCAAGACTTACAAGGTTATCAACGTGACAGTAGAATGTGCGCAATAACTATGTTATACTGATAATATCTAAATGCTTCAGATAACAAGCAATCAATACACTAGAGTGTGTTTGAAAAATGCTTTCTGTAAAATGTGCGTCACAATTTGTTGGTACACTCGTTACTATCTGAATCATTCAGGCCACATTCTCAGGAGGAAAAAATGTCGAAAAAAGAAATAAGTTTTACAGAAGGACCTGTGTTCCAGTCTTTGCTTCGGTTTGCCATTCCCGTACTTGGAGCATTGATCCTGCAGGCTGCGTATGGTGCAGTTGATTTGCTGATTGTTGGAAAATTTGGAAATGCCTCGAGTATTTCCGCAGTAGGAACAGGAAGTTCCTTTATGCAGATGGCTACTTTTATCATTACAAGCCTTGCAATGGGCTCCACCGTAATAATCGGGCATCACATCGGAGAACAAAAACCAAAGGAAGCAGGAAATGCGGTCGGAACTACGATCATTCTTTTTCTGATCATTGCTGTCATCATGACATTTGTACTGGAATTTGCCGCCGGAGGAATTGCGCATCTTTTACAGGCACCGGCTGAATCCTTTGACAAAACGATTCTTTATATCAGAATCTGTTCTGCCGGTATCGTTATTATTATTGCATACAACGTAATCAGCGGGGTGCTGCGAGGTGTGGGAAATGCAAACCTTCCACTTCTGTTCGTAGGAATTGCCTGCATCGTAAATATTCTGGGAGATTTGCTTCTGGTTGGAGTATTTCACATGGATGTTGCAGGTGCCGCCATTGCCACTGTATTTGCACAGTTTGTCTCTGTTGTCTGTTCTGTCGTTGTATTAAGAAAGCAGGATATGCCTATAGAATTTTCCAGAGAACAATGTCGGATTTATAAGGAAGAGTTGGGGAAAATATTGAACGTAGGTGTGCCGATTGCACTTCAGGAGACAACGGTTCAGATTTCATTTCTTGTCGTAAATTCTGTTATCAATCAGATGGGTCTGATGCCATCTGCCGGATATGGAATTGCACAGAAAATCGTTTCCTTTATTATGCTGGTTCCGTCCTCTATCATGCAGAGTGTATCAGCATTTGTTGCACAGAATATCGGTGCCGGAAAGAAAAGCCGGGCATGGAAGGGTTTTTACACTGCAATCATTACCGGATGTTCCGTTGGAATCATCATCTTTATGGTAGGATTCTTCGGAGGCGGAGTATTATCCTCTTTCTTTACCAATGATTCCGAGGTAATCGCGCAGAGTGCCGCTTACCTGAAAGGTTTCTCTGCCGACTGTATACTGACTTGTGTACTTTTCAGCAGTATCGGATATTTTAATGGCTGTGGAAAAAGTATTCCTGTTATGATCCAGGGAATCACTTCCGCATTCTGCATCCGAATTCCGGTATCTATCATTATGTCGAGATTACCGGAAACATCTCTGACTTATGTTGGAATGGCGACACCTATCACAACTGTATATGGAATTATCTTTTTTGTAATCTGTTTCCGGCTGTTAAATAAAAACTCAGCCAAATAATAAAAATGGTTTCCTGTTATCAGTTCTCTTAGTAGAGATGCTGATAACAGAAAACCATTTCCATTATTTGATTATCCTCCGATACATGAATCGCATAGAAAATTTCATTAAGATACGAATCACGTACAACTGTCAGATACCATGCCTGAATCCATAAACTTCATAATCTTATCTAAATACATTTCCATCGTCCTGTCATCGCTGCGGTAGGTCTCATGTCTGGTTCCCGGCAGGTAAACATATTCGCAGGAAGTAATTCCTCTGTGATTGATTTTCTCTGCAAATTTTCTCAATGCGTTTACAGATACAAAATCATCTCTTTCTGCCTGAAATAGCAACACAGGTGCTGTCAGTTTCTTCCATCCACAATATTTTATGTACCAACTCATTTTTACAGACGCCAGAAGCCACCCATAAGAAGCTGCACTAACCTGGAATTTTTTATTCTCTTTACACAGCTCATTATATTTTTCGAATCTCGGTCTGGAAGTACATCCACTGGTTTCGAAAGTCTCACCACCATCATAAGGCTTCTGACCAGCCACATAGTCTTCCTCCCTTCCCAAAAGGCACTTCGTCTGTGCAATAGCAATCACCAATGGCCAGGGAACATTTCCGGTAAGCGGGCGGAGCATAGGAGAATTCAATATAATCTTCTGAAACAGTTGTGGCTCCCATGCAGCTGCAATTGTGCCAATCGCCCCACCCATAGAATGCGCAAAAAGAACTAACGGCAGTTCAGGATATGTTTTTTTAATTACATGGCATATTTTCAAAAAATCTCTCACATATCGCTTCCAGGTATCTATATGTACAAGAGATGAATCTGCTGTCAGACGATAACTTTGTCCATGTCCCATATGTTCCGGCATATACACATGATATCCAGCCTTCAGAAAATAATAAATCATCTCATCATATTTCGGCGCTGCTTCTGTAAAGCCATGACTGATTATAATCACGCCTTTCGGCTTCTCTGCCAGATAACGCTGTACATGAATTTTCCCCACTATCCCCGTGTCTTTTCGATGCAGATGATCCTCTGCACCAGGAACGTACCCCTCCTGACGGTGCGTTGCAAGATATGGTTCTATTTCATCATTCATTTTATACAAATATTCATTCTCATATATTATTTCCATTGTATGTACTCCTGTTGCTTTTTCATAATTCTATTGCTATCTGCTTTTCACCATTCGATACATGCCTGTATTATAATCTTTGCTGGTGCCTATTAATAATCCCATTAATCTTTTTCTCATTATAAAATACCAGTATAATTCCGCCTATACAACAGAATACTGCAGCTCCAAAAGCAGCAACTCTATAACCAGTTCCCTCTGCTGCCCCTATCGTCGAGACTGCTGTAAATATCAACATGGAAATACTCTGCCCAAGTTTAAACGCAAATGTTCTCGCCGCATAAAACATTCCTTCACGATTGCTTCCTGATGTAATCGAGTCGCTCTGCGAAATATCTGCCACAACAGCCTGCGGAAGAATTCCGAAAATTGCCATAGGAAGGGCCGCTACGACTGTCAGGATCAGTCCCTGCACCGATGCCGGAATAAAACTCATTTTTCCCATAAATCCGGTATAAAAATAAGCAAGACTAAATACTGCAAATGCGAACAAGATCATCTTTTTCTTTCCAAGTTTAGGAGTAAGCTTATTTACCGGAATATAAAATACAAGGGACAGCGCTGTCATTCCCACAAAATACAAAGTTGTCATCGTTTCCGGAAGCTTCAAAAGACTGGTGACAAAAAATGGAAGACCTGTCTGAAACATGGTAAGTGCAATCCAGTAGAAAATATCAGATGCCACAAACTTGCGAAATTCTCCATTCTTAAAAGTAGCTGCAAGAGATCCAAAAGCTGACTCTTTTGCAGGAACCGTATCTACATAATCCTTTTCACGGATACAAAATACCGGCACAAGCATACAGATAAACGCTATAGCCGCCATCAAAGTAAAGGTCATACGGATAGCACCAACTCTGCCAAAAGCAGGAATAAACATCCCCCATATCGTAGGTGCCAGATACGCCACTGCAGTTCCGGCAATAAATGTAAAGGAAATGACTGTGGAAATATTAAGTCTTTCCTGCTGGGTATGTCCAAGCTCCGGAATCAACGCATTATATGGTGTACAGTAAGCAGTAATGGAAAGATAGTACGCCAGAATCATAACCAGCAAGAACACTCCATTGGTCCAGCTGTTTTTATTAACCGGTGACCAGAAAACCAGTACTGTAGAAAGCGCCAGCGGTAAAGATGCCCATTTCAGAAATGGAATTCTTCGCCCATTCTTTGACGTGCATCTGTCAGATAAAGATGCGATCATTGGATCTGTAAAAGCATCAAAAATTCTTCCGAAAGCTGTAATTCCGCCAATAATAGTAAATATGCCGAAGACCACCAGACCCTGTGGAATAAACACTGTCTGTCCCTGACTGATAGCTGTCTTATCCGGCTGATAAAAATATACAAGCCAGTTAGAAATAATCCCGGACAACATCGCCCATCCAAACTGTCCGGCTGCAAACTGCCATATTTTCCCTGTTGTTAACTTTTTCATCGTGCACCTCCAGATTTCAGAACTACTGCTTATTTCTTGCAAGAATCGAACTCTTTTCCAGGCATGGAAGTTCTTCTCCTTCAACAGTCGTCACAATTCCGCCTGCTTCTTCAACAATAAGTGCACCTGCCGCAAAGTCCCATGGAGATAAAATAAGCTCGAAATAAATTTCCGCTCTTCCTGATGCTATGGCACATAAATCAAGTGCCGCAGATCCGCTTCGTCGGATATCAAGGCATTTTTGAAAATATTCGTAAGCTAATTCAAAGGATGCCTTCGCAAGCTCCGTATTATACGGTGATGAACCAAACAAAACAATGCTGTTTGCCAGATCATCCTTCGATACATGAATCGCATTTCCATTCATATATGCACCCTCACCGGAAATCGCAGAGAAAGTTTCATTAAGATACGGATTATGCACGACTCCCAGATATCTCTTTCCATTTCGAATCAATCCAATAGATACGCAGCTCATATGATAATCTTTGATAAAATTGGTAGTTCCATCAATCGGATCCACCACAAAAATGTATTCTGCATTTCTGTTAATCTGGCAATCCTCTTCTTCCCCCAAAAATTCCGCTTCCGGAAGAATCTCAGACAACTTTTTCTCCAGCATTTTCTGAATTTTGCAATCATACTTCGTAACAAAATTTGCTTTTCCAGCCTTATCCTTAATGCCAAAATTCGCCCTGTCTGCCTGAAGCATAACCTGTCCGCACTCTTTTGCTGCTTCAATTATTTCGTTTAATATCGTATGTGGAGTTTTCTCCTTTAGTTCCATATTGTCTGTCACCTCTCAATAAAAAATGGTTTCCTTTTTATCAATACTTTTATAATTTCTCATACTTTTCAATCAGACACTGATGTTCTTTTGTCTTCTTGTCATAGTTTATCCCAACCAGCAAAATATCTCCGGTATAATCCAGAACTGAATCCGGATATTGCTTTTCCTTAATCTGCTGCAATGCTGTCTTGACATTCTTATTCCATTTAAGTTCTACGACAAGCGCCGGATAACTGGAAACGTATTCTGGTTTTGGAATAAATACAAAGTCTGCAAACCCACGTCCTGTCGGCAGTTCACGAACTGGTTTAAAATAATATTCCATTGAACTCAGATATGCAATTGCAAGTACACTGCTCAAAGAATTCTCATTATTATACTGAATATTCGAAACATACTCTGTATGGATTTTCTCAATTCCCTCTACAACTGCTTCTTCATCCATGTCCAGCGTAGCCTCCAGTAAATGTTCTGATTCCTGCTGAAAAATAATCATCTCATTCCATTTTCTACTCTCAACCGCCGTAGTCAGCTCCTGCCGGATTTCTTCATTTGGAACAAATGCAGTTCTTCTGTTCTGATTATATCCCAGATAGCCAAGATGGATCAAATACGTAAGTACATCATCTTTGCTTTGTATATTCACCGTATCATTTTTGAAAGCAGATGTATTTACTTTAATCGAAGCACCGGAAAGTATTTCAATTATAGCATTTTTCAAACCATCATAATTCATATTGATAAAAGGAACAATTGCTTCATAAGAAGCAGTCTCCGACCAGTAACTTCTAAACCTGCCCCGCACACAAACACTTACTACTGCTTTAGGATTATATACCTGATAGTCCTCCAACAAATAACCATCATACCAATATTTTACTTTCTCAAAATCTCTGTGATATCTTTCGCAAAGATCCTTCACTTCAGCTTCTGTAAATCCAATATATGGCGCCATCACTCCTGCATCAAGCATTGTAAACTCATCAAAATTATTTAATGCAGACTGCGTTTTTTCTTTCTTTATCGGCAAAATACCTGTAAGATACGCCAACTGAATATATTTTGTCGGTTCCGTTCCCTTAAACATTGCCCGCAAAAAATTAATGTACTTTTCCTGTACTTTTTTATTTGCCGCTTCATTGTTATTGACCTCTTAAAATAGCGTAATAATGATTACCTTGCGTGTCTCTGGATTGTTCTGTATACTGTCATCAGTTTACAGAAAGAAAA
>NZ_JBQHWF010000026.1:0-13037 GCF_052064095.1 Blautia sp. HCP3S3_C4
TAAATAATTCTCCTCATACATCCTAATACAAACATTATACTATATATCTGATCATGCTAAAAGAGCCAAAACGGATAATTGCGGAAGAGCCCATCGCACAGGAATATTCAGCGATAGCTAAAATACTTCATTGTAGCAGAAATACAGTAACAAAATATCTTGAAGGAGACTATGATTCTTTATGCCGCAAAAACTTTTACAGCGGAATGGATCAATTTTATGATTATATCATCAAAGAGTTATCTTCTGGAGTGAGCAGAAAAGATGTTTTCCGAAGTCTCATTCAAAAAGGTTACAAAGGCGGCCAGACAGCAGCTTATGATTACATGAATAAGATTATAGAGCGTTTTCATATTGATATAGCGGTCTACAGGAGTTCTTCAACGGACGCTATTCAGAAGAAGAAAAAACTTCAGAAATATGACCACATATCAAGAAACGGCATCTTCCGTTTCTTATGGATGAACCACGAGATAACGGATTGTCATAAATCATATCTGATGGATACTTATCCGCAGCTTAGGACGCTGAAGTCCTGCATTCAGGAATTTCGGGAGATATTTCAAAAGAAAAACATGCCGTACTTATATCTTTTTATTGAAAAATACAAAAACAGCGATTTGAAAGAACTTTCCCGTTTTGCATCCGGACTGGAAAAAGATTTATCTGCCGTAGAAAATGCTGTAACCAGCCCTCTATCGAATGGTTTTGTCGAGGGTACAAACAGTAAATTGAAAATGATAAAACGTACCATGTATGGCCGTTGTGGCAAGGAGTTATTGACCGCTAAGCTTATATTGCTAAAAGGATAAGACGGACAATTGCGGAAGAACCATTGGAGCACAGATTATTCAACAAGTTTTAGTCCGAATCATTCAGCTTTTAAACGAGAGGCAAAAAGTGTGCCATATGTCCCAGACTCCAACCGACTTAGTTCTCCGTCATTTTTATACCTGCGATTGTAGCAGGAACATATCACGCTTTATATCCATCACAACTATAATAATTGATTTATTATCCTTTCAACCCCCTCAATATATTCATCCATTCGTTTTCTTTTATAAACGTAAATATAAGATGGATGGTGAATTGGTACATAATAAGTCCCTTCATATTTTTTATAATGATATTCAAATTCATCCCATTTTTCAAAATTGATTTTTAAATGTTTTCCAACAGATGAATAAACTTTTTCTCCCAACAAAAAAACTATTTTCGGAGACATTGCCTGAATTTCACCAACCAAATGTTCAAAACAACTATCGATTTCTTTTCTATTAGGATAACGCAATTTTTGTTCCTCTGTTAAAGGAAGGCATTTTACTAAATTTGTTTTATATGTGATTACCTCTCCACACAATTCCTCTATCTTTTGAATCAGCATTCCTGTATTGGTTTCCGGGGACAACGGGACTTCTTCATCAGATTCCATTTTTTTTGCCGAAAGACCTACCCAAAAAACCTGACATTCTTTTTCTGTATCTAATAGCGGTTTTTGGTTAAAACACAAACCGCACTTTTGACATCTACGTATTTGCTCAATCATTGTTCTTCCTCTGTAAGTTTCTGTGTTTTTATAATATATTCATTTAACATTTCATCTATCTCCGCACTATAATTCCCAAATTCAAAATTGAACTGTGATCTTCCCTCAAATTGACTTATTGATTTATTAAATTCACACCCATGAATAATTCCAGTGCTTTTTACTATTTCATTATATAACTGTGTTCCATGATATGGTCTAAATTGGAACACACTGGTTCTAAATGTTCCAGGAGTCTTAAGCGATATTTCTTTTATTTTAGAAGCCAATTCATATGTTTTTTGAAAATCTTCTTTTGTTTCTTCTGGAAAACCATAAATAAAATACCCCTTCAAGTCAATTCCATTCTCCAGAATTTCTTTTGAGACAGTTATAACATCATCTGAACTACCAAGCTTATTTATTTTCTTTCTCATTCTTTCTGAACCAGATTCGATTCCAATAAACAATTCCCTACACCTTCCATTGTGGAGATCCTTCACTTTTTCAATATTTCCAATCAGAGACAACACATGAACCATTCCTCGCCAACTCAACTGTGGAAATTTTGAAAAAATATTATTTGCCATATCTATACTTTTACCATTTCTTAAAAACAAGTCATCTAAAATTCGAATGCTTTGTATATCTGGATATGTAGATAGTATTTCTTTGATTTCCATTATAACACTTTCTTCTGTGCGAATTCTGGTTGTAACATCTTTATTTAAGCTCCTGGCCCCTCCGCAAAACGCGCAATCAAACGCGCATCCTCTCGATGTAATGATTGCTATTTCTTTCTCACCATAATGATTGTCTACTATCTCGTTTCCCAAATACCTCCTATCCAAAAAGACATTTGAAATGTCCTCTGGAAAATATTCCGAATCTTTATTAACTCTATATACAAATTTTTGATTCTTTTGTTCCTCTGGAATCTGATTACATAGTCCTAAAACAAGGGCAGGTATTATAAATTCTCCCTCACCAATAATTATGTTCAATCTATTTTGGGTATCCCATTGAAGTATATCAAAATAAATACTCTTAACGGCTTGTCCTCCGATAAAACAATCACATGGGATCTCAATACTTTCAATAATAAACTTCACCATTTCGTAATTTTGCGTAAAAATGTTTATTCCAATATAATCTGGATGCATTTTATTAATAAAATTCGCTATATCTGTTACAGATTTTCTTTCTTTTACGCAATCTACAATAGTAACATCTATTCCCGCTTTTTCTAAATATGTTGCTATATATCCTAATCCCAGTGGTGATAAATACTGTTCTTTCTCTTTTGTGGTATCCCAAAATATAGGAGAGTTAAATAGAATAAATTTTTTCATACCTTCCTCCAGTTATTAACTACATAAGAAACTACTTTTTCTACATTTTCTTCCAAATTGTCATTGTTATAAATATTCATAACATCGATATTATATTTCCTTAATTCTATAATCCCTCTCTCCATAAAATCAAGTTCACTTTTTGACTGATTCCCTTTTTCAAATCTAGTCAATGTATCTCGTTCTGATAATCTTTTTTGCAAAACCCTTTCATCTGCAAACACTGCCAATTGCAAATCCGGCTTTATTATTTCGGAATTTGCATTCAACACAAAAGTAGCACTAACACCATCCATTTCTTGCAATATTAGTGATGAAAGTATATACCTATCAGAAATAACCAGTTGTCCCTCTTCTAATGCAGGTATAATTTCATTGGTCATATGCTCATATCTATCTGCCGCAACCAAACACGCCAAACTTATCCCTGAATGTTTTTCTGCAAACTCTCTTAAGAAATTTCCCAGTTTAGTATCCGTGGGCTCCCTTGTTATATATACAGCATATCCCAATACTTCCAATTTATTTTTTATAGCCTCTATTAGTGTTGACTTTCCAACACCATTAGGACCATCTACAGCTATAAAATAACCGTCTAGTTTTTCATTCTCTAACATATAACCACCATCTCTATTGAAAAGAAAATATGTGTATCACAGTATCAATATATTTATCATCACTTTTGTTTATAATGGGATTTTCCAAAAGATTTTACCCCTGCTACAAGGCTTCCTGTCTCTGCCTTTCTAAAATTTCTGTATATTGTTCATACGCAGCTGTTTGGAACATTTTAAGTATTTCCTCCTGCACATCTAACATTGCCGGATGAAGACGAAATCCATCAGCATCTGAATCATATTCATACGTTTTACATATATCTATTTTTAAATCATCATATTTAAAATTAATTTCTACAACCACCTCACGCAAATCAGCTAGACTCTCAAATTTATATCCTATAGTTGTAATATAAAAATCATTTTGCAAACACTCTTGCACAAATGAATTATTCCAAATACTAGTTCCACTCAAGATAGCACTTGTAATTCCCTGTAGATTTGATAATGCAGAATCTTCCTCTTCATCTAATTCCTTAGTCTCATCGTCCTCGGATCCTTCATTCCTTACTGGGATCTGACCCCGAGAGTTTGTTCATTCTTCGGTTTTGCCATCTGTATCTTCCTCCAAACCTTCTTCTTTCCCTGTGGTCTCTCTTTTCATTCCACTCGCCACTCGTTCAGAAAACCGAACCTCTGGTCATCTGTCACCCCGGAAAAGAAGTCTGATATTATCATCTGATTTTCTCTCCAACGTTCATCAATTCCGGATATACCCTCTCCTTGGCTAATCCCAACGAAATAAAGCAATCTGCAATAGCTCTGGCATCAGGTCTGTCAATAACAATATTATACAGGAATTGTTTCTTATTATGAGCTTTACTCCGCTTCAGGTAATAGTCCTGGATTCTTTCCAATGATAAATAATCATAATCTCCATTTAAAGACGGTTCCGCATATAAATTATATGCCAGAAACAAACCACTCTGTGCACGAATCCTCGGATTTAATTTCGATGTATAAATTGCAAGCGGAAGAAAAGCCATTTCCTTTCCACCAGACAATACTATCTGACGTGTATGTCCATATGAATTTGTTTTTTCATATTTCACATTACCGAGCAGAAACATGTCAAAAATTTTCTCATTGTATACCGTTGCAATATTAGGAATTTCTCCCTCCCTGCTACCTGTTGTTTTTACTGATGCCCGAAAAACCTCATCATCTTCCGGCAACTGTATCATACCTTCATTAATCATCTGGGTTCTGGCACGATTATAAAGGCTGGGACTGAAAATCTGAATAGAAGGATGATTAGCCGCACTTGATATCTCACCATTGATCAATTTTTCTAACGCAAAATATAAGCTGGCAAACGCATCTTCCGACCAGTCCATAAAATTAGTACGAACATTATAATGCTGCATTAAAGCAAGATAATCAGAAGTGGAAAATACAGAACGATCCATAATCTCCGGAGCCCCATCTGCACGATATTTGAACTTTTCGAACAAATATCTCTGGTACTGAGCCAAATATGTAAAATTACTCCGTTCGAAAACATTTGCACGCATGATAGATGGTAACAATTCATAATTACTGTTCATCTGTCCCCTGTACCATAATGAATATTTTTCCTGAGGTAATACATCTGTGCAACTTTCCTTCAATTTCTTAGTAATTTTCTCAAACTCATACATCAGTCCATTTATGTCGAATACTTTTGTACTGTATTCTTCTACATAATTTTCATTTTGGGCTGATGAAATATTTATAATAAATTGCGTTTTTACCGCTTCCAGTTTCGTATGTGTACAATATAGATTTTTATTCTGTCTCTCTTTTTTTATTTTATTATTATCTAAATTGATTTTGGACAGCTCTATCAGTGTTTTTCCTTTTTGGTATTTCTGCATTAATCGTATATTTTCAATAAAAATCGAGGCATCAAATTTCTTAACAGCACATTCATACATATTTACAGCCTCTTCACAGGAATTTTCCAAGACTTTCCTGACTTGGAGCAATGTCTCTCCATAGTCGCTGATAATTTTTTTGTATATGTGAAATTTTACTTTTTTGTTTTTTCTATTACGATCTTGTGACAGGCGCTGGCTTACTCTTATTTCATCACATATTTTTCTTAACATCACTCTGTGCATATCAAAAAAAGTCTCTTTCGATAAGTCCTGCACTTTGATAAATGTATTCCACCACCCATCCAGTTTCATTTCATTTTTACTGAATGCTCTTTTCAGTGTTTCTTTGCTGATTTCATGATGGATAGTAATATTCTTCGCAAAATATTGAACTCTGTAACTATCTTTTAATTTGTCATCCAGTATCTGTTTCCTTATTTCTTCATAATATTTCAACACCATGCCTATGCGAAAATATTCTCTGGTTTGAACAGTATCAAATTTTTCTGCCTTCATCATGAGATTTTCCTGACACTCAATGTAAAGGCTCATATACTCTTCCAATTTCATATCAGTCAGCTCAATCATTGCCAGATCGGCTGCTGTCTCCTTCAGACCATCACTTAATTCCGTCATCATTTTTCTTATGTCCGGTAACAGACTTAATATAATCTCCCAATTATATTTATCCCGCCTCTCACCCCTCATAAATCTCTCTACATCTTTCTCATAATCCTCTCTTAAACCATTGTTCCTATAACACAGTTTAAGATCTTCATACGAACAATTTACTGCCTTTGAAGTATTTTTTCCATCTTGCAAATCCTGATCTATCCTGTTTAATATCTCCCGAAAATCTGAATCTTTCCCATCGATCCAATTACAAATATCCTCCTCCAGGTACTCATACAGACACCTCTGATAAATTTCAGCCACAAAGAATACACTGTCGTTATCTGTATCCCTGTTAATCTTATGTTTACGTTTTATTTTCTGATCGATGTATTCATATTTATCCGCTACTACTGTTATAATCTCAGGATATAAATATTCCTTCGTTCTTCTCCAGGATTCCGTATTTTCCAATACCCGCTTAAGAAGCTTACTTATAATCTCTTCATAAAAAATAGTACTCAGGAACTGACCTGTATAGAAATCCCTTTTTTCTCTGTTTTCAGGAACAATGTAATGATAAATCTCATGATATAAATATTGAAAATACGTTGGAATATCATAAAAGCTTATATGTGGAAGATTTATAGCCAATAACTTGCATTTCTGAACTGTATCTCTGAAATTTTCCTTATAAAATTCTGTTTTATCAAAATAAAGATTACTTTCTACAATAGGAACCGAGTCAACCGTGACAATAGGAACTATTTCTGTCTGACTATTCGTACCTTCAAGTGAATAAGCTTCTTCCAGAATCTCTTTAATAATATTGATGTAACAAAAAAGAACGCTATCCTCCTGCCCGGTATATCTTAAGTGACATTTAGGAATTTCGAAATTGAGGCTATTAGATTCTGCCATATGGAATATCTGTTGCTTCAACACATCCATTACTTCTCTCAATATGCTCATAAATTCTATATCATACAGATTTTCCTGCATAAACTCTATCATATCCTCTATACAGTTCAAACTTTTCAGAAATATATGAGTGAAATCATCTGCCCAATGCTGATTCACAGCTGAGACAGCATTATACCTATAATCACATAATAATGAATCAAACGTATCTACCACACCTGAAGATTTATATGAAATCTTCTTCAGTTGAGAGCGTATTTCATCTGAAATCTGATTAATTTCAGACTTTTCATCATTATCGTCCAGACGGCTATCGCCAACTTTCTGTCTTTCCGAATTCGAAACTGTTACATTACTATTCTGAACCTGAACATCTATCTCTTCACCAAAAATAACATTCGTTTGAAGAATTTCTCTCTGATAAGAAGCCTCTATATGTTTAAACATACTCTGATCATCAAATAACGTAAACGCTTTATTTGCATCAACTTCTAAAATAATATCATACTGTCCTTGTGTGTGATAAACATTTTTTATAATTTCGTGGAGACTATCAGTATTTACGTCAAATTTACCTTCTGAAAGATGTTTTTTTAACGTAATCTGTACGAAAGCCCTTCCCTTAATTTCACTGAATAGATTTTCATTTCCTCTGGGATTACGTGACAGAATCGTATATGCCGACAGAAAATAATGAGGGAGTGCAGCCTTAATACAGTTCACCGACTTTAAGATATCTGCATACTGATTAGAAAACCACAATACAGAAATACCAAATGTTCCCATATTGCCCATAACCATATAAGACAGGTCAACATCCTTCTCCTTCAGTGAATTGTCTATTGTAACAGTAATAAGATTCCTCACATTATCTATCTTTCTTTTGTAATCAGTCATCTCATCTCTCACTTGATTCGTGAAAGGGAATTCTGTCAATCCAATAAACAAATGATCATCAAATTTTCCAGATTCATTATTGAAAAAGCCAAACTCGTCCTCTGTCTCAATATAAGTATAAGCAGGATCATTTTCCAGAGTGTAGAACAATAATGATTGTCGATTGCCCTGCCAGCTTCTGGCTAACTCTGATAAATCCCTGAACCTGCTTATATCTGTGATACAATTTACTTTTAAACGATCAAACTCCCCAAACGTTAAATATGTTTTATTAACATTTTGATTATTTCCAAGAGCATTTAAATCATCCAGAGAGTTTTTGGTGTATCGAAGATACTTATAATACTCAAAAATATATCCTATCATTTGTTATTTCCCCCATTAATGCTTGTCACTTTCTTCTTAACACATTTAAAACAATAACATCGTCATGTGCGTCTGTAACTTCAAAAAGCTTTTGATTTGTTCCCAGTTCCTGTTCAGTCTCAAAATATCTGTCCATTTCTCGTTCTTGTGTAAAAAAAGCATTATGAGTAATGCCCTGAATTTTCTTTTTTTTCATTTTTCTCAATCACCTCCAACTCTCTATGTATCAGTGGAAAACTAATGCCCTTTATGATAATCCGAAATCGTGTTCTACATGTGACCAAATTATTAAAAAACTCAAATATTTCCCTTACAAAATTATATTCAACCCCACCATATTTATGATAGGCGTAACATCAATGACAGTATTTCAGTTCACTATAATAGCCAATGGGAAATAATTTCCACTTCTGGGTTTTTCAATCTGCGGATTCTGATCTGACTTTAATTTCACAACCAATTTCTTCGCCTGTTCATGCGCTATTGAGCATGAAAGATAATACGATTTACTTTCATTTTTATATTTGTCCTGAAAATTATAACAGGCTTTCAGCAATGACTGCGTATAATATCCTCCCTTCCTACTATCATCACCAGATGTCTCTCCTACGATATTTCATGGGGTCTGACCCCGAGAGGTATATTGCCAGACCCATTTTCAATAATAACATGAATGGGATTATTTTTGGGGGAAGAATCGTCACCAGATATGAATCCGTCCAGATCCGGGTCCGGATTGGAATCCAGGTTAGAATCCGGATCAGAATCGAAATCTGAATCCTGGTTCATATCTGGTACAGTTTCCGCTTCATCTTCAAAAACTGTTTCTGTATTTTCAACATCACCTTCCTAGGCAGAAACTGCAAATGGGGATATAAGAAACAGGATACTGGCAATTAATGCAGTAATCAATAAGATGCCGTCTGTTTTAACGGCAAATACTTTTGTAGTGACGGATTGTGCGCTGGTGGCAATAATATTTTATGATAACCGGAACAGACAGCAGAGCCGCAAGATTATAGGAATGACGATGTGTTTCTTTATGGGGTCTGACCCCGCAGTGTTTCTAAATGAAACAGATAATCCGGCAGGAAATCTGCCGGATTGCACAAAATGCCAATGACACAAAACATAGCAGATCTATGACATGGGAGCAAATCTGATTAGTGACAAACTGAGAAATCAGCAACACTCAAGTACCCGCTAAAAATTCATATTATACTTTCTTTAGAGAACTTTTAGGATATGTTCACTTATTTTATTAGCATTTCATAGGGTCTGACCCCGAGTATTCGGACAAACGAGTCATCCTGTTTTTGATCCTTGTGAGCATTTCCTGTGTCTGAATTCGAATGTTGGATATATTCCTAATCTCTGCATAGATCCCGGTTGAGATATATGAATAAGAGATTCTTCTCACATTCACCCAACCGATAATTGTTTTTGGCCCTTTTCATTCATTTTTGCTCAAACTATTGTCTTCCAACTCTTAAATGAGATAAATCCGACTTTATCATTGTTGAACATAAACGGCTTCTTTCTCGGAATTTCTTATATTGAATTATACAAGAAGCTCTTGTTTCATCTAATTTTGCCTGTCATTGTACTTTATTTTTCACTAAACGATCAAGAATATTTACCAAATCAATCATCCTAATATTCTTTTTGACATCTCGTCTATAAAAAACGTAAAAAAACTTGTCTCTTCCTGCTGAATGGGAAGATAAAACAGTTGATATTTTACCTAGACTGCTTAAGGATTTAAGGTCAGAAAACTCTATTTTTAACTCTGACAATCTTTCTTTTGCAAAACCACTACTAAACAATGTTTCCTCTAATAATACAAAGTCAAAATTTATGCCCTGATTATCTGCAAACGTCTTAAATGCTTCCAACCAACATTTATATTCTTTTTTATCTTCAACTTGTTTTCGAAACTTTTTGTCACATCCAGACTCTTTATATAATTTTTCTGCTGCTTGAATGTCTTCTTCACATGCCTTCAAAGAAGCTTCATTTATAACATTTGAATGTTTAATAAAATTCAAATATTTGAGCAGCGCCATCATTTCCTCCTCTAATACTTCATATGTTTGTGCACTAAAACATGTTCCAAATAAAGCTCTATATTCTGCTTCTGATTTCCACAGTGGATGGCGTCTTTTCCCTCTATCAAGATATTCCTCAACATATTTATTGCTATCAAGGTTCTTCATCAAAAAGACAATATCTGCATCACATAGTAATGACACACGGACATTCTTCTCTTTGATCACTTTTCCCTCTCTTGATAATGCTTCTTCCGAAAACAATACATTATCTCCATATTTTTCATTCAAATCATCAATAATACGTTTGATTAAAAAACCTTCATATTGTACAACTGGATGATTTTGAATCCATTTTCGCTCAGCATCATGTGCATATACAACATTCTCAATTACACTTATAGCACCTTTTGTATAGACAACTTCATATTTCGCCTCTCTTTTTACCTGGTCCTTTTTAATATAAATACTCCGTAATAGTCTTTCATAATCAATATTAATTGTATCAAATCCTGTTATGTATGCATCGCGAATTAGATAATCCAATTTATCAACATCAATTACTGATGAATTGAGCAATGAAATAACACAATTCAATATCTTATGCTTTTCATCTTCATATCTTACATATTGATATCCTGTGATACAACGTGCAAAGAAACTTTTCTCTTTGGCATTTCCGATTATATCACCAAAACGTTCAATCGCAACAATTGCACTCATCAGTTCGTGTGGGGCTGCTTTGTAAGACTTCTGGCTAATCTCATTTTCTAGATTATCATCACCTGTTAGCTCACTCAGTCTTTTATGTAGTTCAACTCTTTCACCACTTTTTAAATAGTACTCTTCTCCTGTATGTGAAAATGGCGCATGCCCTACATCATGTAATAAGCATGCCAGAAGAAATACTTCTATACAACGTTCATACTCTGTATCTTTCAGTTCTTCTTCAACAATACTTTTAATATTCTCTGCAACTAAGTTTCCTAGATAATACACTCCAAGCGAATGCACAAAACGATTATGAACTGCTGAAGAATATAATGGTGCATAACTTGTCTGTATCACATTTCGTAATCGTTGAAATTCTGCCGTATCAATAATTTCTTTTATAATTTTATCGTCTATCGTTATATAACCGTATATAGGATCTTTTAATCTTTTGCTCACGGATCAACTTACACCCCCAGTGCCTGCACAGACTCCTTGTTCATAAATGCCTTCATAACCTTTACTGATAAGTAGCTTCTAAACTTACTCCATAACTCATCTACTTCAACATCTTCTTTTAAACGAATTCCTTCTTCTTTTCCAAGACTAAATAATTCATAATACTCCGAATAATCTATTAAAAAATTATTGGTTCTTTCTGTTGAAAGTATCAATACTGCTTTTTCATCTTCTTTATTTAGTAATTTTACAACAACTGCACCATACTTATCCAAATCTTTAAAATAAACCTCTCTTTGATCCTTCTTTTCAGCCAACTCAATTAATGCATTAGCCACCAAGTCCTCAATTCCAATGCGAATACACATTCTATTGTAACCTCCTCCATATTGTATCTACCATTTAAATTATATGTTATTATATTGTATTATTACTATTTTTATTAATGTTCAGCCTTAAAGCTCAATGACAAATTTCTCTAAATTCCTATATTCTGCTATAAGTGTAAAAAGCAAGGATGTAATTCCGCGAACTACATCCTTGTATCACTATATAATTATCGTATCGCGTGATTATTTTCATATCTTTATTCGAAATAATACAGATAATATTCCCAAAGCCAGCCATTCATCAATGTGACTATACATTATCATATTTTTAGCAACACATCAATTAGCACTTTTAACAATAATTACAAGATTCAAAGACATTAAAGTCTCTCTCTGCATCAATCAATCCAAAACTCAAGAACATTGAATACAAATAACTGGCACCGAATACTCCTATTTTTTTCGGTCCGCTTATATTTCCGTTCTTCTCTAATGTCACTTTTAGAGCAGCTTTCACACTACTTCTCGTTATAGATTTTTTCTTTCGATTAATTTGTATTTCATTTCCATTTACGGTATACCGAAATCGTAATCCTTTTACCGTTGTAAAAGAATACCCGGAAAAAATTTCAATCGTACTCCACAGATATTTCTCCATATATTCCAAGGACATCCCCTTACATATCTGTAATTGCTCAACAGCTTGTTTTCTTTTTCTATAAATTTTACAACGTTCTGATTTCATGGGGTCTGACCCCGAGTATTTATACATGATAAGTTTTTGCAAGATATTTTATGTTTCTTTTATAGAACTTTTAGTTCTTCTTTGTCGGTATTTCATGGGGTCTGACCCTGAGTATTTAGACCCCGAGTATTTATATCTGTCCATCAATTATCTGGTCGAGAAAGACATCATAGATAGTTGAGAGCAGACCTTCAACCCAGAAAACATCATGATTGTTGCAGCTGGTAATAGCCCCAAATTCCGCAGAGGTATCATTGGACAAGGGAATCTCCAGTGTAGACCCATCAACAGCAAAAACACGGTATCCAAACCAGTTTTTTGGACAGTCAAGTGAATAATCCGGTGCCCGTGGCTCTTCCGCAATTATCCGTTATTATTGTTATATCCCATGTACCTCAACTTTGCTTCAAGCAACTGCCTGCCACATCTTCCATACATTGTACGTTTTATCATTTTTAATCTGCTATTAGTTCCTTCCACAAATCCATTACTGTAATCATATGCTACAGCATTTTCAACTGCATCTATATCTCTTTTTAATCCCTCAGCAAAACTTCTTAAGGGTTTAAGAAGATTTTTACTATATTTTTCAACAA
>NZ_JBQHWF010000027.1:0-11262 GCF_052064095.1 Blautia sp. HCP3S3_C4
GTCACTCAGGGTGTAGGTTCCATCCTGACCAAACTCATTGTAGGTTACAGTCCTACTGTAATTGTCCGGGCCGGTCACTGTGAAATGGATTTTTTTCTTCTGGTCTGCATTCAGGTCTGTTCCATCCTTTTCACCTGCAAATGTCTTTTTCAGCTGTAGGCTTCCAAAATCTGTCTGCTGTTTGTTAGAAACTATAATCATTTTTTCACCCTGATATGTTTCTAACTTTGTTCCTTCATATGCTCTGTTAAATGCTATAACCAGATTATCATATTCTGTCTTGTTATCTCCGCTATCATGATAACAGAAATATTTCTTGGTATTATCTAGCTGATATCCCTGTGGTGCTGTTTCTTCATAATAATAATAAATTTGATTGTGTTTAACAGCCTTAAATGTTGCAATACCTTTATCATCAGTTTCAACGCTATCAGAATACGCTGATTCTACAGGCTTTCCATCATTGCCAAATGATACCGTTCCCAATTTAAATTTTGCACCTTTTAATACATGATTTAAATCCTGAGAATTTACTTTTTTAATCTGGAAAATTCCTTTTCCTGTAATAGTTGCAGCCGATTTCTGAACAGCATACCAATTTTTTGATTCAGATTTAAAAATTTCATATCCAGTAAGCTCTACAGTATTATCAATCTGAATGTCATAATAACCCTGACTATTAGCTGAGACTCCAGATAAATCCGGTGTAACGCGATACTTCACTGTAGCATATGTAGAATCCGGTACATATATTGTTAATTTACGATTACTTGAATCATACTCATAATAAGCTCCTTCAAGCTTATTAGAAGTATCTCCTTCGTAAATATCTACACCCCCCTCCAATTCTACATTATTCGGAAGTATATCTGAAAGTATAAGTGTTTCACTATTCTGAAGATATTTACGACTATTCTTATTTACTCTGATAGTATATTCTATCTGTGAATCTTCGCCATCAACCGTTACAACATTTCCCTTCTTATACAGAACATCATCCTTCTCTCCCACTGTCACTGTTGCTTCAGCAGTTTGGTCTTCCCACTGTGCTGTATTTTTATATGCTCCGATTTCACTTACCTTTGTACGGAATTTAATACATATTCCTTCATTGGTAACAGATTTAATTGTAAAAGTTAATGTCCCATTATTAGACGTTGGCTCAAATTTTTTCCAAGGATTATTTTGTTCATCATATCTTCCCTGCTCTCCCTGCTCTCCGTTAAATTTTAAATACTTAGCGCTACCAACAACATACGTCAAGCCATTTGGCAGATTATCATTAATTACTACATCTTTTCCTCCCAAATTTGTCGCACCATATTTATCCCAATCATTTTTTACATTACCGAAAAGTTCCCAGTCAATATACCAGCATTTATTTTCAGAGTCATACACGCTGTTGCCTTTTTTGTGTAAAAGCTGATCAGGTTTATCAAACTGTACATGACGTATTACTAATTTCCCACCTGCTACTGCTGAATTCCAAACTCTGTAAAATTCTTTTCCATCTTTTTTCTCAAGACTTAACTTGCTACGATCTTCAAGTTTTACAGAATATTTAATGATAATTGTATTCTTGTATGTTCCATTAAATTTAATAGAAAGTCTATCGTTTCCTTTCGCACCTTTATTTATAGCTGATGACGTCTTACTAAAATTTTTCGTCCAACTTGTATTTGTATCTGACTCTGACACTGTTATATTTAGTGTTTGCTCATCAAATACAAATCCACTATATGCTCCCATCTCATCCGTAATTTCAGTCGTACTATCAGCGACCTTTGCAAGTATATCACTAAATGTAAAATCTTTCAGCATACCGCCTTCATAACTGCTCGGATTAATAGTTATTACGGCTTCTGATTCATACGTCTCATCACTTTTTTTATTAAAACTTTTTTCAATACACGGTTTTGCTTTAGGACCAACGCTTTCACCGTTAGCACTATCAACATCAGTTCCATTAAATTTACCACCATTATTAACTGTTACTTTCTGTACTGGATCCGATGGTGTCAATGAAGTTTTTGGCTTTGTATCATATTTAATACGATATTGATATTCTCCAGCATCTGAAGGTAATGTCGCCGTAAATGTTTTTGCATCATTTCCATTATGTTGTACTGTAAATGGTGTTATTTCTGTTTCCTCATCATTTTCTATCCTATAAAGTTTAAATGAATCCCAATCAAATACCTGATTATCAGATGTCATAATATCAACATATTGGTAACTTGATACATTCTTTTTGACTGTTCCTGTATTCAAATCAACTGTCC
The DNA here is from genome assembly GCF_052064095.1 of Blautia sp. HCP3S3_C4. Classification (NCBI taxonomy): domain Bacteria; kingdom Bacillati; phylum Bacillota; class Clostridia; order Lachnospirales; family Lachnospiraceae; genus Blautia; species Blautia sp. HCP3S3_C4. Next base: position 2,283 of record NZ_JBQHWF010000027.1, read on the forward strand.
AATGGATAATTCCTGTACCATCAGTCGTTGATGAAGCCGATTTCTTTCCACTTTTGAAACCTATTATATATGGCCAACTTGTGTTTTCACCATCTTTAGTATTTTTAATAAACCATTCTATCTTATTATTAAGTCCCTCTACTCTTCCATCATTTCCAATCCAATCCAAATTAATAATTTCCGCTTCATATGTAATTTTTTTTGTCTCACCTTTTGAAATTGAGATATTTGTAATTTTAAAACCATCTGTCGTTTGTTCTGCTGAAACAGAAGTACCATCTTCCCACTTCATACTAGAATAATCTATCTTCAAGTTTGACTTAGAAATCTTCGTTCCATCTGGTTTTGTTATATCTGATAATAACGGAGTATCAACTACTATAACTTCTGTAGCATCCCTATTACTATTATTTTTTAATTCAATAGTAAAAGTTATCTTTTTCGTTTCATTATTATAAGTGTATTTTTTTTCTCCATCAATATGTGGTTTCTTTATTTTAATTATAACCGGTGTTGTAGTTCCAGGAAAAGTAATTTCAATTTTATCATCTATAATCGAAGTATTTGAATCTAATTTAAACATATATTCAAAAGTTCCTGAAACCTCTTCTTTTGAACGTAAAAAAGAAGTATTAACATTAAAATCTACTGTGCCATCTTCATGAATAAAATATGTACCACAGTTTTCATTATTCATCTTAATAGGCCCACTACCTTGTGGTTTTGGATTTACTATTAAACTTGCCGATGGAATTTTCCATTTTAATGTGATAGTGTCAGCATTACCAGCTTTTGCTACAAGCTCTTTTCTTTTAATTTCATTCAGTGCATATGTCATACTAGCCATAAACCCAGAGTTTATATCGTATGTTTTATCTGAAGTAATCGGATTCTTCTGCAAATCTGTTACTGTCCACGAAATATTATCTACATTATTTTCAAGTTGTTCTGAAACAACTGTTCCTGTCGCAGCATACATACGTACTGCTCCATATGGAGAAAAACTATTATTTGTAAATGTTATAGACTGAACTGTACCATCTTCTGCTAAATCTACAGAACCATTCACAATCTCTGCCGAGCCATCATTGTCCAAGTGAACAACTTTAGAATCTACAACTTCTCCTTCTGTTGTAGTCGTTTCAGCTGTTTTAAAATTCATTGATACCGTTACATAATCATTGGGCTCAATACGTCCACCCTCAGATGCAGACTGAAAATATACATCATACAAAACATAATCAACAATATTTTCAGTGCTGATACCCAACTGATTTCCCAGCTGACTATTAAATGCAGCTATTGCTGCATTGTATGCATTACTTCCTGGTGCCATATAATCTGCTTTGAGTTCCGCATCCTGTGGAAGATTTGCTGTTTTTCCTGCATTAGCTATAATAGACACTCTTGAATCATCATATACAAACTCTGTTTTCTTCGGCACCTCTGTCGGTGTTGCCTCCGGAACCTCTGTTGCCTCTGGTACAGGTGTAGCTGTTGCTTCAACTGCAGGGGCTTCTGTTGCTATTGGCTCTGCTGCAGGAGTTACTGTAACCTCTGGCTCTGCCTCATTCTCTGCAGGTGCCTCTGTAGGTGCTGCAGACTTTTCGCCCTCATTTTCTTCTTCCGTAGGAGTCTTTTCCTCCGGTGTTTCCTCCACCTGTTTCTCAGGTGTTTCCTCCGTCTGTGCTGCCGGGGCTTCCGTTACTGTGGGAACCGCAGCTTCGCTGCTGGCGTAGATAACACTGGTCGTTGCCTGTTGGAAGATCATCAGGACTGTCAGTATTGCTGCCAGATAGCGTCTGACTTTCGTTGTTTTGCTTTTCATAATGTCATCCTCCCTTTGAATAAATATTTTCTTATTTCTCTATTGTAAATAGCAAATACGGATGATAAATCCGCCTGCCGATGAGACTTCATAACTGCAAAATGACTAACAGTCATGATACTTTATCTCATTATTTGAGTATAGCATCATAAATTTTCAGATTCAATATTTTTACTTTTAAAAAAAATTATTGTAGGACAATTCCGTCGATTTGCCCAAATTTTTTTATTGATTCTCGAAAATTTTCGTATCCTCAAAATTCAGATCACAAGGCCCTTATTTTGCAGAATAAAAACAAAAAGCGAGACTCTTACCACACACGCTATGTGTGTAGTAAGAGTCTCGCCGTTTCATCACGATACGGATGGAATCTTTACCCGTTGAGACTGATGACACTGCAAATCTACATCTGTCACCTACTCCCTGTTATATATTCCACTATAGACTGCCTGGGAAGTTTTGTCAAGCTATAATTGAAAATTGTGGAGGATTTTCGTTATAATTATTACCGTTCACTCCGTTCTCAGTAATACGCCTCACAAGATAAGCTTTTTAGCAGATTTCTGCTCCTGCCGGCATTTCTTTCTCCGGAACCATAAGGGAGAGATTTCCATCTGCATCTTCTGCACAGAGGATCATTCCTTCACTGAGGATTCCTGCAAGTTTGGCAGGTTTCAGGTTAGTCACTACCATTACTCTTTTGCCAACCATTTCCTCTGCACTGTAATGCGCTTTAATTCCTGATACAATCTGACGCACCTGGCTTCCGATCTGTACCTGTGAGCAAAGAAGTTTTTTGGATTTCTTTACTTCCTCACAGGAGATAATCTTGCCCACCTGGAACTGAAGTTTTTCAAAATCATCAAATGTGATCTCCGGTTTTGCTTCCATATCGATCACATCTTCTTTTTCCTCTGCTGGCTCTTCTGCTTTTGGCGGATGGAGCTCTGCTACCTTTTCCATTACCTCCTTCAGGTCCAGACGTGCAAAAAGAATCTCAGGTTTCTCAGTTACCTTGTTTCCTGACGGATACAGGCCAAATGTATTAAGATCCTCAAGAGTTCTGTCTTCTGCACTTAACTGAGCAAGGATTCTCTCTGTCGTTTCCGGCATAAAGGATTTCAGAAGAGTTGCACCAATGCAGATTCCCTCAACCAGGTTGTAGAGAACTGTTGCAAGGCGGTCTTTCTTCTCCTCATCCTTTGCAAGTGCCCATGGCATTGTCTCGTCAATATATTTGTTGCAGCGTTTAAAGATTGTAAATACCTCTGTCATCGCATCTGCTACACGAAGCTTGTCCATCTTTTCGTTTACTTTTGCAGGTACGGAGAGAATGAAGTTCTTAAGATCATCATCTACTGGCTCAGCTACACCCTTATTCTCTACAACGCCGCCGAAGTATTTGTTGGACATGGAAATTGTACGGTTTACAAGGTTTCCAAGAGTATTTGCAAGCTCAGAGTTGAGACGCTCTACCATCAGCTCCCAGGTGATCACACCATCATTCTCAAATGGCATTTCATGAAGCACAAAGTAGCGGACTGCATCTACGCCAAAGAAATCTACCAGTTCATCTGCATAAAGTACATTTCCTTTGGATTTACTCATTTTGCCGTCGCCCTGGAGCAGCCATGGATGGCCAAATACCTGTTTCGGCAGCGGCAGATCCAGTGACATAAGGAAGATCGGCCAGTAAATTGTATGGAAACGGATAATATCTTTACCAATAAGGTGCAGGTCTGCAGGCCAGAGCTGTTTGAACTGCTCTGTGCTCTCACCGTCACAGTCATAGCCAATTCCTGTAATATAGTTAGTAAGGGCATCCAGCCATACATATACCACATGCTTCGGATCAAAATCTACCGGGATTCCCCATTTAAAGGATGTTCTGGATACACAGAGATCCTGAAGTCCCGGAAGAAGGAAGTTGTTCATCATTTCGTTCTTACGGGATTCCGGCTGAATGAAATCCGGATGTGTGTTGATATAGTCGATCAGCTTGTCTGCATATTTGCTCATTTTAAAGAAGTATGCTTCCTCCTTTGCAGGCACACAGGGACGTCCACAATCCGGACATTTGCCGTCTACCAGCTGGGATTCTGTGAAGAAGGATTCACAGGGAGTACAGTACATACCTTCGTAATGTCCCTTGTAGATATCTCCCTTTGCATACATTTTTTTGAAAATTTTCTTAACCTGTTTTTCATGGTCTTCATCTGTGGTACGGATGAATTTATCATAGGAAGTATTCATCAGATCCCAGATCCGTCTGATCTCTGTAGATACGTTGTCCACAAATTCCTTTGGAGTGATACCTGCTTCTTCTGCTTTTAATTCGATTTTCTGGCCATGCTCATCAGTTCCTGTCTGGAAGAATACATCATAGCCCTGCTGACGTTTATAGCGGGCAATAGCATCGGCAAGAACAACCTCGTAGGTATTTCCGATGTGCGGCTTGCCGGAGGTATAAGCTATGGCAGTGGTAATATAATATTTCTGTTTTTCCATTGATCAGTTTCTCCTTTATTTTCAGTACAAATTACAAATCATCATTCTTATTGTATTATAGCTGTTTATGCAGAGATTGTAAACCTCAGTTTTTCAGCGGATATGTATGCTTCTGCTGCTGTAGAGCTGACGCCAGATCATACGGAAAACCACAGTGGTAAAAGTAATTCCGGCAGACATGCTGGCAGCGAAGAGAAGGGTGTAGGTTCCTTCTTTGGAAAAGCCGGCATAGTTTCTGTGCATGAGACAGTTCATGGCACGGTAAAGGGCAGCCCCGGGAATCAGTGGGATGGTGGCAGATACCAGGAATACAGTAACCGGTGTTTTGACCATACGGGCCATCACTTCTGCATAGAGAGTTGTCAGTACCGTGGAAATAAATCCGCAGAAATAGGGGTTTGCATTGATACAGGCAGCTGCCAGATAGGTTGCCCATGACAGAAAACCGCCGATGGTGGCAAATATTAATTTTTTCCCTCTGATGTTAAACAGGGCAGCAAAGCCCAGGGAACCAAGGAGTGCTGCCATTAACTGGATAAATTCCTTCATTTTCTTAGTCCTCTTTTATCCCAATATAAATCCTGCAAAGGTGAAGCCCAGAGCGATCACCAGAGCCAGTAGTATAGATTCCATAAAGCGTATCAGTCCTGTGATGGTATCCCCGGAAAACATATCCCTCAGGGAATTGGTAAAGGCGATTCCGGGAATCAGAAGCATAATGTTTCCGATGCTGATCAGATCTGCATGATCACCGATTCCGCTGTATACAGCCAGATTTGCCAGAAATCCTCCCACAGTGGAGCAGATCAGGGCTGTAATCAGAGAATTGACGGAACCTTTTTTCACGAAAGCTTCTATAAATTTCAGCAATACACCGATGATCGCTGAGGCTGCCATATCCTTCCAGTCTCCGCCGAAAAACACAGAAAAGGAACCGGAGACCAGGGCATAGATCAGAAGCTGCATCCCAAAGGAATAATGTGGTCTGTTCTGTATCTGTATCAGCTTTTCCTTTATCTCCTCATGGGTGGGCTTTTCCTGACATATTTCCCTGGAAAGCTGATTCAGCTGGTCTACCCTGTCCAGGTCATTGACCATGCCGGAGACCCTGCGTGTCTGGGTGCAGACCCCGAAATCAGTTCCGTATATGGTGGTAACGATACTGGAGGTAATAGAAAATACATCTGCCCTCTCCGCCCCGTATGCCAGGCAGATCCTGCGGATGGTATCCTCCACCCTTCCTACCTCTGCGCCGCTAACCAGCAGCTGTTCACCAATAGACATAGCACAATATAAATATTCTTCTGCTTCCCTTCGATTCATAGCTCTTACTCTCCTGATCTCTTAGACATCCCCACCCACTGCTTATTGCTTTTCACAATTGAAGCAGGGGACTTACTTGATTCGGGTCAAGCGGATATTCACAGTGACGTAGCAAAAAGAAATGCCCTTGCAGGAAAAATCCTGCAGGGCATTTTTTTACTGTTTTATATAACCTTCAGATTAGCCGAAGTATCTCTTAAGCAGACCAGCGAATGCTTTTCCATGTCTAGCTTCGTCGCGAGCCATCTCGTGTACTGTATCGTGGATTGCATCCAGGTTAGCAGCTTTTGCACGTTTTGCAAGATCTGTCTTTCCTGCTGTTGCACCGTTCTCAGCTTCTACTCTCATTTCCAGGTTCTTCTTTGTGCTGTCTGTAACTACTTCGCCAAGTAATTCAGCGAATTTTGCAGCATGCTCTGCTTCTTCATAAGCTGCTTTCTCATAGTATAAACCGATTTCCGGATATCCTTCTCTGTGAGCAACTCTTGCCATTGCAAGATACATACCAACTTCAGAGCATTCACCCTGGAAGTTTGCTCTTAAATCAGCCATGATGTCTTCGCTGGATCCCTGAGCTACGCCTACTACATGCTCTGCAGCCCATGACATTTCAGCATCCTGTTTCACGAATTTGGAAGCCGGTGCTTTACATACTGGACAGGCTTCCGGAGCCTGCTCGCCTTCATAAACATATCCACATACACTACATACCCATTTTGTCATAATTAAGATCTCCTTTTCTTATTTTAATTTGTTTTGGTTACTGTCTTATAGATCACAGTAATATTTATTGTTTCAGAACCTGTCCCAAAAAATTCAGGCCAGTTCCGGCATTGCCTTCTGCCTTATAAAAAACAGATGATTTTTACTTTTCTTTGATAATAGTAATCGTTACTGTTTTCTACGCACTTAGATTAACATACTTGATAATAAAAATCAAGTTTTATTTTTATTTTTTTCTTCCGCCGTTTCCTTTTGCGTTTCTTTCAGACAATCCTCACAGAGTCCAAAAAATCTGGCGCTGTAGTCTGTGATTTTCCCTCCGAAGTTCTCACCGGCATTGTCCATAATATGATGAATCCCCTCACTTTCCAGATCCATGATCCGGTTGCAGCGGGTACACATAAAATGGCAGTGCCGCTCCGTACATCCGTCGAAATGATCCGCACCGGCAAAGGAGGACAGCTTCTTGATCTCTCCCAGATCTGCCAGCAAAGACAGATTCCTGTACACAGTTCCCAGACTGATATTGGGATAAATCAGCTTCATATTCTCATAAACTACATCAGCCGTAGGATGGTCTGTCCTGGTTTGCAGAAATTCCTTGATAGATTCTCTCTGGCGGCTGTATTTCAAAGTAGCCACAATTTTCCTCCTTTCTGATTATTTACTGTAACAGATAACTCTGTACTAGCATCCTGTTCAATATTAATAATCATTACTGATATTGTTATCATACGATATTGGAGTGTTTTTATCAAGTTATTTATAAAAAATTTGCTTCCCTTCATAAAATTCTATCCTTCTTTGCATAAAGAAACGGAGCCTTCTTTGACTCCGTTTTTTTATCTGCACGTACTTTATTTTGGGAAGCTTAACTGTGTTTCAACTGAAGTCGATTAACCTGATCTGCCAGAGCATTGATTTTGACCTCATTGATCATTATCCTGTTCATCCATGTAGCCGATACGTCCATCTTATTAATAAGGTTCAGATGATTCTCTGCGAGAATAGAAAGATTCCGGTCTGTTATGTTTTCCAGATGCAGCCTGAGATCCGCAAAATTATCTCTGGTCTCTTCCTCAAACCGCTCCTGGCGCTTCTCCATTCTCTCCATCCGGGAATCCAACCCATCCATACGGGAATCCAGCCCATCCATACGGCTTTCAAGTCCATCCATACGAGTCCCAAGACCTCTGACTTCTGCCAGCACAGCTTCCAGTATTTCTCTATCTGTCACCATTTTCCACCTCCTTATAGCCCGTATCGTTCTTTTGTATAAAAATGATTATACCATCGTCCTCCCAATCCGTCCAGCAAAATCCCCTCATTCTTTACTGTCGTTCATTTTTTCCTCAATGGCCACACCGACCCGGTTATAAACGGTCACCGCATCCTGAATATGAGGAATATTATTCACTTCACTTCCAGGTGCCCCTGCAGTAACAAAAATATATTCCCTGCCCTCAATCTCCGCAAAGCTCGCCAGACAATGTCCTGCCTCACTGGTATACCCAGTCTTACCGCCAAGTATTTTTCCACCTGTAACTGTGGGATCTGACAGATTTTTAAACATTGTACTGTAGTAAGTAATGCCATCAGGGTGGACATTGGTAATTCCCGTAGAATGTCTGGCAGTCTCAATAATCTCCCTGAACGTATCATTCTTAATACAATACTTCATCAACACTGCAATATCCTTCACCGTACTGTAATGATTCGGATTATGCAGCCCCGTAGAATCGCAGAAATGAGTATCAACCATCCCCAGCTTCTTCGCCTTCTTATTCATCAACTCCGCAAAATCCGCCTCCGATCCACTGATGGTATCCGCCAGCGCAATACAGCACTCCGCACCAGAAGGAAGCATAGCCCCATAAAGCAGATCCATAACCCGAACCTCCTCCCCCGGCTGAAACCCGGCCTGCGTAGCCCCTTCCTCATACAAACCCGCAAACATATCATCCGTCAACGTAATCTTCTCCTCCAGATCATCCAACTCCTCAATCCCCAGGATCACCGTCATAATCTTCGTCATAGAAGCCGGATAAATCCGCTCCTCCCCATTAATCTCCCCCAGGATCTTCCCACCCCGCGCCTGCATCAAAACAGCATCAGGACTATTGATCCCGGTAATATCCACCTCCCTCAAAACCGGCTGTTCAAACTGCGCAAACCACTCCTTCACACCCTTATCCCAGCCAATCATAATCACCATGGCACAGATCACAATAATCTCCAAAAACACACAAAGCACAATCCTCCCCAGATTCGTCCCCCTGCGACTCCGGCCACTCCCAGATCTCCTCTTCCGACTCTGCTTCCTGTCTCTCACTACCAACACACTCCCCTCCCAACATTCCAAATGTTACTATTCACTCCGTTCCCAGCAACGCGCTTCGCGATGCACAGAGTTTATGCTAATCGCATAAATTTTTACTTGTATAACTATACCACACCACCCCCACCCCCTGTAACCCCATTATTATATTATCCCCCATTTCCTACTTCCCCCCCAGTCTGTCCGAAAACCTTATTTTTAGGCATAAATTTAGCCCCTTTCCTTCATCTGTGACATTGAAAACTGAATAAAATACACAG
>NZ_JBQHWF010000028.1:0-8212 GCF_052064095.1 Blautia sp. HCP3S3_C4
AAAATCGAAATTGATGTAAACGAAAGGGCAGTTTTATAAAACCGCAAGACTGCTTTTTCGTTTACACCAACTCCGATTGTTTCCTTAACAAGTTGTAGGGGACAATACCTGATCAGCCTGCCTTGGCTTGTTTATAAAGGAGACCACTTTTGATCAGTAATAGCAGAAAAGCAACTATTATTGCATATGGTTCTTTCATCATTGCCAAAAACAAAACATCGATAACACTGCATCCTATAGACAATGCAGTAATCACCTTTTTGCCTTTTTCAAATTTGAAATAGACCATCAATATTTTCACAATCCCGATAATCGTTAAAGTGATGAACATTATCCAATAAATGGTAATAATCCATTTATTATTATCTACATACTCAAAAAGATTTACCGAATAGATATAACCATTGACCGGCTTGGGATACAGCGGAAGAAAAATAAGCATCAAAGAAAGCAAGTCAACAAATCCCCATAATAAGTCACATACACTATTGAGATTTGATTTGTTTTCTTTTTCTGCAATCAAAATCAACTGTTCTCCAGATAACAGATCATCAATCGACACAGAAAAATATCGAGATATTTCCTTTAATGAATCTATGCTCGGATATCCTCTTCCGGATTCCCATTTTGAAATTGCAGTTCTAGATACAAATAATGCCGCAGCCAGTTCTTCTTGTGTCATTCCCCGGCTTTTTCTTAATTCCTGAAGTTTTTCATGAAATTCCAAAACCTCCACCCCTTGCTCGTTTTATTTATTCTTTATTGACAGTATAACCGCTCCCTGATAAATAGAAAATAATCCAATGCTTAACAATACGCCACCTACAATATCCGTGAGCCAATGTACTCCCGAAATCAATCTGCCAATAACCATGAATGCCGAAAAAGCGATTGTTACAATCGTTATCACTTTTTTGACTGCAATGCTTGACAGCCTGCGCTGAGTCTGTTCGATCAAAGTCGGCATCACACACAATACCAATAGTGTAGTTGATGATGGATAAGATGCCTCCATTACTCCGTTAATTAAAATAGGTCTGTAATTGATTGGAATCATCTCAAAAAATATATATGCCAGGATCACGACAATATAATAAATACCCAGAATAATGATATCCGGATCCACCTTGAAAAGACTTCTTTTCTTAATCAACTGAACTAGTCCCACACCTGCAAAGATCAGGCATACTACGACAGGCACCAGCCCCATCCAATCAGTAATCGAATAAATCATCATGTGTACGCCTGTGAAGCGGTGAAACCAGCAATTGAGTGTTGCAAATCCAATATTCGTTCCGTTTTGACCATGAGGCTGCACATCTACCATCTGGATCAAAACTGTCCATAATACAAAAGTTGCAATGAATATTCCTCCAAATAGTAAATTCTTCATTCCGTTCTTTTTCATCATTCTACGTCCTTTCTATATGGGTTTGTCTTTTCGACACATTCACCTTATCAAAAAACATAAAATGATGATAGAATCGCTCGGTCACATACGTGATACGATTCGTATCATACCCGTAAATGCTTGTTTTTTCAGTATTTCCTTCTGATTATCTATCCCTGCAAATCCGGATTTATCTTTTAGCATTCTATCATGTTCTATTCTGAAATTCCACTCTTACATTTACAAAGAGTCGCCTTTCGGCAGCCCTCTTAACTTATATATAAACGATCTCTTTCAGTACAATTTTTTCAGCACTTGTTCTGATATTATTCATCAACCCGACCCACTTCATCTGATCCCGTATCTTCAATGTTTCTGTCACACTCTGTTCTTCTGCCATCTGCTTCATTAACATTTCGACCTGCTCTCTTGCATCCCGATCAATCTGATTCAGATGTTCAGTCAGCTTTCCAGTCAATAACAGGCACTGATATCTTGCTGGTCTATACTCTTTCAGATATTGTTTCCGCAACATTCCATATTTCCCATATGTCGGTTCTTCCTCATTCAGCACCAGACCCGGCAAATAGTAATCTCCATGCAAGGTATAGCTTAATCCGTTCTTTTCATCATAAATGTGTTTTTTCATGCACTTATATCTCCATTCCTCTGTTCTTTGTTTTATTTTTCTTACGCTGCTGATTCTCCATCTCGCTCTTTTTCGCACCCCATGCTAATCTTTCGTAAATGCTTCCTTTTGGCATTTGTTCCATCCGTCGTTTTTCTTCCAGTGCTTTCTGATTATGAATATCCTGCAGTACCGCAGCCTCCACAGTGTCTATTCCCATGACACGCACAACACGATCATATCTATCAGAAACACTTTGCAACATATTCTTTTCTTCTAATAATTTCTGATTGTCTTTACGCATATCATCCAACTCTTTCTGAACACTGTTATATGCCTGTTTTGTCTTCTGGTATTTATTTTTCCATTTCTCCACTTCTTTCGTAAGTTCTTTTACCTGGGCAGCCATTGCAGCAATCTTATTCTTCATTTGAATAAATAATGGTTTAACTTTTTTATCCCGATAGGTTCCTGCACGTTCCAATGCTCCTGCTTCCGGTAGAAGCGTTTTAACCGTCCCATATTCTTTTATTTCCTTACTGACATTATCTATGATCGGCTGTAACTGCTCCCGACGTTCTTCTAGGCTTTTTAATTCTATTTCTGCTTTCTCTGCCCGCTTTTCTGCAGCTTCTTTATCCCTGACCGCCTGTTCCTTATCTTCTTTCAAAAGCTGAATATCTGCCTTGGATTCTGCAATCTGTGCAGTCAGTCCCTCATTCTCTGCTGTCAGATACTCTTTTTCCTGCTCCAGAGCCTGAACTTCCTTCTTTCGTTCTTTTTTCTTGAAATTATAAACATCCAGATGTTCCTCATGGGTACCTTTCTGTTCCCATTCAATCCCATACTGCTTTGCAATATCTGCCAGCACTTCTTTTTCGTGGTTTATCCACTGATTTAATTCTGTGTCATGTTTATTTCCACCTTGAAATCCCAAACTTTTTAATGCCTGCTTCAGTGAAACTCTGATATCCATCCCTTTTCCTTTCCAACCAGTCACATAGGGAACAAAATCAATATGCAGATGTGGTGTAGCTTCATCCTGATGAAGATAACAGCAAAATACCCGGAGAGTTGGATTCCTTTTCTGAAAATCCTGCATATATTCATTCAACACCTTCACTGCCAGTTCTCCTTCTACTGTCCCTACAGCCATGTCTTCACAATTTCCAATCTGGAAAATGACCTCATGGAATAGTTTTTCCTGTTTTCCCTGCCGGATTTTTTCATAATAATTTGTAATCTGACGGTCTTTTCTTTTCCCCACATTGTATCGCTCCACAGAATCATCAAACAACTCTTTATAAACATCTTTCAGATTTTCATTCTGGTAACAAATATTCAAGTGTACTCTGTCCGGATCTACATTTTCTGCTATGAAATCCCTTCTGTTATGAGCCAGAGAACCAGCTCCGATCATACCGCTAATTGTTCTTTTCATGGTCATGCTTCTCACCTCCCCTTCTGAAACCAGTGCCAGACATGGCACATAAATTTGTATCTTCGCCAGTTATGGCGATAAAAAGAACTCTTCGCCGGATACGGCGGTTTTGTTACTTTTGTCAAAAGTAACGCAAAAGCACTTTCGACAGCCGTACCGTCCATCAAAAGTCCCCTTGCGCCCTGCCGGGGGCAAGACGTCCGGGGACGTCTGTTATGCACCGACCGAATCGGAGCGAAGACCTATTCCTCCCGTTGGTCGGTTTACTCCTGCGTTACTTGTATGACTGACTTATCCCGTTATTCTCGCCCGGACATATTCCAAATCTCCGCAGTATGGTGTCCCCACCAGATACCATTCCCTTGCCGGATTCATTTCCATTCTGGTCTTGACCCACTGATCGTCAACCAGCACTTCCAGCCCTTCTCCGCAGTGAAATCCTGTGTCAATCCATAAATCTGATGATAATAAACCGTATCTTCCGTTATTGCTGTTATAACCTAATCTTCCTTCTCTCATTGTGTCACTCTCCCTTCATTTATCGTTTTCCATAGGGAGCCCCGTTTCAGGGCATCCTTCACAGCCATCAAACCACCAACGCACTGTCGTTTTATCCACAACCTTCCGTCTTGCATCTTACCAGCTTTCTCCTTGTCTGCTATCTACAGGTGCGTGACACGCTCCTGTCATAGGACAGACAACAAGAACTGTTACCATCGAAAGCTTTCCGGTATTCCCCGCCTGTCCAGATATTCCTGACGGGACTTTTCCCGTTCTTCCTCTGTCGGAGCAGTTTTCGACTGTGTATATAACTGCCGGTTTGCCATACGCTCCACTTTCTCCATAAGCCCTTTGCAAATTTCCTCCGAACAGCTTTGATCTTCCATCAAATGATAGGAAACCAGCTGTCTAAACAAGGCAAATGGTATCTGTACATTTTTTATTTCCATGTTGTCTCCTTTCAAGGTGGCAAGATGCCCTGTTCTTAAGAAATAGTCATCTTGCCATCTTCCTTTTATTCTGGAAGCATCCAGAACCATTGATTTCCACGTTTCACCGAATCAATCTCCAGTTCCAGTTTTGCGTTCCGTAGGGTTTTCTTCTTAATTCCTCGTTTTTCCGCTTCTTCTTCAATCTTTTTCTGTGCCATGCCACCATCAGCCAATATTTCCAACAGAAACTCCTTTGCCTTCCGGCTTTTCTGACCTCTGCTGTCACCACTGAGCAGATCATCCGCACTAATGTCGTATTCCCCGATCCACTCGAATCCAGTATCCTTATCTAATCGGAATGCAATTGATTTCCCTTCCGGTGCAAGGGAACTTTTCACATGGCATACCACACGGATTTCCGGTTCATCTTTAATCCGCCCAACAATCAGCACACTTCTGGCTGCCGCCTGAAAATCAATCGAACCCAATCCACGGTAAGAAGATTTTCCGTTACTGTTTTTGTTCATATGCCCGATCAGAATGATTGCACAGTGGTATTTCTCTGCAAGCACTGCCACACGCTTCATTAACGGACGGATTTCATTTGCCCGGTGCATATCCACCTCTGCTCCAAGAAATCCCTGTATTGGATCTAAAACTACCAGACGGGCTTTTGTCTGTATGATAGCTTCTTCCAATCTGGCATCCATCATGGTCAATGCCCGATCGTTATCATCAATTACCATCACTCTGGAACAATCTGCACCAGCTGCAAGAAGTCGAGGCTTGATAGTATCGCCCAATCCATCTTCTGCAGTCTGATAAATAACATTCACAGGTTCTATCGGGCTTTCCACTGGATTCGCATCAGAGTCAACGTTCTTTTCTGCTCTATCCTTCTCGTCTGTTGCCTGTTGTTGCTCTGGAAGAATTTTTTCGCCTTTGGTCAACTTCGCAATAATCTGAAGTACCATCGTAGTCTTTCCTTCTCCCGGATCTCCCTGAATAATCGTTACTTTTCCAAAAGGAATAAACGGATAGAACAGCCATTCAATCTGCTCTACTTCCACTGATTCCATATTTATCAGCTTCAGATCCGACTCCGTCCTTTTTATTTCTGTTTTCTTTGTCTCTACTCTGTTCGTTTCCATCGTTCCTCCTTATTTTCCCGTTGAAAGGAAGTGGAGATTTTGATAGAATACTCGTAGAAAGTTTTTGGTGAGTATTCTACCAAATCTCTGCCTTTAGGTGTTTGCCGACACTTAAAGGCATTTTCTATTCTTCCTTCATGCCATCCATCGTCACTGTGATCAGCCGGATTACTTCCAGTAAATCCTCCGGCACATCATCACCCTTTTTCAAACGTTTCAGTTCATTCAGAACCTTTGCCAGTTCATTTTTCAACGCCTTATACACTCTCGGATTTCCTGTCACTACAACCTCTTTTTCCTGCAATCTTCGGATAATATAATCCTGTTTAGTCAGACCGGACAATTTAACCGCTGTTTCCAGAAGTTCATCCTCCTCCGGTGATACCCGAAAAGCTACCGTTTTATTTCTCCAACGCCCCTGTCTATCCAAACATTTAGCTGACATACGCAAGTCCTCCTTCCCTATCATTTGGTTCTTCATTCATGTTTTCTGCATCCAACTGGTCTGCCATATCCTGCTGTACGGACGGGAACAGATGCGCATATCGGTAAGTGATCTTTTCTGCTGAATGACCAACCCTTTTTCCGATTGCCAGTGCTGTATAGCCCATGTTAATCAGCAAAGAGACATGGCTGTGTCTGAGATCATGCACCCGGATTTTTTTCACACCGCTTGCTTTGCATCCTCTTTCCATTTCATGGTTCAGATAATACTTAGTTACAGGGAAAATACGGTCATCCGGCTGCAGGCTGTAATATAACTTCAAACAATCCTGCATTTCGTCACATAAGAACTTTGGCATAGTTACAGTACGGACACTGTTCTTTGTTTTCGGAGTGCTGATCACATCTTCTCCCTTTAAACGCTGATAGGATTTGTTGATCCGCAACGTTCTCTTCTGGAAATCGAAATCCGCAGGAGTTAAAGCCAAAAGCTCCCCGGATCTGATTCCGCACCAGTACAATAACTGGAACGCATAGTAGGAAAGTGGTTTATCCATCATTTCTTCTGAAAACTGTTTATACTCTGCCTTTGTCCAGAAGAGCATTTCCTTGCTTTCTTCTGAGCCGATTGTGCCAGCTTTCCTTGCCGGATTCATGCTAAGATCATAAAACTTGATCGCATGGTTGAAAATCGTACTCAACTGTCCATGGATTGTTTTCAGATAAGTAGGGGATAAAGGTTTTCCTTTCCTGCTTGTCAATTTGCGAAGCTCATTATGCCAGTCCAAAACATCCTTTGCGGTGATTTCTGACACCTTTCTTTTTCCCAGATAGGGTAAAATCTTGGACTTGATAATATTTTCCTTTGTAAGCCAGGTACTCTTTTTCAGCCTTGGTCTCACATCTTCCTCATATAATTTGCAGAAGCTCTCCAGTTCCATATCCATACTGGCTTTCTTCTGGAGTATGAACTGCTGCTCCCACTGTGCAGCTTCTCTTTTTGTTGCAAATCCTCTTTTGCATTTCTGCTTACGTTCGCCGGTCCAGTCCTGATACCGTACCATAACGTACCATGTGTTATTGCTTTCAGTCTTGTAAATTGCCATTCTTAATTCCTCCCATCGTTTGATCTCGTTCCGTAGAACTGTTCGTAAAAATACTTCCGGTCAACTTTTCCTGCAATTGTCTGGCATCCCATCGCCTGTAATTCCCTGTTCAGCCTTTTCATCAGCTTATAAGCGTAGGATTCCGATACTTCCAGAACTTCCATGACCTCTTTTACATTCATAAACATTTTACTCATTGTAAAATCCCTCCTTCGTTTCTCACTATACATTTCTGTATAGTCCGTATGATACTATACTTTTTTGTATTGGTCAAGTGTTTCAAAACAAAAATTCTATACTTTTTTGTATGGTTTCTCCTTGTCTGTACTATACATATATGCTATACTCAATTTATCAAGTAAAAGACAGGAGATATGAGCATGGCAATAGGAGAAAGAATTCATCATTTTCGACTTCTGCGTGGATTCACGCAGAAATATTTAGGTCAACAGCTGGGATTCAGCGAATCACAGGCTGATGTCCGCATTGCACAGTACGAAAAAGGCTCTCGCAGTCCAAAGGAAAACTATCTGAATGCACTGGCTGACATTTTTGAGGTCTCCCCTCATGCACTCGCTGTACCGGACATTGACAGTTATGTTGGGCTGATGCACACCTTATTTACATTAGAAGACCTTTACGGACTTCATATTGGAGAAATTGACGGAGAACTCTGTCTCCGGCTGGATAAGTCCAAAGGAACCACCTACCTTTCTATGTTTGATATGTTCTACGCATGGCAGGAACAGGCAGAAAAACTAAAATCCGGGGAGATCACCAAAGAAGAATATGACCAGTGGCGGTACAATTACCCGAAAAAAACAACATAAAAACCAACGAAAAAAGGCCTTACCAAATTGATTTCACTCAATTCAGTAAGACCTTTTTTGTTGGTTTCACACATATTACCTGACAACCACCGGATTGCTGATAAATACTACCTAAATATCCGGTGTTATCATTTTGTTATCAAATAGAACTTCTTGTGCCCGGAAATGCCCTGTTTATAAGGGTTTCCAGAATTTTTTCTGTCCCTTCGCACACCCACTTTGCATTTTTTTAGCAAACTCACTTGTAAAAACTTCCCTTTCCGGCCCTTCCGGGATACTGCACTATTTTT
>NZ_JBQHWF010000029.1:0-7154 GCF_052064095.1 Blautia sp. HCP3S3_C4
TAGTACAAACGAATGATGACTTGAGCAGAGCCGCTATGCAGAGGGCAAGAGAAATTTCTATTAAGTTTTCGCATACGAGACCGGATGGAACCAATGCCTTAACTGTTTTTGAAGAATATAACCATATACCCGATAATGAGGCAGCTGAGAATATCGCAGCTGGATTTACATCACCTCAGGATGTAGTAGATGGCTGGATGGGTAGTTCTGGACACCGTGTCGCATTACTAAATACGCACTCAACGCACCTTGGTGTTGGTGTATGTAAATCTGGTTCTACATATTATTGTGTACAATTATTTACTGCTTATGGTGAAAAAGAAAAGTTGACAATTGATGCAAATGGTGGTTATTTTCCAACATTAAATAATGTCAGCGTGTATGATATGTATTTTTATTATGGAACAGAGCTTAAGTACGAGAGGGACTTACCAAAACCTGTTCGAGAAGGATATACATTTGTATGTTGGGAAGATGAAAATGGATGCCGATACTCTGGAAGGCAAATTGGAAATGATATGACATTGCATGCAATATGGAAATAAATTGGAATCACGACAATTTCCTTATTTATAAAAAATAAAGAAAATAGAGAGAGCAGCTTTTAAAGCTGTTCTCTCTGTTTTTATATATCATTTTTTATGTTTTCGCTTCTTTGCTTTTTTGTTTTTTGTGTTACAAATCACAAATCCTGCACTTATCGCCATGACAATTCCAAGTCCGATAAATCCATATTTCCACTTACCGTCATCACCAGTCATCGGCATCTTAAATGTAGCGTTATTGGTGATTTCATACAAGCACTCATAGAAATACCATTTGCCAGAATATCCAACATCTTCTTTTGCAGTTGTAAAATCTACATTTCCGTATTCAGATGCCTCTTGGTTAGTCATCTTAAACGGTAATGTAAATACAATCGGCTCTTTAAGTAATGCATTTCCGTCTTTCGTCTTGATTTCGGTAATCTTATATGTTCCTTGGTCAAGATTGTCAAAAATACTTTACCATCTGTATCTGTGTGTCGTACCGTTTTCTCTCCTACATTTAAAAGTCGTTTAAAGTTCGGATGTTTCTTAGATGTTGGCTGAATGGCTGCTTCAAGAATTAGCATTATCATCGTCAAGGGCTTCTGCCTGGCAGAGTGACCGGCGGGCGCTGACAGGATGCAGACAGGCAGAACAGCCCGGATGAACCGGCAAGATACGCGGAAGGATACTGGCGGGACAGTCCTTGGGACTGCCCGTTTTGGGTTAATCCCTGCCGGCAGGTTGTCAGGCTCTGTATAAAAAGATTAGCTGCGCCGGCCGGGGATATCGGCAGAGCCGGCAGGTGGTTCTCTGCCAGCACATCCAGACTGATTCTTATACGGGCACTCATATCTGACGGCTGCAATAACTGATATTTTCACCCATACACCCCTGACTGCTTTCTATACGGGCACTCATATCTGACGGCTACAATAACTGATACTCTCACCCATACACCCCTAACTTCTTTCTATACAGGCAATCTATACCTGACGGCCGCAATAACCATCCCCTCCATCAATACCTCCCGCCTGCCAGTACTCAGATATCGCACGGCTTACACAAAACTTACATTTCCACTATAATCCCCACGGCATCCAAACCCCTCTTTTTATTATGCAATATATCTAATTTATAATCCTTTTATTTAAATATAATTATATATTATATATAACAAATATCTATATCTTACTAAATCTTACAAACTTACAGGATTTTCCAACATACACTGACCTATAGAAAAAGTTTTTGATGAAAAAAATATTATATCCTTCTCCATAACAGCAATCACTTCTGGAAAACTTTGTAAGAATCCCATCCGGAGCCCGCAAGTGCCCTGTTTATGCGGCTTTGCGGGCATCCGGGCTCTTACAGCAGCCTGTAAGCCTTCTGTAAATTTCTTATAAATCCCTGCATCAAAACAGAGAGCCCGTTTCCAGGCTCTCCGCTCCTATCTTCCCTATCAGTTACCAAATGGACAATCCCCATTACCAAATGAAGCATCACAGGAATCCTTGTCGGCCTTCTTCATCTGAATCACATGCATCCGGTTCCCCTTCGCCAGGCAGGAAGAATACACATTTTTTGTCAGGTTCCCGTTCTTATCCTTATCAATCATGCCTTTTCCATCCAGATATTCCAGAAAGGCCTTCACATCATCCACACCAGCCTCTTCTGCCAGTTTCCTCAGGACAGACGGGATAATCCCAATCTTGTTCGTTGCGCTGTCGTAACGTCCCCAGTAATTCTGCGGCGGGAAATCTGTATTCATACCAAGGCCTTCAAATTTGCTTCCATTTGTCATCACAGTGTCCATCAGAGTCTCATAGAATCTTTCGTTCTGGTCTGCCAAATCCTTGTCTGTCATCCATCTCACCGCATCTTCCACGGAAATGACTTTCCCATCATGGAACAGATGCTCTTCTGCAAGCCGGCTTGTCAGCACCAGTACCGCTATCGGCAGCACCTGTCCTCCGGATTTTCCCGCTTCCTTTGCCTTCTCATCAACCTCACGCTTTACCCCCTGCAGCATCTCTGCAACGGTATCTTTTCCCAGTTTCTGAAGGACTTTCACAAAATCCCTGCCGCAGAATCCGTGGTTGTTCTCTGCAAAATCCAGAAGTTCTGCCGCATTTTCCTTGTATGGACAGTCTTCTTCATCCGGTGCTTTCACCATCACCAGACGGTTATAAGCACCCCCATTGTCACCATCTTTCAAAAGCCTGAACTCAGAAGTCGAGATTCCTACCAGATACCAGGTCTGTACCGGTTTCAGCTTTAAATCTCTTCCCATACGTGCTTTTCCAACCCCATTCGCGGTTTTCATAATGACTGATGACATGTCCACTTTTCTTTTTTTATCCATGTTATTGGCATCTTCCATGATGAACGGCAGGGTATTGTACGTTCCCAAAATCTCATCCAGGGAATTGAGGGTATTGTTTACACCGTAGACAAATCCATCCCTTGATTCATGTCCAGCCCAGACGCTTGCACAGAGTTTACTGGTAACACTCTTTCCACCGCGGGACTGTCCGTGGAGGTTTACAGTAAAGCCTTCCAGCCCAAGCAGCCCCACCACAGGAGCCGCCAGATTGGCTGCCAGCAGCAGCTGTACCATCTCGATATCACGTTCTTTTTTCATAACCTCATACCACAGCTCTGAGTCACCCTTCGGTTCCAGAGCTTTTGGCAGTTTGCTAAATTTCCCCTGGTCATTGAACATGATTTTCTCATCTGTATAAGGGATAAATGCTGATTTGTCTTCCGTCCATCCCATTTTAGATGTGACGAGTGAGACCGGGATAGTGCCGTTCTCTATGCCCCTGTCCAGCATATCCTGCAGGAATGCAACGATTGCTTTTGCGTTCTGGCTGGTAACACTGAATCCCTGTTTATACAGTTCGATTATCTTCTGGGGGGATGCCAGGATTCCTCTGTCCACCTCTATCCTCTTCCATTTCTTGTTCCTCCGAAATTCCAGTTTGACTATCTCCTCCCCGCTCTCTACTGAACGGAGGATTCCGGTAATCGATACCGACTGGCTGCAGACCTTGATATACTTCCCCTGCCCGTTGAAATATATGCCCTGGTCTGTTGCTTCCCAGCAGTCCGCGCAGTCCAGGTTCTGCATCCCTTCCGGTAAATTTGTATAATTTGTCCTTCCCAGCACTGTTCCGGACGCCGGCATCGTTTTTTTCTTCATACCCATCTTTTCTCCCTCCATCCATTCTTTTTTTGCAGTTTTCAGCATTTCATCAAAGAATTTTGCCATCTGTGTTCCGCCAAGCTCCTTTGCCCTTTCCCGGTATGCCTTAATCAGCCTTATCCTGCGGAAATCATCCTCTACCTGTACAATCCCTTTATACAGGCCTTTCTTTTCAAAGCCGGTCTTGTCTATCTGTTTGGCATATTCCTCTGCAGACGGCTTCTTCTTTAAAGCTGGCGGGAATCCCACATCACAGCTTGCTTCGCAAGTGTTATAAGCATCGTAATCATCATACTCCGGCTCCTTCCAGTTCTTTGCTTCCTCCAGGAGCATCTCCGCTTCCTCTTTTGTTAATGGAGGGAGTTCTGGTTCCACCTGCTGGGTATTATTTGTTTTTAATGTATTATCTGTCATAGTTTTTTCTTCCTTTCGTATCAGTATTTTATATCAGGCTGCCTCAATGTCACCGTTCTGTCCATGGGCTTCCCTGTGTGCAGCATTCGCAATAAAGTCAGCTTCTTCAAATGGGAGCACCCCCGCCTCCATCAGTTCCCTGAGCACTTTCAGGAAATCACGCTCAGCAGCAATACAGGCTTTTATTTCTCCCTGAGTTGCTTCAAGTGAAGCTTTTGTCCTGACATCTTCCAGTTCCTTCGCTGATATATAGCGGAAAGGCCTGCCCTCTTGTTCTATTTCCCTGACAGTTTCCATCAGATACCGGGTTTCGGCCTCGTCAGCGGCCTGGTCTACTTTCTTAAATAATGTCCTGACAGTATCCCTGAACCTGTCGTAACTCTTCTCAAGTTCCTGAAGGTCTGCATGGTTTTTATTATCGTAAAGTTCTTTAAATGGTCTCATAAAAGTTTTCCCCTTTCGTAAAAGATATTTATATGAAATCTCATCTGATAAACCGGCTTCCGGTTTTCAGGTAGTGGTTAATAAGTTTCCGCTGTATCGTCTTACTGCGTTCCTTACATAATAATCACTCCTCCCTATTGAGTTATCTTCTTTTTTTCCTTTACACCTCTTTTATACCACAACGCTTTATGTTTTTCAAGTATTTATTAACAGCGTTTTTTATAAAACTTTTCTTTTCATCAAATAGCATGCTTAAAATCCATATATATATTCCATTTATCTTATTTGTTTCATATGATTTCTAAATTATTACGTTGTTTGTATTCAGAATATATTCTTGTAAAAGCATATTCGTTGTGATATGATAAGTTGCAAAGGAGGAAAAACTTTATGCATGACATTGACCCCAGATATCCAATGAACCAAATGGACTATGAATACCTGCTTGGACGTGACTGGCACTGTGAAGACGGCCGGGGAACTACCCTGCAGGAATACGCAAGGAAAAGCCGCATCTCATATGAATCCGTCCGCCGGCAGGTAGCACTATATAAAAATGTTCTGGTCACTCATATCAGAAAAGAAGGAAAGACCCA
The DNA here is from genome assembly GCF_052064095.1 of Blautia sp. HCP3S3_C4. Classification (NCBI taxonomy): domain Bacteria; kingdom Bacillati; phylum Bacillota; class Clostridia; order Lachnospirales; family Lachnospiraceae; genus Blautia; species Blautia sp. HCP3S3_C4. The sequence goes on from NZ_JBQHWF010000029.1 coordinate 5,193, forward strand.
GTATCTTGATGATGAGGCAGTCAAATTTCTGGAGGAGCATAGAAATCCCCAGGCTCAATTTACTACGAACAAACAGCTCCTTGAGGAATTATCAAATATATGTGACGGGATGTCCAAGAACGCAGCGGACTTCTGTAATATTGAACAGCTCCGGCAATTAGAGCATGAGAACGGAAGCCTCAAAACGGTAAACCAAAGATTAGAAGAAGAACTTGAAAAAGCCCAGACTCATTACAAGCAGCTCAGTCAGGACTATCAGACACTAAGAGAAAAATATATCAGGGAAAAGGCTGAATTAGAAATCCAGCTTAAATCAGCTTCAGAACAGGTAGATTTCTGGCAGGGTCTAGCCAAAATCCAGGCCGGTCATCCCCGCAATAACGAATCTGATTTTGCTTTATAAGCATCTGTTACCGGCTGTAACATGGTGGTGTGGTCATGATTTTATGATTTTTGAGTAATCCTCAACACCACAAGGGCGCAATTACTGACCACCTATAAGGTGTTCTCGGGGCATCCACCTTCCGGTGTCTCCTGCCCTCCTGCCGTCCTTCGTCCGTCACCCCAAAACCGTTCTCCCGATAACGAGAAGAGCAGCCAGACAATCCGGCTGCTCTTCTCTATTAAAAAAGTGTGTATTACTGCATGAGTGAAGTGTTCATGCACTTTCAGAGTACTACATTCTTTTCTAACAGACAAGTCTTTTCTACAGATTCCCCCATAATCTTTCACAATCTGATATCTTATCACCTATTTAATTGACTCTTCCATCTTCCGGTACTATAATCAGACATATAAAGAAAAGGAGGTCTTCATCATGAAAACATGGAAAAACAGGTTTCAAAAAGTTTTAGCAATCTTACTTGCTATCTGTCTCGTTACCGGATGCATGGGAGTCTCAAAGGTACAGGCAGCAACTAAGAAATCCGGCACAACATACTATTATACCCATTTAGTACGTCAGAAAGGCGGCAGAAAACTTGTCGGAAACAAATATTACTATGACACCGGAACAATGAAAGTCGTATGCAAGGGAAACACATTGACAATGTATTCCTCATTCTATACATCTAAAAACGGAACAATAAATTATCAAAATAAAAAAGCATTTGTTAAATATGGAAAACATACCTTTAAACTAACTTCCAAGACAAAATACTTCTCACTTGAATTTAACCCCGAAAATCCAGATAAGCCATATAGAAATAATTATTCCAAGTCAAGATTTGTATATGTCATGAAACGTTTGAATGGTTTAGGCTTATGGATTAAAGTAAAAGACGGAAAAGTCGTTAGTATGCAACTTTGTTCATAACAGGAAAAGCGTAGAACAGGTAATCATCCCTGCTCTACGCTTTTCTCATCTAACACATCCAATTTATTCAGAGGTATCTATCTTTCCATATATTTCCAACTATCCGGCAGAAACCTGAATCCGTATTCCTTCTTGTTTCCATGAAATCTTAGTAGTACAATATACAACATAAAGGAGGACTCTGTTTATGAAAAAAAGAAGATTTTTTCCCTGTCTGCTGTTTTTGCTGGCTGTCATACTGCTGATGCCGGTAACCATTCAGGCTGCATCTGCACCGGGAACGGTTAAGCTTAACAGCATTTCAGCTCCGGCTTACAACAAAATCAATGTCAAATGGAAAAAGACATCAGGCGCCACTCATTACATCGTTTATTATAAGAAAGAAGGAACGAAAAAGTGGACAAAAATCAAAACGCTTGACAATTCCAAGAGCAGCTACACTCACACTTCTTCCAAGAAGTATCCAATTGTTGTAGGGCAGAAGTATACCTATACTGTAAAGGCTTACAATAAGAAAACGAAAAAGTCTGGCAGCTATAATAAGAAGGGCTTAACAGCATCTACAGTTCCGCAGACAGTTAAACTTATTTCTGCAACTTATGATAAGGATACAGAAGGCGTTACCATTTCATGGAAAAAGGCTGGTG
>NZ_JBQHWF010000030.1:0-6033 GCF_052064095.1 Blautia sp. HCP3S3_C4
CGCATCTCCTTCCTTAAATGGGAATTTGCTTTTTTACAGTGCGGTTACCCAAAAACATACTGCTGAAATTGCATAAAGCGGTGTCATAATAAACATTTCCTTTCTACTCCACAGCTTATTCGCAATCATTTTTCCTTTGATTTTGACAATCTATTTCTTCTGTTTTCCATCATTTTCTGACTGTTTTCGATTTTCGTTTTTCTTTTTTCTTTTAGCTTTTCCTTTGCCTTAAAAATGGCTTCAATTAACATCCGATTTGCTATCTGTCCCATATTGTCACCTCCCGTACAAAACATCAAAGCTATTTCTCCAATCTCATCCGACAAACAGAAAGCCCTGTTCGTTCTCTATCCCAGCACCGCCACAATCAGGGCGCACAGCAAGCAGGGAACGAGACCAAGCGCCATGCCGATCACCGAGCGCACTACATGATACTTCTTCTGGTGATACGCCTTGTCCATGTGCTCCGTTCCCGGCAAACGATGCGCTTGACGTTGGCAAACAGCACCCAGTCCAGGAAAAAGCAGTCGTACCAGTCCACCAGCAGCCATAGACCGTATGCGTACAGGAAGCCGGTCTTGAAATCCGTCGCTCCTGCCGCAAGCGCCAATGCTGTCAGAATGGATAAAGCCAGCAACACTGCAAAGCCCTTTTTCAAGAACACCGGGGCACTGAGCACCTCGGTGGGAATGCGCTCATGGGTTTCAAAATATTTCTCCTGAATGTCCTTGGGGTAATCGTGGATCCACCAAATCGGATTTTTGCACAGCGGGATCATGATCATGCAGGTGAACAGGATCATCGCCCCAACACATTCCATTCCATAAATCGTCCAATTCACTGTTTTGTACCTCCTATAATGCGTTCCAATATAACACGAAGATCAGCACACAACCCCAAGCGTTTCCGGTGGCTTTTCGGACGATCAGCATTCCATAGATCAAAAAGAGAGTACACAGCATCTCCGCCACCGCGTCCGGCGTCACACCCACGGCTCCGTGTATCAGAATACACATGGCCGCGCAAACGAAAGCGCCCCAATCCCACAGCCTGTTTTTGGACGGATAGCGCTCGCCGATTTTATCGGAAATCACCACATAATTGAAGCCCTCAAAAAAGCCCCAGAAAAGCGCGGTGAGCAGCATGGCAAGAACGTTCTCCGGGAAACCGCTCTCAATCGCCTCCGCCGTCGTTTGCACAGCGGAAAAGGGAAGCCATGTATGCACATTTCCCGCAAAGAGGTTATACAGGAGATCCGGTACGCAGCACAGTGCGCTCAGCGCAATGGCGGGCAGCAAATGCTTACGGGTAAGGCCGTGATCTGAAAATCGTTCCTTTCTGACAATGGCCACGATGGTGATTCCCAGTCCGGCAATGCCGAACTGAAAGATGCCGCCCACTGCTGCCAGCAAGCTCCCAAACACCAGCCGCGCTGTCAAATCGGAATAATACCGGCTGATATTCATACGGAACAGTACCGCTAAAAGTTCTGCCGCAAACAAGGCACTCCAAATAATAGCTCTTTTTCGCATTGTACTGCGCCTTGTGCTTCATGGATTCGGAATTCTATCCTCCGGAATCCCTGCCTGCTTGAGGAAACTATTACCTGCCTGATGTATCATGCTCATGATTTCTTCTTCCGATAAGCGCATCATACCGGTTGCTAAAAAGGAAGCGATCCCATGTGTATATATTACAGTGTTTTGAACATACTGCTCTGCGCTTTTCTCTGATATCTGAAATTCCGCCGCTATCATTTTGATCAGCTCACGGTTATCTTTATCGTCAAGAATCACATCAGAATCTCCCACAGGATAGCAGTCACTTCCATTCAGAAATACAAATTGAAAAAGATTAGGTTCATACAACGCCATTTTTATATAGGCTTGTCCTACCTGCTCAAAAGCATTGACTGACTCACTGGCTGAGGGGCGCATTTTGCTGTTCGCGTATTTCAGCGCGTGATCGGCTAACGCCTTGCGGAGCCCCTCCATGTTATCAAAGTGCCATACCAGGGGCTGCGTAGAGCAGCCGATTTCCTTTGATAAAGTCTTGATATTGATTGCGGAATACCCATCACGGATCAGCATTTTCAATGCCGCTTCCAAAATAACTTCTTTGGAAATCTGCGTTTTTCTTGCCATTTTAGTTTCCTTCCCCCTAATTACATAAATTATTTTATATAATTTAATTTATATTATAGACTCGATTTAGAACCCTGTCAAGCAATCAAAATGATTTATTTTTTCATTCAAATCCTATCTGGACCCGACTTCTTGAGGAGTCTACTTCTTGTGCAAGCAATGCCTTCCTGATCAGGAAGGCCCAAACAAAAAGATTCCGCCCGTAGGCGGAACTTTCTGTTTTTGCTTGTTGGGGCAGCCTCGTCTCCTGACTCGATCCGCGCTAAACGGTCTCCACCGGAGACCGGCCCCCCAGTCCCCTTATGAACGAAGATTACACCTTCGGCGACGCTCGTCCTCGCAAGTTTCAAGTCCTCCACACTGGTAAAGCCGTGCTGCTGATAATAGAGCAAAGCCCTGGCCTGTTGTTTTGTGATCTGATTCTGAATCGCCCGGTCGTAATACTGACCACGCCCCTGATTCCGCTTCGCCTCCAGAGAGCTGACCAGCTGTGATTTTTGCTCTGTCAGCGGACTGCAGCGTTTTCTCAGATTGTGGATTCTCTTGCCCAGCAGCACCTCGCAAATCGCGTCCTTCTGGTATTCCTCCGGCAAGGAGCGCATCCGGATATTCCGCTTCTGTCGGGAATGGCTGAAAGTGATGTTCTTTCTTCTGGTGATGGTATATCCCGTCTGCTCCATGAGGAAGAGGAACGCCTCAAAGCTGTGGGGCTTTTTCGCCAGCCTCTCATCTATGTCCAGACATAGCCGGTCACGGTTGGAGAGTCTTTCTTTGCCCCCTGCCAGCAGTTGTAGCTCATGCCGTGGGGCTTGGGATTTTCCACAATGGACATCTGATGCTCCACGCAGATCAGGTCGCTGAGCCTGCGGACTGCCACGGAGCTGCCCCAGAAGTTTCGGAACTTCCATGTGCAGTCCAGGCTGGTGGAGTTCCAGTAAATGTGGTTGTGGATATGCCGATTTCCCGTATGGGTGCAGACGATGAAGGCATGGTTGACCTTGCGGAACTACTGGGCAAATTCATTGTCCGCCGTGTCCGGGGAACAGGCGATGGAAGTGACAAGCTGACCCACCCCTTTGTCCAGGCGGTTTAGGTTTTCCCCGATAGACGCAAAGAGATCGAGTGGAAGTTCAAAGACATAGCGTATTCCATTGGGATACAATGAGTGAGGCACAAGGAAAATCCCACAGTGAAGGCTGCGGAATTTTCTCTTGGAAAAGCTTATATTTTTTTGAACCTTATGTATCACAGGCAGACCTCTGCCGCCTTGGTCGGGACTACATCGGGGCGGGCAAGTACACTGATATGGTGTTCCCGTCCCTGGGCTGCCGCTTCATCGCCCTCAACGACGGCGTTGACACCATTCACAAGAACAACGAGATGCTGGTCATTCTGAAGAACATGATGAACGACCTTTACGCACGGGATACCAGCAATAAGATCAGGGCGGTGAAGAGATCCCCCTTCAAGACCGGGAAGTATGTGGAATGTTACGCACCAATCGGCTGCCGAAAGTCCGCCGAAGACAAGCGCGTTCTGGAGATCGACCCGATAACCGCTCCTGTTGTCCGCCGTATTTTGGATATGCACTTGCAGGATGACAGTTTCCGAAAAATCGCCGGACACTGAATAAGGAGCGTGTTCCTTCGCCACGGAACTTTTACTACATGGCGGAGGGCAAATCGAATCTCCGAGGAGAAACGCCGTACTGGAACGATGTGACAGTCAAGACGATTTTCTGAAACGATGAACCGGGGTCTGAGAAGCTTAAAGAGATTGATGATATCGGAGACGTCTATACACGGCCTGAACTAAGTATGCAGGAACGTGAAATGATAACAATTACAAGTTTACTGACTACAGGAGGTTGTGAACCACAGTTAGAAGTGCATATCAATGGCTCCCTTAATGTTGGACTTTCTCCCGAAAAAATTATCGAGACATTTATCCAGTGTATTCCTTACACCGGTTTTCCCAAAGTTTTAAATGCCATTTATACCGCAAAGAAAATATTTGCAGAAAGGCATATCTATTAGATAAATTTTATTCTCAATGATACTTGAGGTAATGGCACATTACAGAAGTGCAAAAGTCCTGAAGCTAACCATATTTTTTACGGCTAGCTACAGGACATTTGTGTTATTCATTGTGCCACATTCGTCACATACACAGCAGCTACTTCATACTGGTATTTCTGGTTTTCCAGATATAGCGTGATCTCTTTATGCTCATGATAAAACGCTTCTTCTTTATACCCATTTAATTGCTTGAACATGCTGCCATCTTTCATTTGATGTCCATAAATAATCAAATGTTCCTGCCTGGCATCAATATCATTCCGGCAGTCTAACATCAGTGTTCCACAGATAGCATAGTTCTTTTGAAAATCATGGTGGAGATAAAACTCATTGTCTTCTCCCAGCACGACCGGATAACTGATATCGGTATCAGAAATCTTCAGCCATCCAATGCAGTCTGCATTTTCATCCAGCAATGACTGATAATCAAAGTCATCTATCTCTGTCGTTGGATTATCCTCATTAGGTTCTGTCTCCTCTTCCTGTGTATCCTTCTCCGGAAACGCTATCTCTTCCACCTGCCGGTAATTCTGTCTGTTATCATAGGAATCCTGCCAGTAATCCAAGAGGAATTTCCCGCATATCAACGAAACAACCAGAAACACAGTCAGCATCATATTTTCTATTTTTCTCACATAGCACCTCCTTCCGGCATGAAAAAACCGGCAGGTATTTCACTGCCGGCGAATATAGGTTATAAACCATGATCGAATTTAATTACTTTTGAGTTCCATTGTCATATTGATAAAATTGCTTGATTGCATTTGCAAAAAAATTAGATGCCCCTTCACCATAATCTGCATCAATTTTTTCTCGCACCCTCATATCACGATATGATTCTGCGACAGAAAGCATAACTGGTTTTTCATCTTTAATCTGATAAAGCATTTTCATAATAAATCCATACTCTGCTACTGCTTCTTCGATTTCAAAAGAATCCAGTGGATACTCTCTTCTTGCCAATAATTTTCTCAAAACTGTATCGATTCGTTTATTAAAGCATTCTGCTGTTTCCTTACTGATTGGATTGTTAGCAAAAGACAAAAATGCTTCTTTACTTCCATACCACTCGATAACTTTTGCATATCGCTCCTGCATATCTTTGGAGGACATAACCTCAATATAATGCTGTTTCCATTCCTCTTCACTTCCAAACTCGTTAATTGAAATCTTTCTTATATTCTCAGGCATATGATCAAACATAGTCTGAAACATTTCTTCGATTTCCTTCTCATTGAATACTGAAAAATCCATTTTGTTCTCTCCTTTTAGAATATCATCAATACTTGCAATTAAACGCTCCATGCGTTCTTTTTTTGCAACAAGCATTTTTCTCTGCATCTGCAGAATTTGGTTTCTATCAAAATCAGGAGATGTTATAATAGATTTTATTTCTTTTAAAGGAATATCAAACTCACGAAAAAACAGTATTTGCTGTAATGTTTCTAAAGCTTTATCATCATAGAGTCTGTATCCCGCCTCACTCTTTGCTGTCGGCTTCAATAATCCAATCTCATCATAATAATGAAGTGTACGTGCACTGATCCCTGTAATTTCTGCAATTTCCTTTACGGTCATCATTATCATTATCCTCCTGTCTTTGATAATCTGAATATACTCTATGACGTTCCGTGAAGGTCAATACTTTTCTTTAAAATTTCTGCGCTGAAAAACAGAATCGTTCCACTCAAAGAATAAAAATTATTCAGCTCTACAAACTGGAATTGAACAAAATCGCTGCGCGATGGCCTGCCGAGGCTGTGGCGCAGCTTTCTTTTCTCAATAATAAAATAGGCAATGGCAATTCTTAC
>NZ_JBQHWF010000031.1:0-5950 GCF_052064095.1 Blautia sp. HCP3S3_C4
CCATCTGTTGGAGAAGGAGCCGTATGAGTTGAGAGGCTCACGTACGGTTCTGATGGGGACTCAAGGGGAGGTTCCTTGGGTCTACCTACTTTGTGGTAACATTCCAGTATAAATCGGATGCAGAGTGGTTCTATGAACATCTGAAACATAGAATGGGACACTTTGGATTAAGCCTTGAAGAAGAAAAGAGCCGTCTGATAGAGTTCGGGCGTTATGCAAAAGAAAGATGAATGAACATTGGGGTCAGACCCCATGAAATACCTACTGCTGCGGATCCATACCCGGGTGCATGGTTCCTATTTTCGTTGGATAATAGTGATATCCATGATGACATTTGCCGAATATTGTGATACTGTTCACATGTCCGGTTTGAAGCGCTTCCTGAAACTGTTTTTTGTCAAAATTTTTTCCGACATTTTCCATGAATTCAGAAGTATGAAAGTCCAGATGGACTTGTCTTGTTGGTAATCGTCTTATATATATCCACTCCTTTCGCTTTGGTCAAGACACCAATAAGTGTGATACCAGGCACATAATCTTATTCTGCATATTCAATTTTTAAAGCAGCCACCGAAAGACGGTTTTTCGAATACTCTGTTCGAGCCGAAAGTATTCATACTTCAATCATTTTATCATTGAATGATGGAGTGTTCAACAAATATTGTGAAAATAAGGAGATTCAGTAAACTTATGCAGCCAAACAAATGAGAAACATCTATTGAAAAAATAAGAAATGTATAATAAAATGAATATATATTACAACATAATACAGGAAGTTACCTTGCGACAAAAATAATATCCCAATATATTATTCAAACAGGAGGAACGGATCATGAAAAAATATAACAGGCGAACCGGCATTGCTTTACTGCTGTGCCTGGTGCTGTCACTGCAGATGTGCCTGCCGCCTTCGGCTGCGCTGGCAGAGGAAGGCGGGAATCAGGACGGTGCCACCGAGATTCTGCCGGAAATCGACTACAGCGTCAGCGGTTTCGATGTCGAATATGACGGCCAGCCGCACTCGATCACATTGACTGTCAACACGCCGGATGTAACGGTAAGCTACGCTACATCTGATGCGGGTTCATACAGCGGAACAAACCCCTCGTTCACCGAGGTCGGCAGCTACATGGTTTTCTTCAGGCTGGAAAAGCAAGGCTATCAATCGGAAGAAGGCTCCGTGGGCGTGGAAATCAATCCGATTGACATCAGTAACCAGGTAATAGCCGGGCTAAAGAGCAGCTATGCCTACACCGGTTCCCCCGTGCAATTCGATCTTCCTTACGATAAAATCAAAGAGTGGTCGATCGTATATGTGAACAGCGATGGCGTACCGCTGGATACACCCAGTGATCCGGGCAGCTATACGGTTAATATAAGCGGAGAGGGCGGCGTATATCGCGCATATGTCAGTCATACCTTTACCATCGTCGAGGGGAAAGAGGAAATCCAGTACACTGCCAGCGGCTACAGCGGCGTGTACGACGGAAGTCCGCATGCGATCACGGTGAATGTGACCAACGAGGGCGCGACCGTGACCTATGCCACCTCCGCAGACGGTACATATAGCGAAACGAATCCCGCGTACACTGACGCCGGGGAGTATACTGTTTATTTTAAGATCGAGAAGCAGGACTGCGAGACAAAAACAGGCTCCGCGACCGTGACGATCACGAAGGCCGATGTGAGCGATCAGATGGTCTTCGACGGAGAGAGCTTTTATACCTACACCGGCAGCCCCGTGAACTTTTCCATCAGCTGCGCGGGCATTGACACATGGACGTACACCTACTACGAGAATGATACGAAGCTCGATGCAGCTCCCGGCGTAGTGGGCAGCTATACCGTAGAAATTTCCGGCGAGGGCGCGAACCATATCGCGAAGGTGGAGCATTCATACAGCATCATCGCGGCGGAAATCCAGTATACCGCCAGCGAATACACGGGTGTGTACGACGGCAAAGCGCATACGATCACGGTGAACATCCTCTCTGAGGGGGTCAGCGCAACCTACGCCACCTCCGAGGATGGTCCGTATACCAGCGTATTGCCCAAATTCAATAATTCAGGCGAATACACGGTCTGGTTCCGGCTCGAAGGGACGGGATACAGGACTGTGGCAGGCTCTGCCACCGTGACGATTGAGCGACATGATGTCAGCGCTACGAACGTGACCGAATTTCCGACGCGCATATTGTGCGGTGCGCCCGTATCCTTCACACCCAAACTCAATATCGCTGACCACGTCAACGACGTATCGTGGACGTTCACCTATTACGACGAAAACGGCGATGCGCTTGCCGGTGTCCCCACCCTTCCGGGCAAATACAGCGTAGATATGAACGGCGAGGGAACCAACTGCTACGCAAGGCTCCACCATGAGTTTACCATTCTTTCCGGCATGCGGCCGATCGACTACAGCGTGCAGGGCTACAGCGGCGACTACGACGGCAAGCCGCATACGATTTCGCTGAACGTCGCCTCGGATTTCGTCACGGTAAGCTACGCCGCCTCTCAGGACGGCCCGTTCACCGAAATCCCGCTCGCGTTCACCGACGCAGGCAGCTACACCGTCTGGTACAAGCTGGAGGGGCCGCTCTATAATACCGTCGTGAAATCCGCGGCCGTGCAGATCGAGCCGCTGCAGATCCGCCATGGCTCCAGTGGCTACTATGGCGTCTATGACGGCGAAGCGCACACGATCAAGCTGAACGTCTCCACCGAGGACGTTACCGTGACCTACGCCACCTCCGAGGACGGCGAATACACCGCCGAACTGCCCTACTTCACCGACGCCGGCGAGTACGCCGTCTGGTTCAAGCTGGAGAAGAAAAACTACACAACAGTGATAAAGGGCAGAAACGTTTCGATCAGCAAGGTGGATGTGAGCGATCAGGTGAGCTTTAATGGGGAGAGCATCTATCCCTACACCGGAAAATCCGTGAAGTTCTCGGCCAGCTGCGAGGGCATCACCAGGTGGAGATACGCCTACTTCGATGAAAACAATGCCCGGCTCGACGCAGCTCCCAGCGAGCCGGGAAGCTACCGCGTGGAAATCTCCGGCGAGGGCGCGAACTGCTTCGCGAATCTGAGCCACGCCTTCAGCATCGCCCCGAAGAGGACCAAGCTTGAGATCGAGTTCACGGCCAGCGGCTACATCGGCGTGTACGACGCCCAGCCGCACTCCATCGCGCTGAACGTGACCACGCCGGGGGTCACGGTGACCTACGCCACCGCTCTGGAGGGCCCGTTCACCGCAGAGCTGCCCATGTTCACCGAGCCCGGCAGGTACGTTGTCATCTACCGGCTGGAAAGGGCGGGCTATCAAAGCATCACGCGCACTGAGGACGTGATGATCCAGCCCCCGCAGCCCATCAGGCACACGGCCAGCGGCTACAGCGGCGTTTACGACGGCGAAGCGCACACGATTGAGCTGAACGTCGCCGCCGAGGGCGTTGCCGTGACCTATGCCACCTCCGAGGACGGCCCGTACAGCGTGGAGCTGCCCACGTTCACCGACCCCGGCGAGTACACCGTCTGGTTCCGGCTGGAAAAGGAATACAGCATCACTACTACAGGCTCCGCGAGCGTGAACATCGCGAAGATAGACGTAAGCGATCAGGTGGCTATTACCGCCGAGGAAAGCTATGTCTACAACGCCAAACCAGTACCGATCGAAGCAGTTCTCAACGGCGAGCTCCCCTTCGGCGACAGCATGGAGCTGACGCTGAGCTGCTGCAACTCTGACGGCAATATGTTCCCCGGTGCGCCAATCGACGTCGGCACGTACAGTGTTACTGCCTCCGGCGAGGGTAAGTACTGCTACGCAAGTTCCAGCTGTAATGTCGAGATTGTTCCCCCTGCCAGCTTGCTGCCCATGGAGTACAGCGTGCAGGGCTATTCCGGCTACTTCGACGGCAAGCCGCACTCGATCACGGTGGACGTCGCTACGCAGGGCGCAACGCTGAGCTATGCGACCTCCGAGAACAGCGGATACACCGACGAAAATCCCGGTTTCACCAAGCCCGGCGCCTACACCGTCTACTACAAAATCGAGAAGGAGTACTATACGACCGTGACAGGTTTCGCAGTTGTGGAGATTCTGGAGCACAAGGATAAAATCACCTACGCTGTCGAGGGCTACAGCGGCGTCTACGACCACAAAGCGCACACGATTGATCTGCAGGTCATCACGCCGGACGTCAAGGTGACCTACGCGACCTCGGAGGATGGCAAATACCGCGACACGCCGCCCGAGTACGCCAAGCCCGGCAGCTACACCGTCTGGTACAAGCTGGAAAAGTCCGGATTTGAAACCTGCACGGGCAGCGCGACCATCACAATCGAGAAGGCTGAGCAGACTCTGTACTTCAAGCGTAGTTCCGTCAAGATGTTTCCTTCGGCTTTTGGACCGACTTATGATTCCACTGTGACCCTTGTTCGCAGTGAGGACGGTGGAGCGCTGAGCTACTCGTCCTCCGACCCGGATCGCATCTTGATTGCGTTTTATCAGGACACTGATATTATAGAATCGGCGATCTACTATGCGTCCTATGAGGAATGGCTAAACGGATACGTCGCGGTCATTACCGCCACCGCTGCAGAGACCGATTGTTACAAGGCGGCGACTGCCACGTATACAGTGATGGCTGACCTGGACAATATAGCCAACTTAGGATTTAAGGTTGATCTGGAGACGTCGCTAGACAAATCCAGAGCTGATGAGGGCAATACCAATGATCCGGTAACGCTCCCGAAGCTGGACGAGAACATTGACATGACCCTCCGCCCTGTGTCTGATCAGGACAGCAATAGCCTGCTCGGTTTGTCGAGCACGCTCCGGAAGAAGCTCATGGCCGCGGCCGGCGAAGGTCAGATCGGTACGATGGCTGTGGACGCCTGCCTCACCGACAGCCAGACCGGCGAGGAGATTCACAACATCTCCGGCGATGTCCTCCTCAGCTTTACGGGCGATCTCCAGCAACGCTATCTGGAGAACTACGAAAATATGTCCTGCATCGCCGTCCACATCGAGCAGGACAGCACGTCCAGCCCGACTGTCACTCCGACAGTGACGCCTACGCCCGGCCCGACCGTCGCTCCGACGGCCACCGATGCAAAAGGCGTATATGCCGATTCGCCGAACTTCGATATGTCCGGCGGTATCGTCTCTTCGATGACCACGGCCACAGGCGGCGTATACGCTGATTCGTCGAGCTTCTATATGTCCGGCGGCATCATCTCTCCGACGGTGACGCCTACACCCAGCCCGACTGTCACTCCGATGGCGACGCCTACGCCCAGCTTCGACGGAGAACAGCTTCTGGTAACAACCAGCGATGGCCTGACCGTCAAGCCCGTCGGTTCGTTCTCCCCGAAGGTCGAGTTCATTCCCTGCAAGCTGACCAGCAAAGGCGTGCTGATCCCCGACACCACGACCAGCCCCTTCCTGCTCATCTACGGCCCGAAGGAGGCCTTCAGCAATCTCCTGACGGTGCGTGCGAAGGACGGCGTGTTCACCTGGGACGGCGAGGGCCATCAGGTCGCTGCCGAGCCAAGCATCGCGGAGGGCACCACCCTCTGGTACAGCGTGGATCTGGAAACCTGGCAGACCGAAGCGCCTGTGTTCACGGACGTACTCCGGAACGAGGATGGATCTGTCGGTTCTTATCAGGTTTACGTTCTGGCCGAAAACCCCGACTGCGACCCTGCAGTCTGCAGCTATACGGTGACCATCAATCCTGCGGAGTGACGATACTTATCCGTGCTCTACTTCGAATTGTATTTGCGGAAACATTTTTTCAATATCAACCAAACGTTCAAAAAGAGGGAGCAGTTCAGTGTGAACTGCTCCCTCTTTTTTATGTGCGCCTAGCGGCGCACGTCGCTAATGGATGAAAGTTCCTAATCCGCCCTAGTAGTGGGAAGGATACAGCCGAGACCAAGGGTG
>NZ_JBQHWF010000032.1:0-5937 GCF_052064095.1 Blautia sp. HCP3S3_C4
TTTCCTTTTTAACGGAAATGCGATTTCCAACAAAACGGATTAGTGATTTCCATGCGCCGGACAGGTGATGGATTTCACCCCGGATTATTCACTTGTTGGAACATAAGCATTTCATTCCATGACTTACTTTTTACAGCATTAGTCAGTTCCTGACGGATTTCTTCATTGGGAACAAAAGCAATTTTTTCTGTCTGATCATATCCAAGATATCCCAGATGGATCATATAAGTCAGTACATCATCCTTACTTTGAATATTAACAGTGTCATTTTTGAATGTTGCTGTATTAACTTTGACGGATGAGCCGGAAAGCATTTCTATGATCGCTGTTTTCAAACCATCATAATTCATGTTGATAAAAGGCACAATCGCTTCATAAGAGGCTGTTTCCGACCAGTAACTCTTATATTCTCCCTTCAGCATTACGCTGACAACAGCTCTGGGATTATAGACCTGGTAATCTTTCAGCAGATATCCATCATACCATTTCTTTACCTTATCAAAATCCTTATGGTACTTATTTGACAGCTTTTGTACTTCAGCTTCCGTAAATCCGATATACTGCGCCAGAATACTTGGACTTACCATGGTAAATTCATCAAAATTGTTTAAGGCAGACTGAGTTTTTTCCTTTTTAATCGGTAAAATACCTGTAAGATATGCAAGCTGAATATACTTTGTAGGCTCTGTCCCTTTGAAAATACCACGTAAGAAGCGGATATACTCATTCTGGATATCCTCTTTTGTAGCTTCATCACGAATCAGAACATCCCATTCATCAATAATCACAATAAACTTTCTGCCAGTTACAGTATTGATCCGTGCCAGTGTCTCTGCCAGGGAATGATTCTCTGCCAGAAGTACATCAGGATAATATTCTTTCAATTCTGAAATCGTCTTTTCGGAAATATAAGAAACAACTTTCTCAGGACCATTGGCAGGTCCCATGCACCATTGAATATCCCAGTGAATCACATCATACTGATTCAGATGTTTTCTGAAATCTTTTGCCTGACTGATTTCCAGCCTGGAAAACATTTCTTCTGAATTGCATCCTTTGCTGTAATACGCTGTAAGCATATTTGCAGTAACAGATTTTCCAAATCTTCTTGGACGACTATTGCATATAAAAGCATCTGTTGACCCCAGAACACTGTTTGTATAATTGAGGATTCCACTTTTATCAACATAGATCCTTGCATTCAAAGCTGCCTGAAATGCCAGATTATCAGGATTAACAAACATTCCCATATTGACACACATCCATTTCTTTAATAATTGCAAAAAAGGTTTCAAATTATCAGAACTCTTGATGAGATAATGATAACATGAAACCTTTTTTGCGTAAAGCGGTATATTGGATTTGCATCATGGGGACCGCTTCATATTTTATTTTTATGCACATCATAGGGCCTGACATTGTGGTCTTGTAAAAGGCTCATAGTTTGTCACTGTCCAGTAGAAGGCAGATGTTGCAGAACTATACTTCAGTCTGGAATGCTTCACCAGGTTGAGGAGACGGTAAATAGCAATCTTAACTTCGATATGTTGATTAGAACAACTTTTATGATTTCTTTAGAGAACTTTAAGGACGTGTTTATTCATTTTATTCGTACCTTATAGGGTCTGACCCTTGTAGCGGTCCACGATCTTCTTTGGATTACTCCATCCTTCTTCACTGTAGCTCCTTACCACAGGAACCAGTTCGATCAACGGATTGATTCCGATCATGGAACGATTCTGGTTTACACCTTCAAAATAAATCTCCTCTGTTTCTTTTCCTTCATATACAAGAAAATACTTTTTCCGCACTTCGTCTGTATTCCTTGTTCTGGTTCTTTGGGCAAATGTCTTTTTTTCTCTCATGCGCTATGCCCTCTCAACTGGAAAAATGGTGCTGAAAATAGGAATGCCTCCATACCTTCCCTCCAGATATGCCTTGTCAATCTTCTGGTCAAATCTGGCATTATATTCTTCCAATGAATAGATATCCGACTCTCCGTTTTCCTTTTTATCCACGAACCATATCTCATCCCTGCGGAGAAGATCGAAATCCATCAATCTCGACTCATGGGTTGTAACGATAAGCTGGATATTCTTCTCAGTCGCAAGGTTTAAAAATGTCTCCACAAACTTATAACTGAGACTTGGATGCAGACACCGATCCAGTTCATCTATGACATAAGTTTTTCCCTCGCCGGACAATAATATCTCCAACAGATCGAGAATACGCACTGTTCCATCCGATTCTTCTTCCAGATTAAATAACACATTTTTTCTTCCATGACTGAACTCGATTGTCTGGCATTTCACAGTATCGCTGCCATCTATCATAATAATAAACAGATCCGCAAGCGTCCTTAATATCATATTGATTCCCTTGATCTGCGGATGGTTTCTTACTTCAACCTGTTTCTGCTCGATATTTGACAGAATTTTGTCCTGCAGGTTCTTCGACAATCCATGTAGCACTTTCTCAACTGGAACATCCACTAAAGCGAAATCCGTAATCCCGGTTCCAAATGCAGATATAATCCGGCAAACCTCACTGACTTTATCTGCCTGGGCAAGATAAGAGTAATCAGAGATCGGCTGATTCGGATAATTGATATCCAGTGAATCTTTTATCCACAAAAAAACATTTTTCAGAATCGCAGCCGTTTTATGACTCTCGTACAGATTTTTTTTATTTTGATTCATGACCGCCAAAAACAGGACACTGCCATCTCCACGAATATCATCTGCATAGACATCCAGTTTTTCCTTTAACCCTTTACGTGCAAGCATACCACCCAGTTCATACGTTCCGTTTGCAATGTCTCTTGTAAAAAGTATTTTCTCTGAATTATCAGCATGAAGTTCCACCAGCCACTCTGAAATAAACCTGCTTTGGCTCAGGATAATTTCAAAACCATAAGAATAATATTTACCATCTAACAGAATCTCTACTTCAAAATAGCTTGGCTTCATAGCATTTTCCGGATTTACTTTGCAGTATTTTTCTGTATGTCCGTCCGGCAGACCACTGATCACTACCTGTTTCATAAAATCCATTGCCTTTACCAGATTGGATTTTCCGGCAGCATTCGCACCATAAACTGCCGCAAATTTCAGTAGTTTGATCTTTCCATCATCATACAGGTGTTCCTTTTTCCCACGAACACGTCCTGCAATCATAGAAAATTCTTCAGACATGTTATCTTCTCTTGATGCAAATGACAAAAAATTTTTTACACTAAACCGTATCAGCATCTTGACACCTCCTGTACATTTAGGTTATACGTTTTTTTCGTATATGTCAAGAATATTGTATTTATTATCTTGTTAAATTATGATTTTATGTGATTTTTTCGTATTATGATTCAATTTCGATCTTAAAAGCAACCTAAAAAAATTAAGCACTTACTTTTCTTGCGATATTTCTCCTTTCATTTCGCTTTTTGTCCTCGATAATACTATCATTTATGATTATTCTAAAATGAAAATCTGTCAGTCATCACAGATTTTTATTTTAATATGTTTTCCAAGTGCATTTGCATATTTCTCAAATACAACCAGCGTTGGCACCCTTTCGCCAATCTCAAACCGGGCTATATTTGACGGTTTTATCCCTGTAATATCCGCTATTTCCTGCTGCATCATTTTCTGGCGGTGTCTCTCCTCCACTAACTGCCGGATTGTTTCCGAAGGTCTGCTCAACATCTTTTCCTGGATCTTCTATATATATACTTCCAGTCTCTTTTCCCTGGATTCCTTTTCTGTCAGGTATTCTTTCATGTTCTCCTGCATTTGCTTATCCCTCTATCCCATCTCTGATATCTTATTTACGAGATTTTATCACTCGTGATAAGCTTTTGCAAGATATTTTATGTTTCTTTTACAGATCTTTTAGTTCTGTTTTATCTTCTTTATCGGTATTTCATGGGGTCTGACCTCAATGTTGTAGTAATTAACTGTGAATTGCACAGGAAGCACAATAAACCAAGAAACAACCATCTTAACAATCCACCTCCTAAAAATTAGGTAGGTGATTTGTTAGAATCCTTTTTAATCTAGTCCAGCAGACAACTTTTCACGCTTCTCTCAGAAGCATAGTTTATCTGCCCCTCATTAGCAGAGAAGTAGAAAAGGTGGCAACCTCTATAGAAGATATAGAGGAATAAGAAGAATGGAAGATAACCATCTTAACAATCCACCTCCGGTAGGTCTTTTTTAATCTAGTCCAGCAGACAACTTTTCAAACCTCTCTCAGAAGCATAGTTTATCTGCTCTTATATTATAGCACAACTTGAGTAGTTTGAATAGTTGGCAAGGGTGACGGAAATTAGAGGCATTTAATAATCAGCAAATATATTTTATCTTGCACTTTTTCAACACTTCAGTCAAACAAACAGAGATTCCTAAAGTTACTAATATTCTTAACAGATAGAAAGCAACTGAATATAGATTATTCGTCCACAGTTCTCCCCCAAACAATGAGGCTCCAAACATCAAAATCAAGTAATTTAAAGGATCTGAATACAGATAAATTCCAAAAGGGTCTCTTCTTAGAACATTAAATACCCTTGAATTAAAAATCTTACTCTTCGTAACAAAGTACGAAATCATATAAACCGTCAAACACAACAATCCCGTTAGAATAATCTTTATCACTTTCATGATAATTTTGATTGGAAATGGTATTAAAAAATGGTTTGTGATTTCGTATATTCCGTATAGAACAATGTCGGCTAAGAGTAATCTAAATTTTATATGAGAGAAAGTATCCTCAAAAATAGATCTATTCTTTTCAAACAACATTCCAATGTAAAACCATAATGTAAACTGGAAAACGGTTCTTTCCATACTTAGTTGAAATTAATGTATTAAAGTCATATAATATATTCAAAATATATTTACCAGGAAGGTTATCTGTATGGACAAATTTATTAAGTTACTTGACCCAGCCTATGGACTAATACAATATCGCATAAAAGAAAATAAAGTGATTTTTCATATTGCATCAACAATAACTGAATTAGAATGTCCGTTTTGTGGAAGCAAAACATCTAAAGTTCATTCTATTTATCAAAGAGAAATTCAAGATCTTCCTATGCAAGGAAAAAAGGTCATCCTGTTAGTCGATACCAGGAAAATGCGATGTATGAATCCGGACTGTTCTCACAAAACTTTTTCAGAGAAACATCCATTTGTGACTGCTAAATCGAAAAAAACGAACCGGTTAATCCAAAATATTTTATATACATCATCCCAGCTAAGCTCGTTGAATGCTTCTAAACTTTTAAAAAGTGAAAATATTACAGTCCGTAAAAGCAGCATCTGTGATCTGCTTAAAAAAAATGCCATCCATTGTGGATAAATCTTCTGTAAAAATGATATGTGTGGATGATTTTGCGCTCCGTAAAAGATTTTCTTATGGAACAGTTATGATAAATTTAGAGAATCATCGAATTATTGATATGATTCCGTCAAGAGACACAAATGATGTCTGCAACTGGTTGAAAACGTTTCACAATATCGAAGTTATTTCAAGGGATGGAGCCATTACATACGCATCCGCTGCTACAAATTCTCATCCTGATGTCATACAGATTAGTGACCGTTTTCACTTGATAAAGGGACTTTCGGAAGTTATCTGTAAATATATATTTCGTGAGTTTCCTGCAAGGGTTGAAATACCATTAACAGAAAGCATTACGGATGAAATGAAAGCATTGTATAACACTGCAAACCGGTCATTGCGTATAAAATTCGCCCATGAAAAACGCAGGGAAGGACTAACCATATCGGATATAGCGTTATTGCTACATTCTTCACCTAAAACAATCCAAAAATATCTTGCTATTCCTGTTAGCTTCCAGTGATTTTTCTACCTAAAGTACTCCGAGCCCTTTCTCATGCGAGAAAAGGCTCTTTTCTTCGTCATTTTTACCAACGA
>NZ_JBQHWF010000033.1:0-5530 GCF_052064095.1 Blautia sp. HCP3S3_C4
CATGAAATGCTCACGATTGCAGTCAAGTAAGAGTCTGCCGCCTGGAAACAGGCGGCGAACTCGCTGTTACCGATGACAAGAACTTAAGCAATCCGGTGACAATTCGTGTGAGCAGTCTGGTGACAGCTCATGAGATCAGTAACAATTGTACTATTTTTGTTAATCTTAGGTATAAACCTGTTATACTTATAATTACAGATATCTGCAGTACAGATATTACCCATAAATGAAAGTCAGCTGCCAGGCAGCTAATGTGGAAAAATACCGGAAAAGAGACTGAAAAATATGGCACTTAGACGTGAAAGAATGCGTTTGGGCGATCTGCTCATAAAGCAGAACGTCCTGACAGAGGAACAATTAAAAAAAGCCCTGCAGCTTCAGAAGGGAAGCGATAAGAAAATCGGTGAGATTTTGGTAGAAAATGGATTTATCACTGAGGAAATGATTGCCCGTGCCCTTCAGATGCAGCTGGGACTGAAGGTAGTCCAGCTTACAGGTGTGACCATCCCTAAGGAGGTCCGGAACCTGGTCAGTGTGGATCTGATGAAGAAATACACCTGTATTCCTTTTGAACTGGATCCCTACAATGCCAACATCCTCCATCTGGCTATGGCAGATCCTATGGATATGGCTGCTATTGATGATATTTCCATTGTGACCAACCTTCAGGTGGAGCCTTATATTGCCACCACCAGAGATATTCTGGCTGCCATTGACCGCCATTACGGTGCGTCAGAGACTATGGATGCTGCCAGACGTTTCACCCAGGAGAGGGCACAGCTGCGAGGCAATATTGAGGAAAATGAAACAGATGCGGATGTCAGCGATGCACCGATTGTACAGCTGGTCCGTTCTCTGATCGAACAGGCAGTACGACAGAGAGCCAGTGATATCCATATTGAAGCATTGGAGTCCAAGGTACGTGTCCGCTACCGTATTGACGGTGCACTTTTTGAGAGGATGGTTTACGACAACAGCCTTCTGCCTGCTATTTCCACCCGTATTAAGATTATGGGAGGCATGGACATTTCAGAGAAGAGGAAACCTCAGGATGGTCGTATGTCTATTGTGGTAGACAGACAGGAGTATGATATCCGAATTTCCTCCATCCCTACTGTGCATGGAGAGAAGATCGTTATGCGAATCTCCTCCAAGCTGAACCTTACCAGAAATAAGAAGGAACTGGGACTTGCCCCGGATGAGATGGCACGTTTTGACCATATGATGGCAAGCCCCTTTGGAATTATTTTTGTTACAGGGCCTACCGGAAGCGGTAAGTCCACCACCCTGTACACGGCCCTCAGTGAGCTGAACAGGGAGGAAGTCAATATTGTTACAGTAGAGGATCCTGTAGAAGCAGATATTGAGGGAATCAACCAGATCCAGGTCAACAATAAGGTAGACCTGACCTTTGCTTCAGCCCTTCGTTCCATTCTCCGTCAGGACCCGGATATTATTATGATCGGTGAGATCCGTGACCAGGAAACAGCAGGGATTGCAGTACAGGCATCCATTACCGGACACCTGGTAGTATCCACCTTACATACTAATAATGCAGTGGGTACCCTGAACCGTATGGCAGACATGGGAGTGGAGAGATATCTGATCGCAGATTCTGTAGTGGGAGTAATCGCCCAGCGACTGGTGCGTAAGCTTTGCCCTCACTGTCGGAAAATGAGACCGGCTAGCGAGGAGGAGAAGCGTATCCTCAGACAGAATACAGACCAGGAAGTTAATATCTATGAGCCTGCAGGCTGTAAGCTGTGCAACAATACAGGCTTTTTCGGACGAATCGGTGTATTTGAGATTATGGAGGTCAATGAAGAAATCCGTAACCTGATTGCCGAGAACGGTACCACAGAGGAGCTGGAGGAGGCAGCCAGACGAAGCGGCATGCGCACACTCCGGCAAAATGGTATCCGCTATGTACTGGATGGAACTACTTCCATTGAGGAGATGCTAAAGGCATCTTACGAATAAGGGAATGCCTGTCTCACAGGCAGGAACCTGAATATAAGGACAAAAAAACATGTATGACTTAAATGAAATTTTGATACAGTCTGTAAAGGAGAGAGCTTCTGATATCCATCTCACCTCGGGACGGGCTCCCAGCTACCGTGTGGACGGTGTGCTGGCACCTATTATGGGGGAGAGACTGACTCCACAGATGCTGGAGGACATCCTTCTGCCCCTTATAGACAAAAGACACCGGGAGGAATTAGAGGAAACCGGACAGACAGACTTTGCCTACGCCATTTCCGGGGTAGGCCGTTTTCGCGTGAACGTTTTTAAACAGAGAGGTACGCTGGCAGCAGTTATGCGAAGCCTGCCTTTCAATATTCCGGAGCCTGAGGACCTGGGAATCCCCAGAGAGGTTGTGGAAATGACCAGCAGAAAACGTGGACTGGTACTGGTCACAGGACCTACCGGCAGCGGTAAATCCACCACACTGGCCTCACTGATCCATGTGATCAACAGGACCTATCCTTACCACATCATCACTTTGGAGGATCCTATTGAATACCTCCACAGACATGACAAATCCGTGGTAAACCAGAGGGAGATCGGCAGCGATTCCACAGACTATGCTCAGGCACTGAGAGCCGCTCTCCGTGAGGACCCGGATGTGATCCTGGTAGGAGAGATGCGAGACCTGGAAACCATTTCCACTGCCATTACAGCGGCAGAAACCGGTCATCTGGTATTTTCCACCCTCCATACCATTGGTGCAGACAAAACTATTGACCGAATTATCGATGTGTTTCCCCCAAACCAACAGCAGCAGGTACGGATCCAGCTGGCTTCTGTACTGGAGTGTATTGTATCCCAGCAGCTGCTGAAAAAGGCAGACGGCAGCGGCCGTGTGGCAGCCCTGGAGGTGCTTTTCGCCAATAATGCGGTGAGAAACCTGATCAGGGAGAGTAAGACCTACCAGATTCCATCTGTGATGCAGACCAACAAGAGAGCCGGAATGCAGACCATGGATGATGCACTGTATGATCTGTTTATGCGGAAGGTGATCGATGGAGATACAGCAGTGACCTACGCTCAGGATCCTGTAAGCATGAACAGAAAGATAAATCTGGATGTTGGCTCAGTATTTGATACAGGCTTTGACGGAGGTTTTAGCTTGTAAAAAAGTAATAAGGATGCAGATCCCCGGATCTGTGTGACCATAGATAAAAGAGGTGAGAGCATGCCTGGTTTTTCCTACGTGGCAGTAGATAAAAGAGGCAAAGAGAAAAGGGGAAGCCTGGAGGCTGAAACCAGAGAGAGAGCATTGGAGCAGCTAAAGGCAGAGGGTCTGATTCCTGTTTCCGTCAGGGAACAGGGGGCTTTGAACAAAGAGATTGACTTTTCCATTGGGAAAAAGGTTAAGCCCAGGGATCTGAGTGTTTTCTGCCGGCAGTTTGTCAGTATTACCCAGGCAGGTGTTCCTATGAAGGAAGCTCTGCAGATGTTAAGCGAGCAGACAGAGAATAAATGGCTGAAGCGTGCCATCTCTGAGGTGCTTCTGAATGTGGAAAAGGGTAATACCCTGGCGGATTCCATGAGAAGCCAGCCGGATATTTTTCCGCCTATGCTGGTGAATATGGTGGAGGCAGGGGAGCAGTCAGGTAGTCTGGAGATGGCTTTCTCCAGGATGGCGGTGCATTTTGAAAAAGAGGCAAAGCTGAAGGCTACCATTAAGAAGGCTACTATTTATCCTATCATTCCGGTGATCGCGGCCATTGGGGTAATTGCAGTTATGCTGTTGTTTGTAATCCCTATCTTTATTGATATGTTCGCGGATCTGGATATTGAGATGCCAGCTATTACTATGTTTGTTATGAACAGCAGTAAGTGGATGACTTCACACTGGTATGTGCTACTGGCGATTATTGTTGGGGTTGTGGCTGCTTATAAGCTGATCTACAGGACTACACAGGGGCGGCTGACCATTGACAGGATCAAGATGAAGATGCCTTTGTTTGGGAAGCTTACAGTGAAGACTGCCTGTTCTCAGTTTGCCAGAACTATGAGTACTTTGCTTATGTCGGGTATTTCTACTATTGATGCCTTGGAGACTACTTCGAAGATTGTTAATAATATACATTATAGCAATGCTATGCTGAAGGCCCGTGAGGAGGTTATGAAGGGTGTTCCTTTGTCAGAGCCTCTGGAGGCTTCCGGGATTTTTCCTCCTATGGTGTATCATATGACCGGGATTGGTGAGGAGACTGGTAATGTGGAGGAGATGCTGGAGAAGATGGCGGATTATTATGACGAAGAGGTGGAGATGACTACCCAGAGTGTGCTGGCGGCTATGGAGCCGATTATTATTTTGTTTATGGCGTTGATTATTGGGACTTTGGTGATTGCGGTGATTTCGCCGATTGCGTCGATGTATAATGGATTGGATAACTTGTAAAAAATAAAAATTTAATTATACAAAAGGTGTTTGTTTTACCAGGTAGCGATGGGGATTGCGCGAATATTGCTTGAATTAAATTAATAAGGGACGCTCCTTACTGCATCTCTATGCAGATACGGCTTCGGGGACAGTCATGCTAGGTATTTGGAAATCTGCTAAAGGCATCACCCCAAAAGCCAAAACTCGCTGACGCTCAGACAGTTGGACTTTTGGGGTGATAACGCAGATTCCCAAATGCCAAGTATGACTAAGTCCCCTGCAGATATATCTGCATAGAGATGCAGTAAGGAGCTGTGCTTTGGCTGAAATAAATAATAATTAAATTAAACAATAAAATTAGATTATTATTTGGGGTTGTATTGTGTGATATAAAACGGGTGGTTGGTTACCGTATAAAATAACTGCAATAATTATCTTAGGGATGTATCGCAGCTGGCATAGGGGCTGTGTTCATCATATATTTTTGAATCATGTTAATCAGGTTGTTCTTCAGATTAAAGGAGGCGCGTTGGAAAAGCGGGATTGAGTGGTTTTTTTCTGAATCAGACTAAGAAAATAATAATTTAACCGAATTAATTGCGAAGCAGTTATTCGGTTATGAGCAAGTAGCGAAGCGGATTGCGAATATCCGCTTGGCTCAATTTAATCGAGTTGTCGGGTGGATGCTCCGAGATATAGACGTGGTTATCTACGGCTTCGGAGCCAGTTATGCTGGCTATTTGTAAGTTTATGGAAAGCATTCCCCGAAAACCCCAGACTCATTGTTGTTAAACTGTGGGCTTTTCGGGGGATAACGTAGATTTTTAAAGGCTGGGTATAATTAAGACTCTTGTAGATATAGATGATTACATCTGTATTTCGGAGCTGGTCTCGGCGATTGTGGATGTAGGCTGGTTTGGATCGATTTTTTGTCTGGTAATTTAATTATTTAATTAATTATCCGGACTATGTAACTTGAAAACTGAATAACGAGTTTATAAACATAACTCCCTCCCCTCTGGATGTCCGGATGGCCGGATTTTTCAGGGGAGACTGTCCGAAAACTCGGATAATCTAATCTGATGAGAAAAAGATTGATATGCTCTTGTGAGCGTTCAATATAAATTAAAATTGCAC
>NZ_JBQHWF010000034.1:0-4664 GCF_052064095.1 Blautia sp. HCP3S3_C4
ACAAAACATTACGTGAGTAAACTCGCATAAGCGGTTCCCGCTAGCCCGGACAGACGGTTTCCCGTCTGCCGGACTTGCGGTGTTACCGCACAAGAATATTCAGCATATAGAGTTTGGGGATTATTCTTATCAGGAGATAGCATCATCTGACAAGATGAATGAGGTATTATCATATTTGCTGCGTATAGGAGCTTTTAGCCAATATGCAGGAAAGACTATTATCAATAATGTTTATATGGATATGAAAGGTAAGAAGCCAGTATTTAAGAGGACAAAATCTGCCATAGAAAGAAACAATATATTTAATAGCATTAAAAGATATACAAGGAAGTTGAAGCCGGAGTATAATGGAGATGTGTATTTGGAAACCGTTAGGTGTTATTTTTCTATACCGCAAGAAAATTTGGAGAAGTGCCGATATACATATCAGGGAGCAGAAACATACGCTTTTCTTATGTCGGATAAATACATCTTGGCATTATTTACGCATTGTTTAGTTGCAAGAAAAGAGGATGCTTGTAAGAATTTTCATATAGAAGGCTTTACGGAAAAAGAGTATGGAATGGTGACAATGGAAAATGTAAAGAATGTTTTGTTTCAGGTATTGTTATTTGACAATATTGATAGAGTTAATGAAAAATTAGAGGTTAATCTTATTTCCATTTTTTTATTAAAATAAATGTGAGTATAGGGTTTCCGGTATTGAGATGTACGACAGGAAAATGTTTAAATTTTACATAAAATGGAGGTCGATAGTAATGGGTAAGCAGAGGTTGTTTATATCATATTGTTGGAAAGACGGAAATACATATGCAGACGAATTAGAAACACAGTTGAAAGATACTTTTGATGTAAAGCGTGATAAATCACAGCTTATTGCGAATGATAATCTATATGACTTTATGGCAGAAATTGCAAATTGTGAGAATGTGATTATTGTTCTGACAGCAGAATATGTTAAGTCGTTAAATTGTATGCTTGAAATGTCCTATCTAGTATCGCAAGATGAATGGGGAATGAAAGCAATGGTTTTAGTTATTGATGATTCTTTGTATTCTATTGAAAGAAAATTTGAAGTGATGAATTATTGGATATTGCGCCAGAAAAATAATCATGCTTCCTTGAAGAATGCAGATTTTGGAAAAGCATTGTGGGAAGAGGAAAAAGAATATATTGACCTGATTTGTGAGAATATGGAAAAATTTTTTGAAGGTCTTTCTAGAAGAAAAAATCCTAGTCAAATTGCGATTGTGAATGAAGTAATTAAGAAATCCCAAAGAAGTCAAGAGCAAGAGCATGAGATGAGGGAGTGTGTGGTAAAAGGAGAGGATTTAGTAAAGGAGTTTCTTGCTGTGAATGGAAATATGACGATAAGTGAATTGTCAGAGAAAATGAATCGAACCAAAGCAGCAACAATGCGTTATATTTCAAATTTATCGAAAGAAGGAGTTATAGAGCGAGTTGGTGACGGAAAGAATGGAAAATGGGTATTAAAAAAGAGTAGTAAATAGAAAACAGCGTCAGGGCAGTTATAAGTCGAGAGATTTGTAGCTGCCCTTTTTTATTGCTTTTGGACACGATGTCCAGAAGCAGAAAGGAGAGTTATGAGGTATTTATTACATCGGCTGTATGTTCCACCTTAGCGGAGCATACACACAGGAAGATGCAGATCGGAGGTACTTATGCAAGAGGAAGTAACGCAGAAAACAATCGCTCTTGTAATTAAGACCGCTAAACTGGATGCCAACGTCTTGAAGGCTGCAATGCGGATGTATCTGAACCACCGCAGACAGAAAGCACAGAAAACGCATGGTAAAACTTCTGTGAAAAAGCTGGTTGGCGAAGGCGTGGGAGTTTCGTCTATCGAAGTGACGGACGGCAATATCAAATCCTTTGAGCGGGTAGCTCGTAAATATAATGTTGATTTCGCCGTCAAGAAAGACAAGACAACGGACCCACCGAAATATGTGGTATTTTTCAAGGGCAGGGATGCCGATGCGGTAGCACAGGCATTCAAGGAATTTGTTTATGGTAATGAGAAACGAAAGGGCAGGACTTCCGTAAGGGAGAAACTGAAACGCTTCAGGGATGCAGTATCACAGAATAAGAACAGAGAACGGAGCCGGGAAAAGAATAAGGACAGGGGGCAGAGCCTTTGAGTAACATCATTGAAGGCATAACCAAAGACCTGAAGGCTATCCCGAAAAATCTGAAAGCAAAAGCCGGCGGTATGGATACCAAGAAGCTGGTGCTTTTGAATCTGCCCTATATCTTTGTTGGATATTTCTGTGATAAGGTTGCATGGCTGTGGAGAGTATCAGAAGGTACAAATGCTTCTGATAAGATGATGGCAGTCATGAACCGTTTTGATAAGCTGTTTGCCAATCCTTTGCCCAGCTTCCACCCAAGAGATTTATTGATTGGTGTGGTAGGTGGCATAGCGCTCCGCCTTGTGGTGTATTACAAAGCCAAGAATGCCAAGAAGTTCCGGCAGGGTGTAGAATACGGTTCCGCAAGGTGGGGAAATGCCAAGGACATAGAGCCATATATGGACTCTGTGTTTGAAAATAATGTCCTTCTGACACAGACGGAACGGCTGATGATGTCTGGCAGACCGAAAGAGCCGAAGTACGCAAGAAATAAAAATATTCTTGTTATCGGTGGTTCCGGTTCTGGTAAGACTCGCTTTTTTGTGAAGCCGAACCTGATGCAGATGCACTCGTCTTATGTTGTCACTGATCCGAAAGGAACGGTACTGGTTGAGTGCGGAAAAATGCTAAAGAAGGGCAAGTACAAGATAAAAGTTTTGAATACCATAAACTTTGCTAAATCCATGCATTACAATCCTTTCGCCTATATTCGAAGCGAAAAGGATATTTTGAAACTTGTAAACACGATTATAGTCAACACCAAAGGAGAGGGACAGCAATCCGGTGAGGACTTCTGGGTAAGTGCGACTCGTTCGCAGGCGGTAAAAAGTCTGCGCACGGGCAACGGTTTTCCGTTGTTCGGAGAACTGATAGTTTGATAGGTGGAATGACGGGGTAACGCCCTGAAACGCCTACCCTTGATGGGCGTGCATTAGCTGTAATGGCTTTTGTACGAAGCCCCATGACAAAGGCTGAGAGTAACCGTAACCACTGCCAAAAGTGGTCGAAAGCGGTCTGGCGGCAGACTGTGTTACCTATAGGCCGAGGGTCTATAAGATACCTATGGTTAGAATGTTCGCTTTGGCGGGCGGACTGACGAACCTGCGAATGTACAGGTCTAAAAGAAGACCACGCAGAAATGCGTGGGTGCGTTAAAGCGCAGTCGGTGTGGTTCAGTAGAAATTTGCCCTACGAACGACCATGCTGTGTTACAGGCACAGGCAAGCCGACAGGTCTATAGCAGGAACCTAAGGGTATGTATGTACAGATAGAACTATCGGAACGAGGAAAGGCAGCAGATTCCGCAAGGAATAGTTTGACGAAGAACAATAAGCAGACGAACTGCTGCTGAAAAGCAGTGGTCGAACCTATGATGTGCTTGCGTTATGTGAGCTACGGAGGAATGGCCACAAGTCGGTTGAGATAAACAGGCATTATTCAATCCAACATAAGGATTCGAGTAAGACCAAAAGGGTCACTTTCGTAAAAGGAGGTGATGCCTTATGCCAAAGAAAAGCAAAAATCTATGTGTAGATGATTTACGTCACGCCGAGTATTACGGTATGCAGCCAGTTTTTGACGAACTCTACCGTCGAAGTCTGGATGGAGACAACTTTACCGACCTCATGGATATAATCCTAAGCCGGGATAACATTCTTTTGGCATATCGGAACATCAAAGCAAACGGAGGAAGCTACACAGCAGGAACAGACAACAAAAACATTAGTGACATCGGGTGTTTACCGCCCGAAACAGTTGTGGAGAAAGTGAGGTTTATTGTCACAGGAAGTCATCACGGATACCGACCAAAACCGGTCAGGCGTAAAGACATTCCGAAGCCAAACGGCAAGACCCGCCCGTTGGGTATTCCTTGTATCTGGGACAGGCTGGTACAGCAATGTATCAAGCAGGTCATGGAGCCTATCTGCGAAGCGAAATTCAGCGACAATAGCTACGGCTTTCGCCCGAACCGCTCCGTAGAACACGCCATGCAGAGAACCTATACCATGCTCCAGCGAATGAATCTGCATTATGTGATTGAGTTTGATATAAAGGGCTTTTTCGATAATGTAAATCACAGTAAGCTGGTGCGGCAGATATGGGCTTTGGGAATACACGACAAACAGTTGATTTTTATTATCAAGCGGATTCTGAAAGCACCGATTAGAATGCCAGACGGCACTACCCTCATTCCAGACAAAGGCACACCGCAAGGTGGTATCATTTCACCGCAACTTGCGAATATCGTGCTGAATGAACTGGATAACTGGGTAGAGAGCCAATGGCAGAACCACCCTCTTGTAAAGGAATACGGGTATGAGAGGAAAATCAGAAACTCGATTACTTTTGACCGGAGCAAGGCATTTCTCAAAATGAGGAAAACGGGACTGAAAGAAATGTACATCGTGAGATATGCAGATGATTGTGCGCCACGAAGGCGAGGACTTGTGGCATGAAGCCAAACAAGTATAGCCATGCTGTGTGAATGATGATGGCAGGCCCATCGGAACCGCC
>NZ_JBQHWF010000035.1:0-4402 GCF_052064095.1 Blautia sp. HCP3S3_C4
TGTTTTCTCGGGTGCTCCGTATGGCTCGGATTTTCTGATTCTTACAAAGGAGATTATCAAAAAAGTGCCAAAGAGGAGTGCTAAAAAATATAGAGCAGAAACCTTATGCCTGCATTATACAGCATTCTATCTGGCATTTCAATAAAATTCACAGTACTTATCCCGCATACTCGGATGCCGTGCTACTTTTCTCCTGTAAGCGGAATCATCCCTTCTTCCGAAACAATCTTCCCCAGATACAAGATAAGCCGTTTCCGCAGCAGTGATTTCAAGATGGTAGCCTGCATGCATTGCTATCTCCTGATTATAGTGTTCACCTCTAATCAATTTCTTCATCGTATTTAACCCTCCTATATGTCTTCATTATGGCATTGCAGCCAGTTTGGAAATCTCAGTTTCATATATGCAGGTATCCTCTTTTACCGAAGATACCCGCAATCTGTTTTACTCTTCGCACTCTCCGAACAGTTCAATGTAGTCATCCACATCCATATGTTCTTCCACCCAGTCCCTTGCCTCATCCTCAGACAACGGAATGATTTTTTCACCATCTGTATAACCGCATCCCTCAACATACTTTGCATATTTGGTCATTGCACCGCCTTCACCGCAGAGGAAAAACTCTTTCGTTCTCTTCTGGTATAACTCCTCTTCAAGATAACGGAAATCTCGTCTACTCATGGTGTCAGTACGGTATCTGCCGATATAAGTTGCAGTTTCAGTGTTATACATTTTTCCTTCAATTATTTTCTTCATGATATTTAATCCTCCTTAATCTTGAGGCTGGTATCCTCCTCACAGGACTCAGATACCGCCTCGTATGTTTTTATCATCACAGCGTTACTGTCATATGCTTTAGAAATCCTGCCGGTTCACCGGCTCTGACCGGTTTCTATGCCACCCCATTGCTGTTCCTGAAAGCCTCCATGCCCCTTTTTTTCTCCTCCTCCGCCATTCTATACAGAGAACCGGCATGTTCATTCTCAAATGTGCGGATGTTTGCTTCCAATATATGTTCCAACCAGCACCACTGGTCTATCGTCAGGGAGAATCTGTTTCTGACCTCATCGGTTTTCTCCTTCGCCAAAACATTCAGCAGTCCTTTATCCGTTTTCACGACCGGTGCATAGAAGTTTACTATTTCAATTTCTATCGGTCTCTCTGCTCCCGGATTCCAGCGGATATAGATACTATAAACAAAGCACTTATCACCTTTTTTCCTGCGGGTCAGGGGTCTCAGTTCTGCCCGGTAGATTGTCTCAGTCTCCACACAGCCCTTCTGTGCTTCCTGCTGGTTTAATCTTCCTTCATGATAGAGCTGTAACGCTGCCTCGATTGCCTGAATCTGTACTGCATTCCTTGGATATGCGGCCAGGTTCTGCTTCAGCCACTGTACCTGGCTCTTTAACAGGCTCTCGCCCTTTGCCCCATCCTCTGCCAGGGCTGCCGCAGGGGTCTTGCCCTTTAACTTGCCTGCATTGATGATTGTTGTGTAAGCCGGACTCTCTGAGGCTCCTTCGCTGACCGGTCTGGCAGTCAGCAGATGTTTCATTTTAAGGTCGTGTACCTTCTCAAAGATTCCTGGTATCTCTCTCACCGGGATGTTTGCGGTCGTTGCTTTCTTATCGGCACTGATGATAACAAAATTGAAGCGGCTGAACGTCTCGTGATGGAAAGTCAAGGGCTCGCTGCCATCCTTGCACTCTGGACGGGTAAGTTCGTTTAAAACGATAAATGTCTGGTTCTGTACTATGCTGAAACATTCTTTTGGGTTCTTCATGATTTTTTCTCCTTTTCATTAAAATCTGGGGGAATATCTGTTTTCCTATGTAAATCCCCTGTATATGATTGCTGCGGCTGTAACTGCCGCTTATAAAAGTCTGTGGACAACTATCTGTCTATGTTTTCATAGGGCATATCCTCCTTTTCATCTTCTGATATCAGTATGCTGGTTTTTCAGCAAGAAAGTTTCTCCCGGGAGAAAAAACTTTAATTTTTTCTTGCTGTATCTACTATGCTTAAAATTCTATGAGAAAATGATTTTTTTGCGGATTTTTACGCAGGCAGGGATTTTCCGGATTGTCCGGAGTCTGGAAATGCAGTACAATAAGGGCAGAGAATCTATGAAGGAGGATTTCAGACATGAAGAAAAAAAATTTGCTTCTTATGTTACTGGCTGTGATGGCTCTGCTTCTCATACCGGTATCAGTACAAGCGGCGGCAGCCAAGCCCGGCACGGTTAAGCTGTCAAGTGTCAAGGCTGTTGATTACAATAAAATCAACATCAAGTGGAAGAAGCCAAGTGGTAAATTTACAAATTATTGTATCTATTACCGCGAAAAAGACACTAATGGGAAATGGATAAAAATTAAAACTGTTAATAACAAGACATTGTCCTATACCCATACTTCTTCTGCAAAATATCCGATTGTTACAGGAGAGACTTATCAGTATACTGTCAGGGCTTACAATAAAAAAACAAAGCAGTATGGGAATTACAATAAGTCAGGACTTACAACAAAAACCAGACCGCAGCAGGTTAAGTTAACCGGGATATCTTATGACGAGGACGAAGGGGTTACAATTACCTGGAATAAAGCTGGTGGAGCATATCTTTACAGAATCTATTGTAAATCTAAAGATAACACAAAATGGCTGTCCTGCGGGCAGACAAGAAATTTAGAGTTTACAGACTCTGACCCTTACACAGGCAGAACGAATATCTATACTGTGAAAGCAGTCACGTCAAATGAAACCGCAGGAAAATTTGATACAACTGGGTTATCTATTGCAGTACCTAGCGATGGAGAAGGGGATGTTGATTCAGCTACACCAACTCCAGCATTAACGATTCAGCAGATGGTAGATGAAGTTGTAAGACTAGCGAATGTTGAGAGGGCGAAGATTGGGAATCCACCATTGAAAGTACATCCAAATTTACAAAAAGCCGCAATGCTGAGAGCACAGGAAATCTCAATTAAATTTTCTCATATTAGGCCTAATGGAACTGATTCCTCAACAGCGTGTTATGAAGCAGGAGTTGGCTGCGTTGGTCTCGAAAACATTGCTAAAGGTTATACTACACCACAAGATGTAATGAATGGATGGATGAATAGTCTTGGTCACAGAACAGCCATTTTAGAGTCATATGCATCATATGTTGGTGTTGGTGTATATAAAATTGGAAATGACTTATATTGCTGGACAATGGAATTTTCAAGTGGCCCTGATGAAAAAAGAACTCTTACGATTGATGCGAATGGCGGAATTTTTGAAGACGGCAGTACAGTTAAAAAGATTGAGTTTCCTTGTAACATTACTGTTGATTTTAATAAAGATATTCCATTACCAAAGAGAAGCGGATATACGTTATCATCTAAATGGCGTCATTATTCAATTTCTATATCCGGGACAACCTTAAATAACAACCAAGAAATTCAGGCAATTTGGATTCCAAACAGCTAAATGCTATAGCAACAAAAAAAAGAGAACGCTTTTGAGCGCTCTCTTTTTTTTTGTTGCTTTTAGTTTCTAATTTTTCTATGTTTACGTTTCTTATAATTCTTTGAATTCAATATTATATATGCGCAACCTAAAGCTGCAACCATACCGAATCCGATAAAGCCATATTTCCACTTACCATCATCACCAGTCATCGGCATTTTAAATACTGCATTGTTTGTGATGTCATATTTACAATTATAAAAATACCACTTATTCGTATATCCAACATCTTCTTTTGCAGAATCAAACTCTACATTGCCATATTCGTTTGCTTCCTGCTCTATCATGGTCATCGGCAGAGTTACCATGATTGGCTCTTTTAATAGTGCTTTATCCGGTTCTGTTTTCATTTCGGTAATCTGATATACACCCTTGCTTCTCAAAAAATCCGGTAGTACAATATGTACATAACCATAAAGGAGGATTCGGTTTATGAAAAGAAAAAAATTATTTTCTGGATTACTGTTCTTGCTGCTGACGGTCATGCTTCTCATACCGGTATCAGTACAAGCGGCGGCAGCCAAGCCCGGCACGGTTAAGCTGTCAAGTGTCAAGGCCACTGATTATAACAAGATTAATATCAAGTGGGATAAAACTTCTGGAGCTACGAACTATATCGTATACTACAGAGAATCCGGTGATAAGAAGTGGATTAAAGTGAAGACGTTAGACAACAAAAAGACAAGCTATACTCACACTTCTTCATCTAAATATCCAATCATTGTAGGCAAAAAGTATCAGTATACAGTCAAAGCTTATAACAAAAAGACGAAAAAGTCTGGCAAATATAACACAAAAGGACTGACCGCATCTACAGTTCCGCAGACAGTTAAACTTATTTCTGCAACTTATGATAAGGATACAGAAGGCGTTACCATTTCATGGAAAAAGGCTGGTG
>NZ_JBQHWF010000036.1:0-3059 GCF_052064095.1 Blautia sp. HCP3S3_C4
TGTTATTGACCTCTTAAAATAGCGTAATAATGATTACCTTGCGTGTCTCTGGATTGTTCTGTATACTGTCATCAGTTTACAGAAAGAAAAAAGTCTCAGAGCACCTTCCCTGGAAAGTCGTGTACTCTGAGACCTGGTCGCTATAACCATGGTTATTATATCAGACTATACGTTAACCCTCAAGGGGGATTCAGGTGTTTTTTGTTCAGAGCAGTGTGACCAGACATATATGTCCCAGCTGTCAGGGAGTTCTTGCCTACCGTGATTCACGCATACGTATCCGCAAGAAAGAAGGCGGGCGTAAGGATCTTCTGATGATCCGACGTTTCAGATGTAAAAATTGCCATTCCTATCATAATGAACTTCCAGATTGTCTCGCCCCATATAAGCATTACGAAACTGAGGTTATATCAGGAGTTCTTGATGGAGTCGTTACTCCTGAAGATGCTGACTCCGAAGATTATCCGTCTATGCAGACCATGCGGCACTGGCTCTGGTGGCTGCAGATCAATCTTTCTAACATAGAAGGCTACCTCAGAAGTACCGGCTACAGTATCTTCAGACTTGGTGAAGGGATTCTCTTCTCCAAAGGTTCACTGCTCGATGCAATACGAAAAAAGTATCAAAACTGGCTGGAGATCATTCTCCGCCTGATTTATAACAGCGGAGGATTCCTGGTGCCGATCCCCTGGTAGAACCGTGCACCTACTTTGGTTCGTCTGTCACCGGCTGTTTCTGTATAGTGGTCTCAAAGGAGGTCGCTATACTATGAATACAAGCAAAAATCTTATGAAACAACAGTGGCAGGAACAGGAAGCACTCAACCGCTTCCGGCTCATATCTCCCCTTCTCAGGGAAGATATGGATGACGCGAAACGTCTGCAGCTGCGCAGACAGATCGCACAGGAGAATAACATCTCAGTCCGTTCTCTTTACCGTTATGAGAAAGCATATGCAGAAGGCAAGTTCTCTGGTCTCAAACCGGCAGACCGGCAAAAACACAGATCCCAGAGACTTCCGGACAATTTCGATTTTCTTCTGGAACAGGCGATCCAGCTCAGGAAAGAGGTTCCGGAACGGTCTGTTGCACAGATCATCTTCATTCTGGAAGCGGAAGGCTTTGTAGCACCGGGGGTATTGAAACGCCCAACTCTGGAAAGACACCTTTATAAAGCGGGCTTTGGTCGTGAGCATATGCAGATGTACAAAGAAGCCCGTGAGAGTTCATCGAAACGCTTCTGCAAACCGCACCGCATGATGCTGATCCAGGGAGATATCAAGTATGGACCCAAACTTCCTATTGGAAAAAATGGTGCCAAAGTACAAACCTATCTGTCCTCGGCTATTGATGACCATTCCAGACGGCTCCTGTTCTCCAGATTCTATGATAATCAGGAGGAAGCGATCATCGAGGATACCTTTCACCAGGCGATCCTGCGTCACGGAACTTTTGATGCCTGTTACTTTGATAACGGATCCCAGTATATCGCAAAGCAGATCCGGTTTTCCCTTGCAAAACTCGGTATCCGTGTCATTCATGCAAAACCGAGGAGTGGAAAAAGCAAAGGTAAAATTGAGAAATTCCACCAGGTCGTAGATGATTTTATCCGTGAATCGAAGCTGAAGGATATCAAAAGCCTGGATGACTTAAACCGCCTCTGGGAGATCTTCGCGGACGAGTATTACCACAAGAAGCCTCATGAAGGAATCAGTGAATACTACGAAAGCCTTGGAGCTGCGGTCCCGAAAGAAGGGATCACACCTCTTCAGGAATGGAACCGCGACAGCCGCCCGCTCACTTTCCTGGATGTTTCAGTCGTAGCGGAAGCTTTCCTTCATCATGAAGAACGCAAAGTTGACAAAGGCGGATGTATCAGTTTCCGCGGAATGAGATACGAGACAAAACCATCGCTGATCGGGCATAAGGTTGAAATTTCTTATGATCCTGCCGCGCCTGAAACGATCACTGTTTCTTATCCCGGCTATGAGCCTTTTACCGCACAGCCGATAAGAATCGGCGAATACTGTGACAAACGCCCGGTACTGCCGGCATCCATGCAGAAACAGAAACCGAGCACGTCCCGTTTTCTTGACGCTTTAGAAAACCGCCATGCACAGACACAGCGTCAGATGGCTGACGCGATCTCATTTGCATCCTATCGGAAGGAGGCGAATGATCATGTATGAGGCATTCTTCGGTATGGAACACACACCCTTTGTCCGTAATGTTCCACCTGAAAAACTGTATGAATCATCTGCTTTTCGCGAGACATTAGGCCGTCTATCCTATGTGGCAGACCGCCAGATGTTTGCGGTTGTAACTGCTGATTCCGGATGTGGGAAATCAACGCTGATCCGCCGGTTTTACTCAGAACTTCCGAAAGAGGATTACATCGTTCTTTATCTTTCGGACTCAAAGCTGACTCCAAGATGGTTTTATAAGGGGCTGCTGGATCAGCTCGGTCTGGAATCAAGGTTTTATCGAGGAGATTCCAAGCGCCAGCTACAGCAGGAAATTGAAATCATCCGCGGAGTACAGCATAAGAAGGTTGTCTGCATCCTTGATGAAGCTCATCTATTGGAAAAAGAAACGCTGGAAGAATTTCGATTTCTTTTGAATTACAAGTTTGATTCTGTCAGTCCCATGGCAGTAGTCCTTGTCGGTCAGACAGAACTTTTGGAAAACAAACTGAAGTTACAGCGCTACGCTGCTATTCGCCAGAGAATCGATATGTACTGCACGCTTCCGCATCTGGACAGATCGGAAACGGAACAATACATCGGAAGTCATATGGCGTATTCCGGATGTCCTCAGGAGGTTTTTACTGAAAAAGCGGTGGATGAGATCCACAAGGCATCTGCCGGAATTCCCCGTATGATCAACCGGATCTGCGAAAAGGCACTGATGTATGCCTTCCAACAGCAGAGACGTCTGGTCGATGACTATATGATCAAGTTTGTAGTAGAGCATGAAATGCTCACGATTGCAGTCAAGTAAGAGTCTGCCGCCTGGAAACAGGCGGCGAACTCGCTGTTACCGATGACAAGAACTTAAGCAA
>NZ_JBQHWF010000037.1:0-3008 GCF_052064095.1 Blautia sp. HCP3S3_C4
TTCATCCTGTGTATTTTATTCAGTTTTCAATGTCACAGATGAAGGAAAGGGGCTAAATTTATGCCTAAAAATAAGGTTTTCGGACAGACTGTGGGGGGGGAAAAGTGCTATATGTGGAGCAGACCAGTCATACTGATGAAATAAAAGATATCTACATTATGATGTTTACATTGCAGACATTGCAGAATTACGGGATTTCAGCCAGAGATACGATTGAGAGAAGCTTGGACAATCTTCTGTGTTGGTATCATGAATCCGGGGACAAAAAATATCTGGCATTGGCTTTGCAGCATATGCAGGCATATACAAACATGGGATTCGCAATAGATGGACAGAATCAGACGGTATGTGATATACTGCGAGAAACAGACAAAACAGTTTCTGATTTCTATCCAAGAGGAATTATGGCAGGGAAGAGAATCCGGCTGAATAAGACACAGGTCCGGAGCATGATCGGTAAGTGGAAACCATCCAGAGACAGTCCCATGACTATCGGAGAACTGGTAGATGATATTATCCGGAAGGTACGTGAGCATCAGACAGGCAGATATATCTATGAATATCATAGAACAGATATTTCCTCAGAGGCGGGAACGGAAATATATGAACTGGTTATAAATGATGGAGAGAGTTATTTCCATGATGTAAAGAGATTCAGATTTTATACGTTTATGGAGGAAATAATAAAGAAATGATAAAAATTGCAATACTGGATGATGAAGAAGAAGCTCTGGAGAAGGAAGAGCAGATTACAAGGCAGTATTTTCACAGTAAAAAGGTAGAGTGTGAGATAACCTTGTATCAGAGTTCAGAGTGGTTTCTGCTGGGACTGAAAGAAGAGAAATTTGACCTGTATATTCTGGATGCAGAAATGCCGGGAAAGAATGGAATCGAGGTTGCAAGAGAAATCCGGAAGCTGTATCCGGAGCCTATTATTATATATATTACCAATCATCTGAATTATGCTGTGGAAGCCTATGAGGTAAATACCTATCGCTATATTCCCAAAGATCAGCTCAAGGACAGGTTATACCTTACCTATGATGCTCTGCTTCCGGCACTTATGGCGAGAGAAGAAAAATACTATATTATTAAAAAACGGAGTGAAATTGAGAAGATTGCGTATTCTGACATTTTCTATGTGAAAAAAGAAGGAAAAAATGTTGTGTTTGTACATAGAAATGGGGAAACCGCTATCAGGGAAAGCCTGTCGACAATTGAAAAGGAACTGAATTCAAAAGATTTTATTATTGTGGACAGAGGATACCTGGCAAATATTAAGCATGTGATGAAGATGAAAAACCGTGACCTATATATACGGAATGGAGAAATTATTGCAGTTGG
The DNA here is from genome assembly GCF_052064095.1 of Blautia sp. HCP3S3_C4. NCBI lineage: Bacteria > Bacillati > Bacillota > Clostridia > Lachnospirales > Lachnospiraceae > Blautia > Blautia sp. HCP3S3_C4. Next base: position 1,345 of record NZ_JBQHWF010000037.1, read on the forward strand.
CAGAGAAAGATTCAAATATGTAAGAAAGGCAATATTAAATTACTGGGGGGTATAGATATATGTTGATGGTACTGCTGTACTTTATTGCAGTTATGCTTGAGACAGGAGTGGGAGTCTGGATATTTGGAAAAATGTTTCCGAAACGTAAAGAGTATTCTAAATATAGAATAGCTGAAAAAATTGTTTTCTTCTTTATTGTATTATTTACATATACAATGTTAAAAGGATATTTGGGGATAGAATCTAATATAAAATATTTTATTGTAATTTATATTATAGTAGTAAGTTTAGATTGCATTGTAATGAAAACTGATTTTATAAGTCGACATCGTGCGAAATATTTTGAGATAAAGGAAATTATGTTGTTTCTTTTGATTTCTGCTCTTCTTACTATTCAATATTGGAATTCATATTTGTCTGGGATGGAACTTTTAACAGGAAATTCATATATGCCATTTTTTTTATTAGCTTTTTATAATTGCAAATTTTTTCAGGCATATTTGTGGGAAGTTATATATTTAGTTAATATAGGATTTATGAAAATATTATATATACTTACAGCTGGTTTACTTACTCATCGAACAATGAGGGAGTATTTATACAGTGGAATTAATTTAACAAATTCATATCAGGGGGCACTATGGATTGTAATAATCAGCATTTTAATGTATGTATTGCAGAAAATACTAAATGTTGATGTTTGGATGGGAAAGCTACTAAAAAAGAATCTAAACATAATTTGGATAGTTTCTGTTATTGAATGTGGTATTCTATATTTGTTTTTCTATTTTTGCAATGGAATAATAGAAGAAAAGGCATTGATCATTGGTTTTATGGTTATTATAGCAATAATGCTGGTTTTAATGTTGATTGCGATTCATTATTATATAAAGAATATTGATACAGAAAAGAATCTTTTAGAAGTAAGAAATAATATGATGGCAAGTCAGTATCAGCAACTAAATGAACATTATCGTGAATATCGCTGCTTAGTACATGATGAAAAATATATGATAAATTTTATAGAAGAATCTTTGAAAAGTGGTGACTTAGAAGAAATTCAGCAATTGTTGTGCAGGTGTAAGGAAAAATTTGTGAGAAAAGATTATTGGACAGGTATTTCCATTGTTGATCGTGCGATTACAATGGAAAAAAGAAAAATGGATGAACTAGATATAGATTTTTGCTTAAATGCTGAGGTTATGGATATTATTGTGGATGATATGGATTTCATTATTCTGTTTGAAAATTTGATTAATAATGCGATTGAAGCTGCTTCAAAATGTAAAGAGAAGCGAAAAATTGAATTAACGATGAAGAATGTGAATGATACGCTAATATTCAAGCTGTGGAATTCTAATAGCAAATTACCAAATAAAAAGGGAAAAAAGTTTCTGACGGATAAAATGGACACAGTTGGGCATGGATGGGGGATAGAGAGCGTGAAGCACATTGTTGAAAAATATAATGGAAGCGTACATTTTAGTTATGATGAAAGTTTTTTTGATGTATTGATTATTATAGAAAGATAAAGAGATAAGATGATGGAAAAGCAAGTAATTGGAAGCATTGATGTTAGCTTCCAGTGATTTTTCTACCTAAAGTACTCCGAGCCCTTTCTCATGCGAGAAAAGGCTCTTTTCTTCGTCATTTTTACCAACGAT
>NZ_JBQHWF010000038.1:0-2553 GCF_052064095.1 Blautia sp. HCP3S3_C4
TTGAACAAAATCGCTGCGCGATGGCCTGCCGAGGCTGTGGCGCAGCTTTCTTTTCTCAATAATAAAATAGGCAATGGCAATTCTTACCATCATTTGATATTGTAAAGTTACCACACAAAACAATTCAATACAGAAAGACACCACTGCCTATGAAAAGAATACCATTTGACCGCTTTTCTGACAAGCGGTTTTATTATGCCAATGCGCCTCCATGTAAGCAGGGTTTCTCATTAACTACTTTACATGGAGGATTTTATTATGTACGATGAAATATTTAGCCAGATTACAAATGCTGCAAACAAACGGAATCTAAGAGATTCTACTATTCATGCATACTGTACAAGTGTTGCTCACTTTTTAAAATATACAGATAAGCCAATAGATGCTCTGACAACAGATGATGTTGACACATTTCTGATCCAAAAAAGACTTTCCGGGATTTCACCGGAAACATACAACCACTATCATTCCGGTATTCGTTTCTTTTATAAAAAAGTATTAAAGATGAATTGGGATGACGATGATATCCCACGTATGAAAAGAGACAGGAGCCTGCCAATCGTACTTACGAAAGCAGAGATATCAGCGATTCTTGATGCAACGCCAAACCTGAAACATAAAGCCATGATTGCTACAATGTATTCAGGTGGTCTTCGGGTATCAGAAGTCACGCACCTTCACTATGAGGATATTTCACGCACCAATAAAACAATACACATCCGTGATGGCAAAAGCCGCTTTGACCGTTATACCTTACTTGCTGACCGTACACTTGAGATACTTACAGAATACTGGTTTAAATGTGGAAGACCAAAAGGAATTCTGTTTCCAAGTTCATGGACAGGGAATTATCTTGTGAGGGACAGTGTCATTCAGTTCTTCCGTGAAAGCGCAAAAAGGGCTGGAATTCAGAAACATGTCTCTACACACTGTTTGCGCCATAGTTTCGCAAGCCATCTGTTTGAAGCCGGGTGTGACGTGAAATACATTCAGGCCCTTTTGGGACACCGCGATCCAAGGTCAACAGAGATTTATCTTCATGTAAGCAATAAGACTCTGCTCGGTATTAAAAGCCCATTTGATGAGATGGGTGGTGAGTAATCGTGGAAAAATCATGTACGATACAGGATGTCTTTGAACGGTTTTATCCTGTTTATGAAAAAACACATGAGCTTCCTGCTCACCACAGAAAAGCAGCTTTTCACATCATGAACTGTAAAACCGGGGCTTTTGGTGTGAATATCAGTGTCTGTGAGGAATGCGGCTGTATCAGTGTTCACAACAATTCATGCAGAAGCAGGTGTTGCCCCATGTGCCAGGAGTTTCCAAAAGAAAAATGGATCGATGCGCAAAAGGAGAATGTATTGGATGCACCTTATTATCATGTGGTATTCACGGTCCCTGAGGAATTGCATCCTATCATTTATAGCAATCAGAAACTTCTGTATGATGCACTGTATCATGCTGCATCATCTACTCTGAACGAGCTGGCGAAAGATTCAAAGTATCTGGGAGCTGACATCGGATATATCTGTATTCTTCATACATGGGGTTCTGCAATGAATTATCATCCTCATATCCATACCATTGTTCTAGGTGGCGGACTTGATAAGGACAACAAATGGAAAGATACCGGTGGGAAGTTTTTTCTCCCGTATGGGGTCATTGCAAAAGTGTTCCGTGGAAAATATTTGTGCGAATTAAAAAGCCTGTGGAATGATTCAAAGCTTGAGTTTCATGGTACAGCGGAGAAATATCAAAACCACTATTGCTTCAAAGAACTTCTCGATGAGTGCTATAAAAAAGACTGGGTTGCTTATTGTAAGGAGACTTTTAATGGAGCACAGTCAGTCATAAATTATCTTGGAAAATATACTCACAGGATAGCAATTAGTAATCATCGGATCAAGTCCATGACGGAAGCAACTGTTACATATGCTGTAAAAGACTATAAAAACAAAGGTCAGTGGAAAGAGAAAACAGTTCCGGGTGAGGAGTTCATCCGTCGATTTTTAATGCATGTTCCTCCAAAACGTTTTGTCAGAATCCGGCACTATGGTTTGCTGTCGTGCCGAAACAAGAGAAAAAAGATGACGCATTGTAGAAATCTGCTTGGATGTAAAAAATATATTTCTGCATTGAAAAACCGAAATGCCGCTGAAATGATCAGGCTGCTATATAACATAGATGTATGCAAATGTTCTTCCTGTGGAGGGAAAATGGTTCCACATCTTCCGGATAAGCATACACCATCTGTTTTTGCACATATGAGATGTTAAAATATATAACTGAATAGTCCGAAAAACTTCCGTAAAGGGAGTCTGTTTGTTATGCCTAAAAATAATTCTTTTGGCAAAAACCATCTGTTAATAAACCATGTGATATGATAGACTTATGGAAGAGAGCAAAGATTGAATCCCCATAGATAGTGGCGAAAGGGACGCGACTTTGTTCACCAAGGAAAAATCGAAATTGATGTAAACGAAAGGGCAGTTTTATAAAACCGCAAGACTGCTTTTTCGTTTACACCAACTCCGATTGTTTCCTTAACAA
>NZ_JBQHWF010000039.1:0-2536 GCF_052064095.1 Blautia sp. HCP3S3_C4
GCGCATGGAAATCACTAATCCGTTTTGTTGGAAATCGCATTTCCGTTAAAAAGGAAATCGCGTTATCTATATAAACCTTATAATGAGGTTATGCACCAGTTGGTGTAAATTCATTATAAGGAGGTCACGCTTATGACCAAGTACAGAGAAATCATTCGCCTTACCGGCCTGGGATTCTCACAACGCGATATCATGGCAAGCTGTGGTGTTGCACAGAAAACTGTCGTCAAGGTTCAGAAACGTGCCAGAGAATTAAAACTTTCATGGCCCCTTGATGAATCAATGACTGACACAGAGCTTCAAAGGCTCATGTTCTCCAAAGAGAACAAGGTATCAACTAACAAGCGTATGCCTGACTACGCTTACATCCACAAGGAGCTGCTCCGCAATGGAGTCAGCAAAAAGCTTCTTTGGACAGAATACATGGAGGACTGCCGTACTAACGGCGAGGAACCGCTCATGTATTCCCAGTTCTGCTATCACATCCAGCAGGATGAGCAGAAACGACGTGCTACCATGCATATCAACCGCAAACCCGGCGAACAGGTTGAAGTAGACTGGGCAGGAGATCCTGCAACAATCATCGACCCCGATACCGGTGAAATTATCAAAGCTTACATATTTGTTGGCGTAATGACCTACAGTCAGTATGCATATGTGGAAGCATTTCTGGATATGAAGCAGAAATCATGGATTAATGCTCATGTCCATATGTACGAATATTTTGGCGGTGTCGCCAGAATCCTCGTACCGGATAACTGCAAAACCGCAGTTGTTCACAATGGTGGATTTAAAGACCAGCAGATTAATGAAACCTATCAGGAAATGGCCGAACACTATGGCACCGCTATTATTCCGGCGCGTGTCAGGGCACCCAAGGACAAGCCGAATGCTGAAGGAACGGTAGGAAACATATCTACCTGGATCACAGCAGCACTTCGGAATGAACAGTTCTTCTCCCTTGCCGAATTAAACCGGGCAATCAGAGATAAGCTGGAACTGTTCAACCAAAGGCTCTTTCAGAAAAAAGAGGGTAGTCGGCGAAGCTTATTTCTTGGGGAAGAAAAACCATTGCTGGCACCATTACCTGCTACCCGTTTTGAACTGAGTGACTGGAAAACAGCCACTGTCCAGTTCAATTATCACATATCTGTGGACGGAATGCTATACTCCGTTCCGTATGAATACATCAAAAAGAAAGTTGATGTGAAGGTAACAGATACCACTATTGAAATTTTCTACAACCATAACCGCATTGCTTCCCATCGGCGTCTGAAAGGACGCTCTGGACAATACAGCACAATCACAGAGCATATGCCTGAAGACCACCAGAAATATCTGGAGTGGAACGGTGATCGCTTCCGTAAGTGGGCTGAGCGGATTGGTATAAATACGTACACTGCAGTTAATGCGATATTAACCTCCAAAGGTGTGGAACAACAGACCTATCGGAGCTGTATGGGACTTCTAAAGCTTGCCGAGAAATACTCGGATGCATTGCTTGAAGCTGCCTGTAAAAAGGCGTTATCCTATACAGCATCACCCAGTTACAAGAGTATTAAAAACATCCTTGTAACAGGTTCTGTAAAGCCGGAATCAGAAACAACTGAATCCAAGACCACACATAAAGCACACGGCATTACAAGAGGTGCCGATTACTATCGGAGGTAAACACATATGACAAATCAGAGTACTATAGATAAATTAATCGAAATGCGCCTGACTGCTATGGCAGATGCATTTCGCAACCAGCTTGATGATCCAAAGCTTAAGGAGATTCCTTTTGAGGATCAGTTCGGTATGCTGGTAGATATCGAATACAGCAGCCGCAAAAACAACCGTCTGAAAAGGCTGATCAAGAATGCCGGATTCGACCAGCCGGAAGCAAGTATCATAGATATCAACTACACTTCCGGACGCAGGCTGAACAAGGAGCTGATCCACAGACTTGCTACCTGCGAGTATATATCTGAACACCGGAACCTTTTTATTACCGGCGCTACAGGCTGTGGTAAGACTTACATGGCCTGTGCCTTTGGCATGGAGGCATGCAAGCGGTATTACAACACCAAATATATTCGCCTACCTGATCTGCTTATAGACTTGGAGCTGGCACGAACAGATGGCAACTACAAAAAAGTCATGGCTAAGTATGCTAATCCTGTTGTCCTGATTCTGGATGAATGGCTTCTTTTGAAACCAACGGATTCAGAACAAAGGGATATCTTCGAATTACTCCACCGGAGACGCAAGAAATCATCCACGATTTTCTGCTCCCAGTATGCATTCGAGGAGTGGTATGACCAACTTGGTGGTGATGATAGTCCTTTGGCAGATGCAATCATCGACCGCATCGCTCATGACAGCTATCGCATCAACATCACCAGCATTGATGCCGAACATGACATCTCAATGCGCGAGGTATATGGCTTAGACAAAACATTGCGCGAGTAAACTCGCATAAGATGATTTCCACTTTCCGGACATCTGATTCCCAGATTTCCGGAAGTGCGATTTCATCGCACAGGAATATTCA
>NZ_JBQHWF010000040.1:0-2184 GCF_052064095.1 Blautia sp. HCP3S3_C4
TGTTAGCTTCCAGTGATTTTTCTACCTAAAGTACTCCGAGCCCTTTCTCATGCGAGAAAAGGCTCTTTTCTTCGTCATTTTTACCAACGATTCTTCTTAATCATTTTCCACATCCTCTTTGCCGGAAGTCTGTATTAATCGTACAATCTCTTCGTAGGCAAGTGGGCTTTCTGCTATCAGTTTCATAATCTCCTGGCTGCGTAATGCATCCCGCTTATCAAGAAGTTTCTTCAACTCAGCTGTTGCTGCATCGTATTTTTTCTTTGCTGCTGACACTTCCTGTTGTGCCTTTTCAATCTTATGATCAAGTGTTTCCATATTTAATATTCTTGCCATTTAATACCTCATTTCTTCAGTTCGTTGCTGATGTACTCTGCTTTATATTTTATATGTTCAGGGTTGATCCCAAAGGCTTGCAGAATCGTCTTTTGCGTTGCAGTTACAGCATGGTCCAGACGGTATACCCCATCTAACTGGCGGACCATTTCTATCTTTTCCAATTCCCGGATTGCCGCCGGTACATTCATGTAATTCGGCTTTTTATCCATCTCTCTTACTGCATCTTTCAGGCATGTATACATGCGGCAGCGAATGATCAAGGCAACAAATTCGATGAAGATCTTCGAAGCAGCTGACTCATCAGAATAAACCCGCAGGCTCCTGTCTCCAAGATATGTCTTATCTCCCCGAAACAATTTTTCAGAAGAATCCCTACTTTTGTAAAGCTCTATTGCTTCTTTTGCTGTCATTTTTTCAGAAGTGATGATTACAAAGTATCCACAGTGATTAAGCTCCTCATCTATTACCTGCGTCTTTTCCTCTGGATAAACAAACACACCCGTATCCTCGTCATGGTGCAGAAAGAAATATTTTTCATATATAGGACCAAATTCCCTGTCTTTATTCACATTTTTCAGAAGGAACTTCTTCATATTCTCCAAGCGGGTGTTGATTGCATTTTCTTCTGAGCTGCTCTTCGCACTATTGTAATAGATATGGAAATATCTGTCCCTGGAATCCGTCATGTACAGTTTCTTTTTTACTGTTATTCCGTACACCTGATATTCTGGGACAAAATGCACCCGTTTCTTTTCAAAGGTTCCCGCAACCTCGTCGACAAGTCCCTTAACAAAGGATGCCATGCCTTTGGCCATGATCACAAAGCTGTATCCCCGCTCATCCATATATCCGATATTTCGTTTACTGAAATATCCCCTGTCAAGAATGAACCCTACATTTTTATATCCGTAACTGCTGGCTTTATCAAGTGCATACTGGAGTTGTGATACGTCATTAATGCTCCCCGGATACTTTTCATAAAACAACGGTTCCCTGTTTTTCGTATCATATGCTATGGAGTAGTTGAATATCGGAAGTCCTTTGTCATCCTTGGCATTGCCAAACTCAGCCATCTCAATATCCCCTGCCTGACAGTTTTTATTTGTCGAGTCATAGGAAATGTAAATTTTCTCCCGGTGTCTTCGTCCCCCATTCCATTCATTAAGAAACCCTGCACTTTGTTCATCTGTGATTTCATTAAGAAAACCAGAAACTTTTGAATCACTGTAGATATGCATACCTTCTGTAAAAAGGGGATGATTATAAGCGTAGCTCGGATAATACTGGGCGATATTGCTTTCCTCAATAATGGAGTAAGCAGCCAGATCCATGAATAATCCCAGATTTTTAGGACTGAAGTAATTACCTAAAACCCTAGGGATTCCCAAATCTTTTGCTAACTTGTTGATTACAATGTATGTACCGATCTTAAGGCAGCTGCTTCGTAGTTCACGCACATCTTTCTCTGGGAGTTCCTCGTCTGGGAAGAACTTCAGGTAGTTTTCATTAGGCTGCATCTGTTCTGGATCTTTCTTGGACATTTTCCCAATCACTACCCGTTTCGGATAAGTGTACTGCTTCTCCGGATCATAGGTGCGGCTAATTTCATAATACACATAGGTAGTCTCTGCCTTCTTTTGAAACAAAAGCTTGCCCGGTGCATTGGGCACTTTGACGAGAAGATTCAGATACATATTCCCCCTCCTTATTTAGGTATATTTAAGCCTATACATAGTATAGCATAACACCCGTATCTCTGCAAGAAAAACCGCAGAAATACGGGCTATTTTTACTTCTAATTCACCCAATTTTGTTCGAGGTAGAAAAATCGCTGGAAGCTAACAA
>NZ_JBQHWF010000041.1:0-1986 GCF_052064095.1 Blautia sp. HCP3S3_C4
GGGGAGACTGTCCGAAAACTCGGATAATCTAATCTGATGAGAAAAAGATTGATATGCTCTTGTGAGCGTTCAATATAAATTAAAATTGCACATTGAAAACTGAATAAAGTACACAGAAATCGTGCATCTATGTTTCAGATATAGTATAATGAAACCAGAGAAAAATTGTTCTGAGGTGAATTGAGATGCCATATGTTTCAGGTTTTGACCGTGACCAGCTGATGTGCTGTTCATGGGACGCATTTGTAGATAAAGAAAGTATTGCAAGGATAATTGATGCGTTTGTGAACCATCTTGATATAGGGAAATACGGTGTAAAACCTGTGGCAGAAGAAGGCCGTCCATCTTACGATCCTAAGAGCCTTTATAAGATATATATTTACGGAAGCAGGAAAGGTATCCGTTCTTCACGGAAACTGGCTGAAAGCTGTAAAGTAAATCTTGAAGTGAAATGGATGATCGGCGGTGTAGAACCGGATTTTCGCACCATTGCAGATTTCAGGAAAAACAACATAGACAGCCTGAAAGAGATTTTTTATGAATTCAACCGCCGGATCTCCGGTGCAGTGGAATGGGGATTTTCTTCCGTGGATGGAACAAAGATCCAGGCGGATAACGCAAAAGATAACAACTTCACCAAAAACAAACTGGATGACAGGATCAAATGGCTGAATGGTCATACAGATGAGTATCTAAGGATCCTGAATGAAATGGACAAGCAGGAAGAAACAGACGTGATTTCAGGAGAACTGACAAGAGAAAGTCTTGAAGCCAAGTTAAAAGAAGCACAGGAGAGACTTGCCAGATACGAAGGTTATCAGAAGCTGATGGAAGAAACCGGGGTATCCCAGCTTTCGATCACAGATGCGGATGCAAAACTCATGAAAAATAAAAATGGGTTTACAGTAGCATATAACCCACAGACGGCGGTAGATTCTGAAACACATCTGATCCGAGATTTTCAGATGACCAATCAGGTAACCGACCATGGATTGCTGGAAAGTACGATGCAGGGGATAAAGAGCTCTGAACCGGAAAAGATCATAGAAGTAGTAGCAGATAAAGGTTATGAAGCTGTGGAAGATATGGTGGAGTGTCTGGAGAACGGTATTATCCCACATGTCATAACAGATGATGGAAAAGACGGTTATGACATAGAAATCCCTTATGAAGAGGCAGAAACGGATACTGCCAGCACAGAGCCAGAAGAACTGAAGAAAGCACTGCATGCAGGTAAGATACCGGAAGTTTATGCAGAAGTGATACAGGATATGAAGGTAGAAACAGTCCGTCGTAAAGTGGTGGATGAAAAACGGGAAAACAGCAGTGTCTATGGAAGTCCTGAGGAAATGCAGGAAAAAGCAAAAGAAGGTTATTTTGTCAGAGATCCTGAGAGAAACCTGGTATACTGTCCGGCTGGGGAAATCCTGAGACAGAAGAGCATAAAGAAAAACGGGAATATCCGCTATGCCAATAAAAATGCGTGTAAACATTGCCCGAACCGCAATAAGTGTTACAAGGGAAAAGGCGAATGGAAAGAGATCGACTTTACCAAAGATCAGCTGGTAAAACCATGTAAGGGCTGGCTGGAAGCCGAAGGAAAGAAGCCGGAGGAAACGAAAACGGGTGAAAAATGGCATTATGAAAAAAGAAAGGTTGTGAAGTTTTTCCTGAAACCGGATAAAGAAAAGATGAGCCGGAGGATGTGCCTGTCGGAGCATCCGTTTGGAACAATAAAACGAGCAATGGGAGCCACTTATTTTCTTTTAAGGGGAATACGGAAAGTGGCTGGAGAGTTTGCGCTCTTTTGTCTGGGTTATAACCTGGAACGGGCGAAGAATCTCCTTGGATTTCAAAAAATGATGGAATTGATGGAACAGGCATAAGCCTCTTTCTTCATCCTGTGTATTTTATTCAGTTTTCAATGTCACAGATGAAGGAAAGGGGCTAAATTTATGCCTAAAAATAAGGTTTTCGGACAGACTG
>NZ_JBQHWF010000042.1:0-1876 GCF_052064095.1 Blautia sp. HCP3S3_C4
ACAATGTATGGAAGATGTGGCAGGCAGTTGCTTGAAGCAAAGTTGAGGTACATGGGATATAACAATAATAACGGATAATTGCGGAAGAGCCTACCGCACAAGAATATTCACTCCTGTTGGTGGGTCAATTTTCCTCGTTAAAACTGGGTCAGTTTTAAGTATAAATCAACACCTCCTTGCCGGCATGAAAAAAGCCCATCTGCACGGAGCAGACAGACTAAAAATGGGTATAAAAATACCCTGCCAGCTTTCACCAGCAGGGTTGATTAGAATTTTTACTTGTAAAGGTCTTCCAGCGTTATCAGCCGAACTTCACCTCGCTCTTGTGCCTGAAGAAGTCCATCTGTGAATCCGCCTTTCGAGAAGATATAGTAGTGATAGTTGTTGCCCTTTCCAAAAACTGAGGCATAATCCCGAATCAAATCGAGTTCATCCACACCGATTTTCTCATTCCGGTATTTGCATGAACCGATGATATAGTCTTTGCCCTCAACAGGAGTTCCGACGATATCAATCTGTATCTGCTTTTTCTTCTTCGGGTCTGCCCCCCACCACTGGCCGATTTCACTCAGCTCAATAGGAAGGCTATCCGAATAATAGAGCAGGTAATCCTGACACATCTTCTCATAAATTAGACCCATGTAATCAGGAAGATACTGCTTTACAGCGTGTGGATAGGTCTTTGCAATTCTGCCAGAGTCAATGGCACTCATATTGATTGGCACAAACCGATACCAGAAACGGAAGAAGTTATCAGCCAGCAGATAGATGGTTTTCTTACCCGGTTTTTCTGTAATCGGTGTTTCTTTCTTCGCAATGCCAAGGTCGATCAGCGTTTTCAGGTACTTCGATACGACCGAGTTTTCCTCACCGACCTTCATCTTGATATCGTTCATTCGGGAAGCACCTTCTGCAATCGCTTTAATGATTGCATTATAAATGGCCGGCTCCCGGAGTTCCTGCTTCAGTAAGTTCCCCGGTTCCTCATACAGATAGCTGGAGCGGTCAAAGAAATTATCCAACAGAGCTTCATCCACACTATCTCGCACATCCAACTTATTGATATAGTGGGGAACTCCTCCCGTGATCCCATAAATCAGGGAATTGTCTTCTGCAGACAGATTTGGGTGGAACACAGCGGTTTCTTTATAGTCTAGCGGCTCAATCTTAAACTGGCCAGTACGTCTGCCATACAACGGACTTTCCTTTCCAAGCACCTGACTCTCCATGAAGCTCATAGAGGAGCCGCAAAGAATCAGGTACATCTTGGACTCTGTCCATTTGTGGTCGATGATGTGCTGCAGCATCGCTGAAATAGCTGGTTTTGCTTTTGCAAGATAAGGATACTCATCAATGACAAAGACAATCCTCTTTTCCTTTGAAAGTGCTGTCAGCTCATCCAAAGCTGCATCATAGGACCTGAACTCCGGTGCAGACTCCATATCCGGCCGCTCAAAACTCATAATCGACTTTGAGAGAGCTTCCAGATTTTCCTTTCCTGTCGTGTTCAATGCAGAAAAGAAAATGGTAGGCTTATCTTTGCAGAACTCGTTGATCAGTGCCGTTTTACCAACACGCCGTCTGCCGTAGATGACAATGCACTCAAACTTATCACCTGCATACCGTTTATTCAGTTTCCGCAGCTCATCCTCACGGCAATAGAATTGACTCATCTGCTCACCTCCAATAATTATACTCGTGAGTTAGTAACTCGTAAGTTACTTCTTTACGAGTATAATAAATCAGATAGTCTGCAAAGTCAAGTAAAATAAGTCGAACCTTTAGTGTGAACTTCCAGTTTTTTTCCGCCTAAATCGAGTGTCGCTATATCTGCAACTCAAAACAATTCTATTTTTCTGTCTTTTCTCCATCTGAT
>NZ_JBQHWF010000043.1:0-1873 GCF_052064095.1 Blautia sp. HCP3S3_C4
TGTGCGCCACGAAGGCGAGGACTTGTGGCATGAAGCCAAACAAGTATAGCCATGCTGTGTGAATGATGATGGCAGGCCCATCGGAACCGCCATATAGGTGGAGGTTTCAAACCACTCTGAGGTGCTGTAGTCAAAAGCTATGGTGCTGAGCGTCAGAGAAAAGGCTGTATAAAACAGTCAGGTGTGAACAGTGGAGATGAACGAAGCTGTGAACCACTTACGAAAACGTCGAAAGCGTATAGATTCCATCAAAACCAGGGGGTCAGTCGTTAACCTGGGATAAGCATAACGGGAGCCTATTTATTGGTTATGCGGTGGACGGCGCAAAGGTGGCATGAACACTGTTCAGGCATTCGCATGGAACGTGGGAACCTACGGGCTGGTGTTAAGGGAGGGTACCAAGCGGATGAACCGCAAGGTACAGAGTACCGATACAGCCATAGGGGCAGAGTGGCTTGTAGTAGTGAAGACGGTTTCTGAAAAGAAAACAGAGCGAAGAAGCCACAGTATCCAAGCAGAGTAAATAAGTCAACTTAGGAATAAGGAGGAGCTTATGAGCGAAGCAAAACAGTTTGATATTTCAAAGAAAGCTGTAATTGCAGCTTTTCAGGCGGTAAAGGAAAATGCAGGAAGCTATGGGGTGGACGAACAAACCATAAAAGAGTTTGAGGAGCATCTTAATAACAACCTGTATAAGCTATGGAACCGAATGGCATCAGGAAGTTATTTCCCGAAGCCTGTAAGGGCAGTAGCTATACCCAAGAAAAATGGTGGCACCAGAATTTTGGGAATTCCAACAGTAGAGGACAGAATCGCACAAATGGTCGCGAAGATGTACTTTGAACCGTTGGTTGAGCCAATGTTTTACAATGACTCATATGGATACCGTCCGAACAAATCTGCAATTCAGGCAGTAGGACAAGCAAGGGAAAGATGTTTTAAAAGAGACTGGGTATTGGAATTAGATATCAAAGGGCTCTTTGATAACATCAAACATGGATATCTGATGTACATGGTTGAGAAACATACGCAGAGCAAATGGCTGATACTCTATATAAAACGCTGGCTTACAGTGCCATTTATTATGAGTGATGGTACGGTTGTTGAGCGTAAAGCAGGAACACCTCAGGGAGGAGTTATCAGTCCGATACTTGCAAATCTGTTTCTTCACTACGTATTTGACGATTACATGTCAAAAGCATATCCGAACATCTGGTGGGAAAGATATGCTGATGATGGAGTACTGCACTGTCAATCGTATAAGCAGGCTGTATTCATAAAGCAAAAACTGGAAGAACGTTTTCAACAGTTTGGACTGGAACTGAATAAAGAAAAGACGCGTATTGTTTACTGCAAGGATGACCGAAGGTCACAAAACTATAGCTGTACTCAATTCACTTTTCTGGGTTACACATTCAGACCAAGGTTAAACAAGAACAAAGCAGGAAAGTGCTTTGTAGGATTCACGCCTGCGGTCAGTGAAAAAGCCAAAACTGCCATGAAACAGAAAATCAGAGAATGGAAGATACAGTTGAAGGTAAATTTAACACTGAAGGACATTGGAAACATGATAAACAAAGTAGTACAAGGATGGATTAACTACTACACGCACTATTATAAATCGGAATTCTACGAGGTGCTGCGTTATATCAATCAATGCCTGATTAAATGGGTACGACGAAGTTATAAAAAGAAAAATACGAGGAGCAGAGCCGAGCACTGGCTTGGTGCAATAGCCAGAAGAGACAGGAACTTGTTTGCACACTGGAAATTTGGAATATTACCATCTGTTGGAGAAGGAGCCGTATGAGTTGAGAGGCTCACGTACGGTTCTGATGGGGACTCAAGGGGAGGTTCCTTGGGTCTACCTACT
>NZ_JBQHWF010000044.1:0-1647 GCF_052064095.1 Blautia sp. HCP3S3_C4
CCTTGAATTTTGGGTCATTGAGTTGGTTGCGGAATGCATCTGCCATTGTGGTAAGGCGCATTTCTATTAACTTATCCATTGTACTCTGATTTGTCATATGTGTTTACCTCCGATAGTAATCGGCACCTCGTGTGATGCCAAGAAACTCTAGGGTCAGACCCCATGAAATACCTATAAAATGAGTAAACGAGTCCTAAAAGTTCTATAAAGAAAGTATAAACAACACACAGAGAATATTTTCAGACAAGTCTAGGGTCAGACCCTATACCAACATTGGGGTCAGACCGTGCGTCCAGGTAAGGGTATATAGTCCGGTGGGTGGAAGCCCCATCAAATAAGTTGCTAACCACAGCATTTGAAGCGAGTCT
Source organism: Blautia sp. HCP3S3_C4 (assembly GCF_052064095.1). Taxonomy (NCBI): domain Bacteria; kingdom Bacillati; phylum Bacillota; class Clostridia; order Lachnospirales; family Lachnospiraceae; genus Blautia; species Blautia sp. HCP3S3_C4. Next base: position 369 of record NZ_JBQHWF010000044.1, read on the forward strand.
TGAGTCTGCCGTGGTAACGTTGCAGGCTAAGCGTAGACAGCAAGATAACAGGGATAGCTATTGAGCACCGAAATCCCAAAGTCACCAGAGGGTCGACATCGTGGTCTGGATGGAAGACAACATATGTATTTATCGTTATGGTGAGATTTTACATACCTCTGCGGTGTTGTTTGGAACTATTCATGTTATACAGGGAATATATATCAACTGGAGAGAACCTGCATTTTCTTCTGTAGTGTGTAAACAGAAAGTATGCCTGACAACCAAAAGAAGGATGGCAAAAGAAATGCAGGTAGTCGGAGGCCCGAATAGTACTGATGAAGGTATGAACAAAATAAATACCAGAGGGAAGTCGAGAGAGAACTGTTCCTCACAGTTCTGGCCTGCGAAACTATATCAAAGAGGAAACATTAGCTATACACAGAGATAGAGGTACTAATGGAAACGAAATTGGCGAGAATATCACAATTATCAAAGGAAAATCCTGATATGGTATTTACTTCTTTAGGACATCTGATTAATAAAGAAATGCTTAAGAGCTGTCATGCCCAGATGGATGGAACGAAAGCTGTAGGAATTGATGGGATTACCAAAGAGGAATACGGGAGAAATCTGGAAGAAAACATAAACGCTCTTATAGAACGTCTAAAGAAGAAGTCCTATAAGCCGAAACCGGCAAGGCTGGTGGAAATACCGAAGGACAATGGAAAGATGCGACCGCTCAGTATCTATTGTTACGAAGATAAGCTGGTGCAGGAAGCACTGCGCAGAATACTGGAAGCGGTGTTTGAACCCATATTCTATGATGAAATGATGGGATTCCGACCCAACAGGGGATGTCATAAGGCAATCCGAAAACTAAACCTGATGTTGGAGAGAAAACCAACAAGTTATGTATTGGATGCAGACATTAAAGGGTTCTTCCAGCATATTGACCATGAATGGATCATACATTTTATAGGATCAAGGATCAAAGACCCCAATATTATCCGTCTTGTCAGACGGATGCTGAAGGCAGGGATTATGAACAACTATGAATTTGAAGAAACCGAAGAAGGAAGTGGACAGGGTTCTGTCTGTTCTCCTGTAATCTCCTGCATCTATATGCATTACGTACTGGTATGGTGGTTTAAAGAGGTGATAACACCAAAGCTGAAAGGATATGCAGGTCTGGTCGTATATGCCGACGATTGTGCGCCACGAAGGCGAGGACTTGTGGCATGAAGCCAAACAAGTATAGCCATGCTGTGTGAATGATGATGGCAGGCCCATCGGAACC
>NZ_JBQHWF010000045.1:0-1345 GCF_052064095.1 Blautia sp. HCP3S3_C4
TGTGAACTTCCAGTAATTTTTCCACCTAAAGAAAAAAGAACGAAATAAAATCATAAAAAATCCCGGTTTTCTGCGGCTTTCCATTGCAGATAGCCGGGAAATATAGTACAATTATTTTAGGCGGATAACCGCCTAAAAGGAGGGCACTATGTATCTGGATTTTTTAGTGAAAGTACCAACCGTAAAAGGCAAGATCACACGGAGAAAAAAGTCAAATGTTGTATATATAGAGTATGAGTATGACCGGGTTTATGATCCATCCCGGAAGTATACTTTTCCCAAAAGAGTAACGATCGGAAAACTGTCAGATACGGATCCGGAACTCATGAAACCGAATCAAAATTTCCTGAAATATTTCCCCGATGCAGAGCTTCCGGAAAGCAAAAACAGGACTTCCAGAAGCAGCTGTCTCAGGGTAGGAACATATTTTGTACTGCGTAAGATCATAGAAGAATGCAGCTTGAACGATATCCTTGGAAAGTATTTTGGATCGCGTGATATGGGGCTGTTTTTAGATCTGGCTGTTTATTCGATCATAGCAGAAAACAATGCAGCGCAGTACTATCCGGATTATACATACAACCATCCACTTTTTACGGAAAAAATGAAACAATATAGCGATTCAACCGTATCAGATTTCCTGAATTCAGTAACAGATGATCAGAGTACAGGATTTCTGAATACATGGAATGAGTCACGGAATTACCGTGAAAAGATTTATATTTCTTATGATTCAACGAATAAAAACTGTCAGGCCGGGGATATAAAAATGGTTGAATTTGGGCATCCGAAAGTAGATATGGGAGAGCCGGTATTTAATTATGCAGTTGCGTATGATACTCATAATCAGGAACCATTATTTTATGAAAAATATCCAGGAAGTCTGAATGATATCTCCCAGCTTCAGTTCATGCTGGATAAAGCATCCGGATATGGTTATAAGAAGATCGGATTCATTCTGGACAGGGGATATTTCAGCTGCGAGAATATACAATATATGGATAAATGTGGGTATAGTTTTGTTATCATGGTGAAAGGGATGTCTGCCCTTGTGAATGAACTGATCCTGGAAAATAAAGGGACATTTGAAAATAAGCGGGTAAACAATATCTATGAATATGGAGTTTACGGAAAGACAATACGGCACAAACTGTATGCAAGTGATAAAAAAGAGCGTTATTTTCATCTGTATCATAGTATTTCCAAAGAAAGCGCAGAACGGATAGAGATTGAAAATCGGATCAACCAGATGACGCAGTATCTGAAAAAGTACCAGAATAAGGTAAAGGAATTCGGTCCTGGATTTGAGAAGTATTTTGACCTTCATTATGATGAAAAGAGCCAG
>NZ_JBQHWF010000046.1:0-1298 GCF_052064095.1 Blautia sp. HCP3S3_C4
AAACAATGAGAATCAAACGACCGCATCACCTACGCTAGGGTGATGAAGCGAAAGGTCAAGCAATAAGGGCACAGGGCGGATGCCTTGGCACTAAGAGCCGATGAAAGACGTGATAAGCTGCGATAAGCTTCGGGGAGGAGCAAATATCCCGTGATCCGGAGATGTCTGAATGGGGAAACCCACATGAGCAAACCTCATGTATCCTACAGCCAATACATAACTGTAGGAAGGGAACCCGGGGAACTGAAACATCTAAGTACCCGGAGGAAAAGAAAGAAAACTCGATTCCGTAAGTAGCGGCGAGCGAACGCGGAGGAGCCTAAACCAGAGTGCGTGCATTCTGGGGTTACGGACTGCATTTAAGATTCTCAGAGGCTAACAGAACGGTTTTGGGAAAGCCGGCCGGAGAGGGTGAAAGCCCCGTACGTGAAAGCCGATGAGACTGAGCAGGATCCAGAGTACCACGAGACACGTGGAACCTTGTGGGAAATCAGGGGGACCACCCCCTAAGGCTAAATACTACTTAGTGACCGATAGCGCATAGTACTGTGAAGGAAAGGTGAAAAGGACCCCGGGAGGGGAGTGAAAGAGAACCTGAAACCCTGTGTCTACAAGCTGTGGAAGCACTTTATAGGTGCGACCGCGTACTTTTTGTAGAACGGTCCGGCGAGTTACGCTTACTGGCAAGGTTAAGCACTTCAGGTGCGGAGCCGTAGGGAAACCAAGTCTTAATAGGGCCAGAGTCAGTAGGAGTAGACCCGAAACCGGGTGATCTATCCATGTCCAGGTTGAAGCTGCCGTAAGAGGTAGTGGAGGACCGAACCCACATCCGTTGAAAAGGGTGGGGATGAGGTGTGGATAGGGGAGAAATTCCAATCGAACCCGGAGATAGCTGGTTCTCCTCGAAATAGCTTTAGGGCTAGCCTCGATACAGATTTGCGGAGGTAGAGCACTGAATTTCCTAGGGGGCGTCAAAGCCTACCGAAGAATATCAAACTCCGAATGCCGCGTAATCGATTATCGGGAGTCAGACTGCACGAGATAAGTTGGGCGGTCAAAAGGGAAAGAGCCCAGACCTTCAGTTAAGGTCCCCAAGTGCGCGTTAAGTGGAAAAGGATGTGGGATTTCGAAGACAACCAGGATGTTGGCTCAGAAGCAGCCATCCATTCAAAGAGTGCGTAATAGCTCACTGGTCGAGAGGTCCTGCGCCGAAAATGTCCGGGGCTGAAACGCGCCACCGAAACTAAGGAACCGAAAGGTTGGTAGAGGAGCATTGCATGCGGGAAGAAGCAGTACCG
>NZ_JBQHWF010000047.1:0-1219 GCF_052064095.1 Blautia sp. HCP3S3_C4
AGACAGGTGGTGCATGGTTGTCGTCAGCTCGTGTCGTGAGATGTTGGGTTAAGTCCCGCAACGAGCGCAACCCCTATCCTCAGTAGCCAGCGGTTCGGCCGGGCACTCTGTGGAGACTGCCAGGGATAACCTGGAGGAAGGCGGGGATGACGTCAAATCATCATGCCCCTTATGATTTGGGCTACACACGTGCTACAATGGCGTAAACAAAGGGAAGCGAGCCTGTGAAGGTAAGCAAATCCCAAAAATAACGTCCCAGTTCGGACTGCAGTCTGCAACTCGACTGCACGAAGCTGGAATCGCTAGTAATCGCGGATCAGAATGCCGCGGTGAATACGTTCCCGGGTCTTGTACACACCGCCCGTCACACCATGGGAGTCAGTAACGCCCGAAGTCAGTGACCTAACCGCAAGGGAGGAGCTGCCGAAGGCGGGATCGATGACTGGGGTGAAGTCGTAACAAGGTAGCCGTATCGGAAGGTGCGGCTGGATCACCTCCTTTCTAAGGAATGTTGGAAAAGTAGGTTGTAAATACAGCTGAATCAATCCGGCTAAAACGGAATTGGATACAGTAGGCTGTGAAAACGGCTGAATCAATCCAACTAAAACGGAAGAAAAAGTAGAGAAAAAAATGTGTTTTACTGTTTAGCTATCAAGCTGAAACATTTCTGGTGCCGATGCGGTTGGGGGAAACACCCGTTCCCATCCCGAACACGACGGTTAAGACCCAATCGGCCGATGGTACTGCACTGGAGACGGTGTGGGAGAGCAGGTGGGCGCCAGATCAAAAAGAAAACAACAGGTTGGGAACCTGATGAAGATAAAACAGGCATTGGAAAGTGAGTCCTGTCGGAAACAGGATGGAGCCAGATATGAATCGTCAAGTCCGATGCTAACCCGTATCAGCCGGGAAGAGCTGTTGATATAACTGGTTTTACCAGTGATTAGAGATTTTAAATGAGTTTAAGATTTCTAATGACTGATAAAAATTCAGTCAATATGTACCTTGAAAACTGCATACATGAAATTTGATTAAAGTTAATCAAATATCCTTGATACAAAACGTTAAGAGATATGAGAGTATCTCATAAAACGCAAGATAGGAAGACATCGATAACAAAGTTATCAAAAACAATGAGAATCAAACGACCGCATCACCTACGCTAGGGTGATGAAGCGAAAGGTCAAGCAATAAGGGCACAGGGCGGATGCCTTGGCAC
>NZ_JBQHWF010000049.1:0-872 GCF_052064095.1 Blautia sp. HCP3S3_C4
ATTGTTGCAGGGATTTCTTGATTCAGAGCTTTTTTTATTGTTTCCAGTAGGTTCTGATGTAAATGAAATCGGTCTGCCACCTGCATTGCATCGGGTAATTCTTCTGATATTACTTTCGCATATGCACTTGCCCTATCTCTTGTAACCACTTTAACATTTTTATTATTCTTAAGCCATTCCCGCAATGTATCCCCATTTCTTCCATTCAACAATGTTATAGGCTCGTGCGTTTTTTCATTTACTATGATAGTCCCATATGTATGGCGCTTTTTATATGCAAAATCATCCACACCTATTACATCACTAACTTCCGGTTGGGGAAGAGATTCATATCTTTTTAAAAGTAATCGTATTACGGTATCACCACTAGTTTTTATCCCTAATGTGTGGCAAACACGGGCACAGCCTTCACAACTGGTTTCAAGAGCCAATGTACAGATAAAATCAGCACATCTTTCTGTCATACGACTATAATTATTAAGGAATCCATCAAAAGTCTCAGCAATAGAAACAACCTCACATTCGTCATTCAAACATGCATACTCATGTGAACAAATTTCAAGTTGAACATTTTTTCCTAAAATAGGTAAATCCTGTACTTTACGAGTATATGTTCCATGATATTTTTGTGTTATACGATTACACTTTGGACATTTACAGCTGCTTGAAGTTGATTTCATCTGAATTATAATTTTATCACTTTGCTGATCAATATCTGTTATCATCAAATCCTTTTCCGGGTAAAATTTATCTAAGCATAATGTATTATTAGACTTTGCCATAAATAATTCTCCTCATACATCCTAATACAAACATTATACTATATATCTGATCATGCTAAAAGAGCCAAAACGGATAATTGCGGAAGAGCC
>NZ_JBQHWF010000050.1:0-842 GCF_052064095.1 Blautia sp. HCP3S3_C4
GTGCGGTAACACCGCAAGTCCGGCAGACGGGAAACCGTCTGTCCGGGCTAGCGGGAACCGCTTATGCGAGTTTACTCACGTAATGTTTTGTCCAAGCCATAAACCTCTCGCATCGAGATATCATGTTCGGCATCAATGCTTGTAATGTTGATACGATAACTGTCATGAGCAATGCGGTCAATGATTGCATCTGCCAGAGGACTATCATCACCACCCAGTTGGTCGTACCATTCCTCGAACTCATACTGGGAGCAAAAAATCGTTGAAGATTTCTTGCGTCTCCGATGGAGTAGTTCGAAGATATCTCTTTGTTCAGATTCCGTTGGTTTCAATAGAAGCCATTCGTCCAAAATCAGGACAACGGGATTGGCATATTTAGCCATCACCTTTTTGTAGTTGCCATCTGTCCGTGCCACCTCCAGATCAATAAGCAGATCAGGCAGACGGATATATTTGGTATTGTAATACTGCTTACAGGCTTCCATGCCAAAGGCACAGGCCATGTAAGTTTTACCGCAGCCTGTAGCACCGGTAATAAAAAGATTCCGATGTTCAGATATATATTCGCAGGTAGCAAGTCTGCGAATCAGTTCCTTGTTTAGCTTGCGTCCGGAAGTATAGTTGATATCCATGATATTCGCTTCCGGCTGATCGAAACCGGCATTCTTGATCAGTCTTTTGAGACGGTTGTTTTTGCGACTGCTGTATTCGATATCCACCAGCATACCGAATTGATCCTCAAAGGGAACCTCCTTGAATTTTGGGTCATTGAGTTGGTTGCGGAATGCATCTGCCATTGTGGTAAGGCGCATTTCTATTAACTTATCCATTGTACTCTGATT
>NZ_JBQHWF010000051.1:0-821 GCF_052064095.1 Blautia sp. HCP3S3_C4
CTTTTATACTACCAGAAGAACGGTGCAGTGTGGTAGAAAGAGAACTGGATCTGGCAGGATATTTTTGTATCGTTACATCGGAAAAGATGAGTGCGAAGGAAGCAATCGAACTGTACAAGAGCAGGGATGTATCGGAGAAACTATTCCGCGGAGACAAATCATATCTGGGGAATAAGAGCATCCGGGTGTATTCAGAAGAATCAGCAAGAGCGAAGATATTTGTTGAATTTGTAGCCATGATAGTGCGCTGCAAGATGTATATAAAACTAAAAGAAGAAATGAAAAAACTGGATAAGAAACTGAACTATATGACTGTACCGGCGGCAATAAAAGAGCTGGAAAAAATAGAAATGGTACGTCAGTTAGACAATATATACCGTCTGGATCATGCAGTAACAGCGAACCAGAAAGTAATATTGAAAGCCTTTGGACTGGATGCGAATAGTATAAAATACTTTGCGTCAGAGCTGAGTAAGGAACTGAAAGAAGCAGAATAAGGAAGGAAAATAAAGATGGCAAGAACAAGGAAAACAAGTAGGGAAGCATTGGAAGAAAAGATTGAAAAAGCAGAGGCTGATGTGGTTGCAGCGAAGAAAAAGTACGACCAGGCAACAGCAAATCTGAAAGAACTGTTAGACAAGCGGGATGCCATAAGAAAAGAAGAGATACTGTCAGCGGTTGTAAAAAGTGGGCGGTCATATGAGGAGATCATGAACTTTTTAAATGCAGGATCAGATGGAGAAAAGACAGAAAAATAGAATTGTTTTGAGTTGCAGATATAGCGACACTCGATTTAGGCGGAAAAAAACTGGAAGTTCACA
>NZ_JBQHWF010000052.1:0-809 GCF_052064095.1 Blautia sp. HCP3S3_C4
CAATGTATGGAAGATGTGGCAGGCAGTTGCTTGAAGCAAAGTTGAGGTACATGGGATATAACAATAATAACGGATAATTGCGGAAGAGCCTTTCACCCCGGATTATTCAAAAATCTGATTTCATACATCAATATATGAGTTATCACATAATTCAAAAGAAAGAGGGAATTCAGTATAATGAATATGCGAATGGAATGGATAGGAGGTGGGGTGTCAATGCTGACTACGGCTGAAATTGAGCAATGTTCGTTAGACACAGCGTTAATCGGAAAGCGGATCAAGAAGGCGAGGAAAGAAAAGCGTCAAACACAGGAATACCTGGCTGGTCTTTGCGATTGCACACCAACCCATATCTGTAATATTGAAAATGGGAAAATCGGGATTTCTCTGGAGTTGCTGTTCAAGATCAGTGTGATACTTGAGAAAAGTATAGATTACTTCGTGATGGATAATCCGAATGCGAACCCCGAAGTCAAAATAAATACAGAGATTGCCCCGAAATTGACACAGTGTGATCCGCAGATGCTGGATATGGTCGTTAGCTTTTTAGACAGATTGATTTCCTACCGGGATAATTTGAGCAGGAAGCTTACGGAGACGAACAATATATAACATGGATTTATGGATTGCCGGAAAAATATACCGACAGCCATAGGATGAAAGTATCAGATTGGAAAGAGATAGACAGAGTTGTCAAGGGGGACTTGATGGCTCTGTCTTTTATGTGCGCCTAGCGGCGCACGTCGCTAATGGATGAAAGTTCCTAATCCGCCCTAGTAGTGGGAAGGATACAGCCGAGACCAAGGGTG
>NZ_JBQHWF010000053.1:0-757 GCF_052064095.1 Blautia sp. HCP3S3_C4
GCGGTTCCGATGGGCCTGCCATCATCATTCACACAGCATGGCTATACTTGTTTGGCTTCATGCCACAAGTCCTCGCCTTCGTGGCGCACAGTCATCTGCATAACGGACATATCTATGCCCTCTGCGTTCTAGTTCCTTGTCCAACTCATTTAGCATGATGTTGCTAAGCAACGGACTAAGTGGACCACCTTGGGGCATTCCTATTTCTGTGCGCTCAAACATCCCATTTGCTATAACTCCCGCATTTAGGTATTTATGTATCAGTGAAATAACTCTGCCATCCTTGATGGTTCGTGACAACACCTCTATCAGTTTACTCTGGCATACTGTGTCAAAGAACTTTTCCAAGTCCATATCCACCACATATACATAGCCATCATTTACGTTCTTTTGGCATTGTCTGAGAGCGTCGTGCGCTCCTCGTTTCGGGCGAAAACCTAAGCTATTTTCCGAAAATTGCTCCTCATAAATTGGTGTGAGTTCTTGTGTAATCGCCTGTTGGATCACTCGGTCAACTACTGTTGGAATTCCAAGCTTACGAAACTCGCCTTTTGTTTCCTTGGGTATCTCTACCCTTCGAACTGGATTTGGCTTATATTTGCCGTCTCTTATCTCTTGGATTAGGGTTTTCTGGTTTTCTCTTAGGTAGGGTAGAAGTTCATCCACCTGCATTCCGTCAATTCCGCCGCTTCCTTTGTTTGATTTTACTTGCTTATACGCCTTATTAAGATTTTCTTTTCGCAAAATCAAATCCAAA
>NZ_JBQHWF010000054.1:0-748 GCF_052064095.1 Blautia sp. HCP3S3_C4
AACAATAAGTATCCCACACAATGATACATTTATCGATGCAGAAGAACATTGTAAAAAAAATCGCATCTGATGTGGATAATTATGCTGCTTTTTCAGAAAAACGTTATCAAATGATCTGCCAAATACAAAATTTTTTAAAAGAAGGCTGTAGTTACCGTGAAATTGCCAAACGTATGGGAATAGGTCGCAACACAATTGCAAAATATCGTAAAGGTGATCCAAAAGAATTAAGTATGTATGGAATTCATCAAAGCAAACTTGATCCATTTCATGATTTTATTATAGATTGTCTTAAAGAAGGATGGAGTAAAAGCAAAACTGTAAAGGCAATATACGAAAAAGGATATTCTGGATCCAAAAGCAATGCTTTTGATTATTTGTGCAAAATAGAGCAAAAAGAAAATAAATGTTTTGAGCCACAGCCATATGTCAGAACAATGACGGAGTGTTTAAAATACAAAACCGGCAGTAAGGGAAAAGATAAAGATTATATTACACGAGAAGGTGTGTTTAGGTACATGTGGATGAATACTGAGCTTTCAGATAATCATAAGGAATATATTTATGAAAAGTATCCAAATATTTGGGAACTTCAATGCTGCATAAGAGAGTTTAGAAATATTTTTAAAAATCATAATGTGCCAATGCTCTATTTATTTGTTGAAAAATATAGTAAAAATCTTCTTAAACCCTTAAGAAGTTTTGCTGAGGGATTAAAAAGAGATATAGATGCAGTTGAAAATGCTGT
>NZ_JBQHWF010000055.1:0-667 GCF_052064095.1 Blautia sp. HCP3S3_C4
TGGAGCCGCTGTTGGGATACCACCCTTGCAGTATTGGGTTTCTAACCAGCCGCCGTGACCCGGCGGTGGGACAATGCCAGACGGGGAGTTTGACTGGGGCGGTCGCCTCCGAAAGGGTATCGGAGGCGCCCAAAGGTTCCCTCAGAATGGACGGAAACCATTCGAAGAGTGCAAAGGCAGAAGGGAGCTTGACTGCGACACCGACGGGTGGAGCAGGTACGAAAGTAGGGCTTAGTGATCCGGTGGTATTAAGTGGGAATGCCATCGCTCAACGGATAAAAGCTACCCTGGGGATAACAGGCTTATCACTCCCAAGAGTTCACATCGACGGAGTGGTTTGGCACCTCGATGTCGGCTCATCGCATCCTGGGGCTGTAGTAGGTCCCAAGGGTTGGGCTGTTCGCCCATTAAAGCGGTACGCGAGCTGGGTTCAGAACGTCGTGAGACAGTTCGGTCCCTATCCGGCGTGGGCGTAGGATATCTGAGAGGAGCTGTCCTTAGTACGAGAGGACCGGGATGGACGGGCCGCTGGTGCATCGGTTAGACTGCCAAGTCTACGGCCGAGTAGCCAAGCCCGGAAGGGATAAACGCTGAAGGCATCTAAGCGTGAAGCCCCCCTTAAGATGAGATATCCCATTCGAAAGAAGTAAACCCCCTTGAAGACGAC
>NZ_JBQHWF010000056.1:0-548 GCF_052064095.1 Blautia sp. HCP3S3_C4
GAACCGCATTCGCATCTTTCGATGCTCATGTGTAAAGAATTTTCGAGAATCGTATGTGTTTCACTGTTTAGTTATCAAGGTTGTCTGTCTTTGTGACAACTTGTTTACTTTATCATATCTGTTTTACTTTGTCAAGCACTTTTTTCAATTTTTTCCAAAGTTTTTCAACTCTTTCATTTTCTCAAAAAGTTGTCCAGATACATAACTGTCAGCTCTGTTCAAGCGACTTGATTACTTTAACACAAAGATTTTAAGTTGTCAAGCACTTTTTTTAATTTCTTTTTTCTTTCAGAAATCTATTATAATTGTCCCTATCTGAGAAACAATTATTTCCGACAGCTCAACTAATATAACACTCCTATCCCCCACTGTCAACCCCCTTTTTTACTTTTTTTATCTTTTTTTATTTTTTATCATTCCCAGTCACTATTCTTCTTTCCACCAACCCCAAACACTACGCCCCCTCCCCATACCAGCCACCAATCTACACCCCCTCCCGCCGCCAGCCACCAGCCCCGAAAGGACAGCGGGTGGAGAGGCTCGTGCAG
>NZ_JBQHWF010000057.1:0-541 GCF_052064095.1 Blautia sp. HCP3S3_C4
CCATGCGTCAAGAAAAGCCGCTATTGTTTATACCGTACCCGTACCGTAAACCGACACAGGTGGATGAGGAGAGAATCCTAAGGCCGGCGGAAGAAGCATTGTCAAGGAACTCGGCAAAATGGCCCCGTAACTTAGGGATAAGGGGTGCCTGGGAAACCAGGCCGCAGAGAATAGGCTCAAGCAACTGTTTAGCAAAAACACAGGTCTATGCGAAACCGAAAGGTGAGGTATATGGGCTGACGCCTGCCCGGTGCTGGAAGGTTAAGAGGAGAGGTTAGCGCAAGCGAAGCTTTGAATTTAAGCCCCAGTAAACGGCGGCCGTAACTATAACGGTCCTAAGGTAGCGAAATTCCTTGTCGGGTAAGTTCCGACCCGCACGAAAGGCGTAATGATTTGAGCGCTGTCTCGACAATGCATCCGGTGAAATTGAAGTACCAGTGAAGATGCTGGTTACCTGCGCCAGGACGGAAAGACCCCATGGAGCTTTACTCCAGTTTGGTACTGGGACTCGGTATTGCATGTACAGGATAGGTGGGAGGCT
>NZ_JBQHWF010000058.1:0-520 GCF_052064095.1 Blautia sp. HCP3S3_C4
GTGCCAAGGCATCCGCCCTGTGCCCTTATTGCTTGACCTTTCGCTTCATCACCCTAGCGTAGGTGATGCGGTCGTTTGATTCTCATTGTTTGATAACTCTGTTAATAACAGATATATCGATGTCTTCCTATCTTGCGTTTTATGAGATACTCTCATATCTCTTAACGTTTTGTATCAAGGATATTTGATTAACTTTTAATCAAATTTCATGTATGCAGTTTTCAAGGTACATATTGACTGATGCTTTATCAGTCATTAGAAATCTTAAACTCTTTTAAAATCTCTAATCACTGGTAAAACCAGCATATCTTAACAGCTCTTCCCGGCTGATACGGGTTAGCACCGGACTTGACGGTTCATATCTGGCTCCATCCTGTTTCCGACAGGACTCACTTTCCAATGCCTGTTTTATCTTCATCAGGCTTCCAGCCTGTTGTTTTCTTTTTGATCTGGCGCCCACCTGCTCTCCCACACCGTCTCCAGTGCAGTACCATCGGCCGATTGGGTCTTAACCGTCGTG
>NZ_JBQHWF010000059.1:0-518 GCF_052064095.1 Blautia sp. HCP3S3_C4
GCATCTACAGTTCCGCAGACAGTTAAACTTATTTCTGCAACTTATGATAAGGATACAGAAGGCGTTACCATTTCATGGAAAAAGGCTGGTGGAGCTGATAAGTATATCGTATACATCAGAAACAAAAATAACACCGAATGGCTTTATCTTGGGAACACCACAGGAACATCTTATGTTGATGAATTTCCTTATACTAACTGCGACAATATATACACAGTTGTGGGATGTGTAAACCGTAATAGTGTACGCGGAAAGTTTGATGCGAATGGGGTAAAGGTATTTGTACCAAGCGGGGATGATGGAGACGATGATAATGATAATCCGTATATTCCGGAGGAAACACCTGCTCCGCAGATGAGTGAAGAACAGTTTGCAGCAGAAATTTTCAGGTTGACAAATATTGAAAGAACAAAGAATGGAAAGCCATTAGTACAAACGAATGATGACTTGAGCAGAGCCGCTATGCAGAGGGCAAGAGAAATTTCTATTAAGTTTTCGCATACGAGACCGGATGGAAC
>NZ_JBQHWF010000060.1:0-512 GCF_052064095.1 Blautia sp. HCP3S3_C4
GCCGAAAATGTCCGGGGCTGAAACGCGCCACCGAAACTAAGGAACCGAAAGGTTGGTAGAGGAGCATTGCATGCGGGAAGAAGCAGTACCGAAAGGAGCTGTGGACTGCATGGAAGAGAGAATGCCGGAATGAGTAGCGAGAATAAGGTGAGAATCCTTATGGCCGAATATCCAAGGTTTCCAGAGTAAAGCTGATCTGCTCTGGGTAAGTCGGGGCCTAAGGCGAGGACGAGAGTCGTAGCCGATGGACAACAGGTGGAGATTCCTGTACTGCGGTATGACAGAACTGTGGGGACACGTAAGGAAAGCGGAAGCCGGGAATGGAGAGCCCGGTGCAAGCGTGGTACCAGCCACTTTGGCAAATCCGGGTGGCAATGGGAAGCCGTGATGCGGAGCGAAATAAAGTAGCGAAGTCCGTGACCCATGCGTCAAGAAAAGCCGCTATTGTTTATACCGTACCCGTACCGTAAACCGACACAGGTGGATGAGGAGAGAATCCTAAGGCCGGCGGA
>NZ_JBQHWF010000061.1:0-486 GCF_052064095.1 Blautia sp. HCP3S3_C4
TCGAACACTTCTGCATACTCTTTCTGTTCCGCAGATACCATTTGCAGATAGTCTTCTATATGAAGTTGTCTGTTCTTAAATCCACTTTCAGTTACATTCATTGCTTGTGTCTCCTAAAGTTCAGCCCTTCGCCGATGTTTGCAGCCATCGGTCTACTATGGCTTCTGCTGACTTCTCGTCATTCGTTGTTACTCACGGATTTCATACTCTGTTTTCATCCGCTGACGAGACCTCCCTAGGTACCACACGTCACTTTCTCTCCATATATCTGCCACATTTACTACAGATAATTCCGAGTAGTTATTGGACTTCGACTTGTTATGCAGCCTTATCCTTAACTGTAGCCTGATGTGATTTCTATTCGTCAGACCGGAGATTTGCCTCCACCTTCCTTCAGATTCCCCTCGCGTTAATCATGGTCGTTGCCATGAATAGGACACCCTTGGTCTCGGCTGTATCCTTCCCACTACTAGGGCGGATTAGGAA
>NZ_JBQHWF010000062.1:0-480 GCF_052064095.1 Blautia sp. HCP3S3_C4
CCTTTTGGGGACAGCGGCTGATACAGCGGTAACACATGGTACACCGGTCTTCCGCGGTGGCTTTCCCGTCTCGCAGGGAGAGATTTTTCGTGGGGCATAAAGAGACGCACAGCCCGCAGCCCACGCATTTTTCGCTGATCTTCAGCTTGTCTGTGTATCCCGCCGTCTTGCCGTAAAACCACAGCCGCTGTCCAAAAAGTCCCTTCAGGTGGGAAAAGAAGTACAGCCCGTCCTGGGGGTAGTTTCCTTGCTTGATCTGCCGTGCGGCAGCTTCTATCTTTTGGTCGGCCTGACGGACGATCTCCTGGTTTTCCTCTGGCGTTTTCTTCAGCAGTTTGCTGTCGCAGACGGAATCCGGCATTTTGATCTGCAAACCGCCGAGTATTGTCGCCCCGCGTTTTCTTAAAATTCGAGCCGTACATCCTGTTCCATCACCGCTGAAAAGCCCCATCGTATTGACGCAAAAGACCTTTTTCCCAT
>NZ_JBQHWF010000063.1:0-443 GCF_052064095.1 Blautia sp. HCP3S3_C4
CGATGACTGGGGTGAAGTCGTAACAAGGTAGCCGTATCGGAAGGTGCGGCTGGATCACCTCCTTTCTAAGGTAAGAAAAAGTAGAGAAAAAAATGTGTTTTACTGTTGAGTTATCAAGGAAACTGAATAAAGATATTTCTGGTAGCGATGCGCTTAGGGGAAACACCCGTTCCCATCCCGAACACGACGGTTAAGACCTAAGCGGCCGATGGTACTGCACTGGAGACGGTGTGGGAGAGCAGGTGGCTGCCAGATCAAATGGGGATGTAGCTCAGTTGGGAGAGCACCTGCCTTGCAAGCAGGGGGTCGAGAGTTCGAATCTCTTCATCTCCACTGAAATCGAAAGATTTCAAGATGGGCTTATAGCTCAGCTGGTTAGAGCGCACGCCTGATAAGCGTGAGGTCGGTGGTTCGAGTCCACTTAAGCCCATTGGCTTATAAAA